>CAJUOT010000126.1 GCA_910588135.1 uncultured Oscillospiraceae bacterium | reverse complement strand
GTGGGTGGCCGCGCTGCTGGGGGTGCTCACCGGGCTGTGGGGCTGGCTGGTGGTGGGCTGGATCGGGGCCATGGTCCTGGACTACCTCACCGGGTCGCTGGCGGCGGCCAAGGGGGGCGGCTGGAGCAGCGCCCGCGCCCGGGAGGGCATTTGGCACAAGTGCGGGATGATTGTGGTGGTCATCGTGGCCGCCGGGGCGGATATGCTCATCTCGCTGGTGCTGGCCAACCTGCCGGTGCTGGCCCTGCCCATTCAGTACCCGGGGCTGGTGTGCCCGGTGGTGCTGGTGTGGTACATCGTGACGGAGCTGGGCAGCATGGCGGAGAACGCGGCGGCCATGGGCGCGCCGGTCCCCAAGTGGCTGGTGAAGCTGCTGGCCGTGAGCAAGAGCGCCGTGGACGGCGCGGGGGACAAGCTGGGCGGGGAGGACGGTGACGGCGCATGAATTTTATCATGACCGCCGCGGCGTTCTGCGCCCAGCTGCTGGCTATCGCCACCGGCTGTAAGACGGCCTATATGTTGGGCCCCTGGGGCTGGCCGGCCAGCGAGAAGATGATTACCCGGGCCACCACCCAGGGTAGCAACGCCAAGACCAACCGGCAGTGGCTGGCCCGCGCCAACGCCATCAAGGGCAAGGGCTTCCTCTTCGACTGTGTGGGCCTCATCAAGGGCATCCTGTGGGGCTGGTGCGGCGACCTGTCCCTTATTTACGGCGGGGCGGGCTACGCCTGCAATGGCGTGCCCGACTACGACGCCAAAAAGATGATTGACGCCTGCCGGGAGGTGTCCACCGACTTTTCCGGCATCGTCCCCGGGGAGGCGGTGTGGATGGACGGGCATATCGGGGTGTACGTGGGCGGCGGCGTGGTGGTGGAGAGCACCCCCAAGTGGCAGGGCGGGGTGCAGCGCTCCACCTGCGCCAACGTCTCGCAGAAGCTGGTTTCCGGCACCGCGGGGAGCCGCAGGTGGACGAAGCACGGCAAGCTGCCGGGGGTGGATTATTCTGTGGCGGACAAGCCCGCGCAGACGACAAAGGAGGACGACGAGATGACCTACTATAAGACGCTGGCCGATGTGCCCAGCTGGTACAAGGAGCCTATCCAGCTGCTGGTACAGAAGGGAGCCCTGAAGGGCACGGGGAGCGGGGAACTGAACGTGTCCGAGGACTTCTGCCGGGTGATGACCGCGCTGTACCGCCTGGGGAAGCTGGGCTGAAGCTGGCCGCCGCCATGCTCATGCGGGCTGATGAGATGGAGAGGCGGGGATAAGAAAAATCCCAGGCGCTTGGGGATTTGGAGGGGCCGGGATAGATCCCAATCCATTTTGCTGTGCGCCTTGTTACTAACGGAAGATATTTGTATATAATAACGAACAGAAAAAAGTGCGCATTTATAGAAAAGATGAGCTGAATATTTGGAAATGATGAGAAGAAGGCGCACACAATATTTGCAGTTCTTAAAGATTTTTTAAGAAAAACCCTGCTAAAACCTAAGAAGCTTCCCCGTTGAA
>CAJUOT010000125.1 GCA_910588135.1 uncultured Oscillospiraceae bacterium | reverse complement strand
ACAAGTGCGGCGGCGCGGGCTGCCCCACCTGCAAGGGCGAGGGCTGGATCGAGCTTCTGGGCGCGGGGATGATCCACCCCCGGGTGCTGGAGATGGCGGGCATCGACCCGGACGAGTGGTCGGGCTGGGCCTTCGGCATGGGGCTGGAGCGCACCGCCATGCGCCGGTTCAAGATCTCCGACCTGAGGCTGATTTTCGAGAACGACGTGCGGTTCCTGGAACAGTTTTAAATGAACAATCCCCGTCCCGCCCGCAGGCGAAAAAGCCCCCTTAGGCAAAAGGGGGCGGCATCCGCGAAGCGGATGACGGGGGATTGTGCGGTGGCCGGCACGTTTCCAGAAGACCACAATCCCCACCCTCGCTTCGCTCGGGAGCCCCTTTGATAAAGGGGCCTTGCCCTGCGGGGGACGTTGAGATATTCAACCGATCAATAAATGAGGAGTTTTTCATATGAATCTATCCCGAAAATGGCTCAATGAGTTTGTCCAGATCAACGCCGACGACAAGACCTTCGCCGAGGCCATGACCCTGTCCGGCTCCAAGGTGGAGGGCACCGCCGATTTAGGCGCTGAGATTTCCAACGTGGTGGTGGGCCGCATCCTCTCCATGGAGCGCCACCCCGATTCCGACCATATGTGGGTGTGCCAGCTGGACGTGGGGCAGCCGGAGCCGCTCCAGATCGTCACCGGGGCGTGGAACATCCATGAGTGCGATCTGGTCCCCGTGGCCCTGCACAAGTCCACCCTCCCCGGCGGCAAGAAGATCGAGCGGGGCAGGCTGCGGGGGGTGCTGTCCGACGGCATGATGTGCGGCCTGGACGAGCTGGGGCTGGACGAGCGGGACTTCCCCTACGCCGCCATCACCGCCGCCGCCATTCTGGGCGACTACCACCCCATCGACCCGGCCAAGCCCTCCATCCCCGCCGACATCCAGCCGGGGGACAAGATCTACGGCCCGGTGGTGTGCGCCAACGCTTTGGAAGTGACTCCCAGCGCTTATGAGCCCGGTTTCTACACCGTGATGGTCTGCGATGGCAGCAGCACGCCGGAGATCATGACAAAATGCGCCAACATCCACGAGGGCGACCTTTTGGCCTACAACACCAAGACCGGCGCTATTTGCACCTTGGCTGACCTTCACGCTGAACAGAAGGAGTTTCCCCACTGCATCCCAGACGGCATCTTCGTCCTCCATGAGGACTGCAAGCCCGGAGACGATATCAAGCCCGTCATCGGTGCGGACGACCACGTGGTGGAGTTTGAGATCACCCCCAACCGCCCGGACTGCCTGTCCGTCATCGGGCTGGCCAGGGAGGCGGCGGCCACCTTTGACGTGCCCCTCACCCTCCACGAGCCGGTGGTCAAGGGCGGGGCGGACGGTGTGCTCCCCGACCTGCTGGACGTGGAGACCCCTGCCGCCGATCTGGTGCCCCGGTACACCGCCCGGATGGTGCGCAACGTGAAGATCGCCCCCTCCCCCAAGTGGATGCGGGAGCGCCTGCGGGCCATGGGCGTGCGGCCCATCAACAACATCGTGGATATCACCAACTACGTCATGCTGGAGTACGGCCAGCCCATGCACGCCTTTGACTACC
>CAJUOT010000124.1 GCA_910588135.1 uncultured Oscillospiraceae bacterium | reverse complement strand
GAACAGAGTTATTTTGACGGACACCCGCAGATGTACCTTGTCACCCCTGGCGGCGGCTATGTCGTGGAGATTTTCACGGCATTTGTGGCAAGCCCCGGAGAGTCCAGCAGCGACACTTCTCCCTGGAGGCTTAGCTTCAAGGATGACGGGGCCTACACCACATGGCTTACCGCTATGGCAGAGCGTTCCGTTGTGGAAACGGACGTCACGGTGACAAGCAGCGATAAAGTGCTGACCCTTTCCACCTGTACGCCCGGAGGCAAGAGCCGCTTTATCGTCATGGGAAAGCTGGCGGCTGTAAACGATTAACAAGAATATTGGAAACCGGTGCGGGGGCTGTCTGCTCCCGCACCTGCTATATAGGAGGATTTTTCTATGGTGAATACCATTGTTTCGATACCCGGCTACGTCCATCTGTACCGCTCCCTTCTGCGGTTCTATGATATGCCGGAGAATGAGGTCCGGGAAATGCTCTATCTTCTGAACACGGCAAACCTGGACTGCTACGAGTATTACCACCCGGAACGTGACGTGATCCAGAGCGGGCCGGTGGCCTTTAGCGGCTGGCTGGAGCATGAGGATTACCGCCCTTACCGGACGGAGGTACAGCTTTATAAATCCCTGCTGTTCTTAAAGCGCAGCATTGACCGGGATTTGGTCGTGACCTCACAGCGGGAGGCGCTGCAGACACTGCGGTGTATTATCTCCAACCTGGAATACCGCTTCTATAAGGCATACGGCATGGAAATCGAGGACAAGCGGACCGTGTACGGGGAATGTACCTACCACCTGGTCCCCAGGGAGGACGAACCCAGCGTGTGCCTGATGCACGACTGGATTTATCTGCCGAGCGCCTGAAATGCAGCGGATAAGAAATATAATGCGCATTTTGTTTCAAGTAAAACTGTCCCGGCTTCTATACAGTATTCGGGACAATCCATTTTTCAAAGGAGGGATGCCATATCACACAACAGGAAGTCAATGCCGTATTTGACGAGCAGGTGCGGCTCTGTGCCGACACACTGCAAAAGAAAACGAAGGAATATACCGGGGACGATACGGACCGGCTGGGGGCTTTTAAGGCGGCGGCAGCCTTGCAGCACACCACGCCGGAGCGCGCCCTTGCCGGGATGCTGGCGAAGCATATCGTTTCCCTGTATGACATGTGCTTTGACAATGATACGGATTACGGGATAAGCACATGGGAGGAAAAGATCACAGACAGCCTCAACTATCTGTTCTTACTGAAAGCCATTGTAAAGGAGGGACATACCAATCAAACGGATTGAAGTAAAAATATTAAACTGCCAGGCGGCCAGGGAGGCCGAGAAAAACATGGTCTTTGCCGCCCGGCTCACCCAGAGGGGCCACCGGATTGCCACAATGGACGATCTGATGGCCCTTTATGAAAAATCGTTCAGTGATGATACTGTGGCGGCCATCAGCGCCCTTCCCCACCCGACGGTCCAGAAATTTGCGGTAATTACCATTGCCGTTGTAGGGGCAAGCAGGCGGTTCCTTTCGCAGATCACCCGGCACCAGAACGAAGTAAAGTTTATGAGCGCGTCTTTGCAGTACAGCAATTATGCAGGCCAGGCGGATTTTGCCATA
>CAJUOT010000123.1 GCA_910588135.1 uncultured Oscillospiraceae bacterium | reverse complement strand
CCAGCGAGGACGACGCCGATGATACCATCGTCCCCCGGTTCATCAGCGCCGGGGGCGACCCGGAGCGCCTGCTGTTCATCAGCGAGAAGGAGCGGTATCTCTCCTTTTCCGATGAACGGCTGATACAAGCCGTCAGGCAGACGGGCGCAAGGCTTGTTGTCCTCGACCCCCTCTCCGCCTACATCGGGGAGGAAACAGGCATCAACGCCGCCAACGAGGTGCGGCGGCAGTTCCGCCCCCTCATCGAGATCGCCAGGGAACAGCGGTGCGCCGTCCTCATCGTCCACCACATGAACAAGGCAATCGGGCAAAAGGCCATCAACCGGGCCGTCGGCTCCGTGGACATCGTGGGCGCTGCCCGGAGCGTCCTGCTGGTGGCCCGGACAGACCGGGAACACCCGGACGAGCGTATCATGGCCCAGGTGAAGTGTAACGTGGGGCCTACCGGCAGCGCCATCGTCTTTTCAGTAGGCGGCGGCGCTGTCCAGTGGCTTGAGGAAACCGCCAGGACAGCGGATGAAGTGCTGGGCAATGTGTTCGCCAACCTGGGCCGGCCTGACACCCAAATGCGGCAGGCCAAGGAGGTAATAAGTCAGCTTCTCTCGGACGGGCCGAAGCCCCAGCGGGAGGTCATGGAGAAGCTGAGGGCGGCGGGCGTTGGGGAGAGTACGGCGAAAAAGGCGAAGCAGCTTTTGGGCGTCCGCTCTGTCAAGGCCGGGGCTGTGTGGCTATGGTCGATGCCGGATGGGGACGGTCTATGAAGTCGTGCGGAAGGGAGTCCAGAGGGAAGCCCTCTGGCCCACCACCTTGCTTGCAAGGTGTAGTGGGTTACACAACACTTGCGCCTGGGTTGGCGGTTGTGCTGCGAGCCGGGGCGAGAAGCACAGCCGCCGCCAGATACCGTTATGCTTTGTGAGCGGGAGTGAACAAAGCATGGCGGTATCTTTTTGCGGGCGCAAATGTTGTGTACCTGACCCCGCCCGGTCTTGAACACGTCCGTTCCAAACACGCACGGAGGGATGGGAGATACCGCCCGCTTCTACGGGACAATGTGACTTCTTACATCCTTCCTCAAAGGAGGTCGCTATGGCGAATTACGCAATCATGCGGATAGAAAAACGGAAGCTGCCCTCGGTGGGCCGTATCAACAAGCACCACGAACGGCAGAAAGAGGAATACAAGAGCAACCCCGACATCGACCGGGAGCGCACCGGCCTGAATTACCACATCGTCCAGCCCCCAGGCCCCTACCGGGAAGCGGCGCTGGCCCGTATCGAACAGGCCGGGGCACGGCGGCGCAAGGACAGCGTGGTGCTTCAGGACTGCTTTGTGGGCGGCACTCCTGACTGGCTGAAGGCAAAGAGCCAGGAGGAACAGCGGGCGTATTTCAGCCACGCCTATCAATTCTTTGAGGACAATTTTGGAAAAGAGAATATCATCTCCGCCGTGGTGCATATGGACGAGGCTACTCCCCATATGCACCTTTGTTTTGTCCCCATCACCCCCAAGGGCCGCTTGTCCTCCAAGGACGTGATCGGCGGGCCGCAGGGCCTTGTAAAGTGGCAGGACAGGTTTTATGAGCATATGCACCGGCGGTATCCCGACCTGTCCCGTGGCTTACCGCAGAA
>CAJUOT010000122.1 GCA_910588135.1 uncultured Oscillospiraceae bacterium | reverse complement strand
TTTCCCATGCAGCTTCATTGTACCGGCTCCAAGTTCAAGATCACGATGAAGCAGCATTTGACCTATACGGCGGAGCTGGCCGATGATCCGGTGGGCAATGTTACCCGTATCAACAACGCCTTAGAGGGTATGGCCGAAAAAATCAAGGGGCATGAGAACCATCTGGAGAGACTGGAGAAGGAGCTGGTGAACGCCAAGGAAGAATCTGAACGGCCCTTCCCCAAGGAAAATGAGCTGGTGGAGAAGTCCGCCCGCCTGACCCAGCTCAACCGGGAGCTGGAGAAACCCAAGACCAAGGTAGTGGAGAAATCCAAGGACAGCGAGGATGAAGCGGATTTAGGGGACGGCGAGGCCCCCGCGCCGGAGCCGCCCGCGCTTACCGTATTGAGCGGTGATAAGCCGTCCATCCGGGCGGCGCTGCGCTCCTACGTTCCACCCGCGCCGGTGGCTGCTGGCGCGGAAAGAGATCAGCGAAGGGAGGCGGCGCTGTGAGAAAGTACGAGGGCCGGACGGTGGGCCTTTACACAAAGGTGTCCCCGGAGGAAAAGGAGGTGATCGACCGGAAAATGGCCCTGCTGGGGACGATGAATCTGCGGGCGTACCTGCGGAAAATGGCGGTGGACGGATATGTGGTCCAGTTGGATATGTCCAGCGTGATGGAGATGGTGAAGCTCCTGCGCTCCATTTCCAGCAATGTGAACCAGATCGCCCGCCGCTGCAACAGCACCCGAAATCTCTACGCCCAGGACGTGGAAGATTTGCGTCAGGGCTATACGGAGGTCTGGCAGGGCATCAACGACCTGCTGAAGAAATTTGAATCGCTGTGACTGCGAGGGCGGCGGGAGCGTGTATTTTGCGCTCTCGCCGCCTATTTTTACTTGAAAGCCTATTTTCAAAATGCTTATCCTGTGTTATGATAAAAAAGTTATTTGGAATTGATGTTTTTGGGATATAATTTTCCTGATTAGATTCAGCGGAAAATATTACATCAAAAAGGAGCAGTTATCATGGATGAGCAAAACACGAAGCGCACCCGCCGCACCCCCCAGCAGATGGCCGAGGCCGTTGACAGCAAGATTGAAAAGCTGAATCAAGAGCTGGAATCTCTTGCCGCTAAAAGAGACGCCGCCAATGAGGACTTCGATAAGAAGGAGACGGCTGTTAAGGAGCGGATCGCGGCTTTAGAGCAGAAGAAAAAGGACATTCTCGCTCCCAAACCGCCGCGCAAGCCCCGTAAGACCAAAAAGCAGAAAATCCAGGATTTGATTAAGAGCGCCAGCAAAGCCGGATTAAAGCCGGAAGAAATCGCCCAGCGGCTTGGCCTGGACCAGCCGGAGGATTGAGTGTTCCGGTAATCGCCGGGTATGACAAAATTGAATACCAGCTTTTAACGTGAGGGACGACCCAAGTGTCGTCCCTCTATTTTTTTGCAAGAAAGGGTGAATGAATGCCAGGAGTAACCAAAGAACAGATCGCAAAAGCAAAGGAATGGGATTTATTATCCTATTTGCAAACCTACGAACCCCATGAGCTGAAACGCTGCGGCCCTCACGAATACTGTACCCGGACCCATGACAGCTTGAAAATCTCCCATGGGAAATGGTGCTGGAACAGCCGGGGCATCGGGGGCCGGACGGCGCTGGACTATCTCATCAAGGTCCGGGGGATGGACTTTGTAGGGGCGGTGGAGGCTCTGTGCGGCTACCGCGCCCCGCCGCCCCAGGAACAGCCCAAGCCGAAACCTCCGAAGCCCTTTGAACTGCCAAAGGCCAGCCGGTTCCCCTCCATGATGCTGGCCTATCTGCAAGGCCGGGGCATCC
>CAJUOT010000121.1 GCA_910588135.1 uncultured Oscillospiraceae bacterium | reverse complement strand
TCATGCGGGCCTCCTGCTCACAGCAGAAGCTGTCGATCAGGGCGCTGTAGATGAAGCCGGACACATAGCTGGGCATCATGCTGTCCAGCACCGCCTGTACATCGGGCAGAAACTCGAAGGGGGTGGTCACCGGCGGCTCCACCAGGGCGGAGTCGGCGAAATGGGTCCGGTGGAAGGGCAGCACCCGGGTGCATTTGGCCTGGAAGTCCACGCCGTTGCCCATGTCGGTGTACACCACATAGATCTTGTCCAGCCGGTCGTTGTCGAAGCCGTCCAGCAGCAGCGCGCTGATCTCCCGGGCCCTGGCCATGGTGGGGTTCTGGGCGGTATAGAGGAAGCTGTGCTCGATGGGGATGCCGTGGGAGGCGAAAAACCGCCGCCCGTACTCTCCCACCACGTACAGCTTGGTGTCCGGGTGGGTTTCCAGCAGCTTCAGCGCCTCCTTGATGGCGTTCTGGTTGTACGCCCCCGCCAGTCCCTTGTCGGCGGTGATCACCAGGCAGGCATTGGGTTTGTCCAGAGGGGGCTCACCCTCCATGGGATAGAAATAGGGGCTGTCCACCGCCCCGTCCCCCACAGTACGGAAGATCCGCTTGATCTCCCGGCGCAGGGCCTCGAAATAGGGCCGGGTGTTGTCCAGCTCCTGCCGGGCCTTTCGCAGCTTGGTGGAGGCGATGAGATACATGGCGCTGGTGATCTTGCGGGTCTCCTGGACGCTGTCGATGTGGTCCTTGATCTCCTTCGTCCCAGCCATGTCAGCCGCCCTGCTTTCCGCCGCCCTGGAAGCGGGCCAGATACGCCCGAGCCAGGTCCAGAATCTCCTCCCGGTCGTCCTCGGACAGCTTGCCGGTCTGGTCGATGCGGGCGCACAGGTCCGCGCCCTCCCCCTCCACGCAGGCCAGCAGCCCGGTCCGGAACTCATCCATCTTGTCCAGCGGCACGTCCTGCATCACGTGGTCCATCGCCGCGGTGAGCACAATGACCTGCTGGTGGTGGGACAGGGGGGCGTACTGAGGCTGGCGCAGCAGCCGCATCAGCCCCTGGCCATAGGACAGCTGACGCTTGGTGGCGTCGTCCAGGTCGCTGGAGAACTGGGTGAACACCTCCATCTCCCGGTACTGGGCCAGCTCCAGCCGGATGGCCCCGGCGGCGGACTTTTTCGCCTTGGTCTGGGCGTCTCCGCCCACCCGGGACACGGACAGACCCACATTGACGGCGGGGCGCTGTCCGGAGAAGAACAGGTCGCTCTCCAAAAAGATCTGGCCGTCGGTGATGGAGATGATGTTGGTGGGGATATAGGCGGACACATCCCCCGCCTGGGTCTCCACAATGGGCAGGGCGGTCATGCTGCCTCCCCCCAGCTCGTCGCACAGGTGGGCGGACCGCTCCAGCAGCCGGGAGTGGAGATAGAACACATCGCCGGGGTAGGCCTCGCGGCCGGGGGAGCGCTCCAGCAGCAGGGACAGCGCCCGGTAGGCGATGGCGTGCTTGGAGAGGTCATCGTACACGATGAGCACATCGTCCCCCTGGTACATGAAGTACTCCGCCAGGGCACACCCTGCATAGGGGGCAATGTACTGCAGCGCGGCGGATGCCCCGGCGGGGGCGGTGACGATGGTGGTATACTCCATGGCGCCCCGGCGGGCCAGATTTTCCGCCAGCTGGGCCACCGAGCTGGTTTTCTGACCGATGGCCACGTAGATGCACACCACGTCCTTGCCCTTCTGGTTGAGGATGGTGTCCAGGGCGATGGCGGTCTTTCCGGTCTGGCGGTCGCCGATGATGAGCTCCCGCTGGCCCCGGCCGATGGGGAACATGGAGTCGATGGCCAGCAGGCCGG
>CAJUOT010000120.1 GCA_910588135.1 uncultured Oscillospiraceae bacterium | reverse complement strand
CGTACACCTGGAAAATCTGGCCATTTACCGAAAGGGAGATATTTACTGGACGAAGCCCGATGACGGCTTTAAACCCGTCTTTACCCTCTCCGGGCCCTATGACTTCACCTTCACCCTCACAAAGCGCCTCCAGCCCCGGCTCTACAAGGGTCCGGCGGACGTCACCGTGAACGGGATTCCCATTGAGATAGAAGAAATTACCGTGACCGCCTTCGGGGCGAAGCTACAGTACGGGGCCAAGCAGGCGGACATTACCAGCCAGCAGCTGGAGCCTATTCGCTTGACCGGCGTCTGGACGAAGGACGGCAAATTTGTGGAGGCGGCGGGCATCGGAGAAAACCGGGCGTTCGACGCTCTGAAGGACGTGGCAAACGCCCAGGGTCTCGTCAGCAATTCCCATCCCGGCCTTGTGGACCCCGCCGATGTGACAGCGGTGAGCCTGGGCGACATTCGGGTAGACCTGAACAAGCTGACGCTCCTGGAAAAGGAACCGGCCATTTTAGTTTCCGGCAAGGCCACTGATGCCAAACCGAAAACGGCCGAAAGTGGCCAGGCTGAAAAAGCCGGCACCGAGGTTTCGGCGGAACGGGGGCTGGACGAGGCGAAAAAGATTGCCTACCGGGACCTGAAAACCGCATCCAAGGAGGAGCAGGCCAAAATCCTGGAGGCCCGCAAGCTCATTATCAACAGTTCCAGCTGGGTGGCGGACGGGTTCAACGCCAATACGATAGACGCGGATGGGAACCGGGTCCCGCTCCCGCATTTCTCTGAGCTGTTCCCGGGGTGGGAGATGCCTGTGGAATAAGGGGCCGCGCAAATGCGCGATATCCGTCTCCCCAGAACCTGACCTATACCAGGCTTGAGACGGGCAGCGGTCAGAAAAATTCATAAGATGTTCCCTTTTCTTTTCGCCGCAGATATGCTATATTGAGTATCAAGAACGGTATGAGTGATACGGCACGGGACGGGGAAACTATGAGCCAGTATGAAAAGCTGTTGTTGGCAATTCTCAGCGGGACCAGAGACAAAAATTTCTTATTCTCTGATTTGCGGCTCGTGCTGGAGCGGCTGGAGTTCCAGTGCTGTATCAAAGGGGACCACTTTATCTACATGAAGACCGGCATAGAGGAAATCATCAATATCCAGCCCATGGGAAACATGGCAAAGCCGTATCAGGTAAAACAGGTTCGTGGAGTGATTTTGAAATACCAGTTAGGGGACGGCGTTCATGAAATATGAGATCATCTTATACTGGAGCGAAGACGATGAGGCCTATATCGCCGAGGTGCCGGAGTTATCCGGCTGTATGGCGGATGGACCCACGGCGGCGGAGGCGCTGCGCAATGTGGAGCTGATTGCCCAGGAGTGGATTGAGTCGGCGCGGGAACTGGGGCGTCCGGTGCCGGAGCCGAAGGGCCGCTTGAAATACGCGTGAGAAACTCAGGTTTTGACGTTGACCCATAACCTGACCCAGAACAGGAAATTTTCCTGCGGAATTAACGGAATGGGCAGCACGAGAGGCGGCTGATATTCTGAGCGAACAGCACCAAACGGGGCAAAAATCGCTTACCATGAACTCTCAGACAAGCTACGGACCAGAAGGCCGGGGGTTCGAATCCCTCAGGGCGTACCAAAACCACGGAAATTCAACGAATTTCCGTGGTTTTGTTCTTGCTTTCTGCACTTTTTCTGGTGATTTAATTTTGTGGCTCCGATTTGACCCAAGCCGTGACCCATACCAGAGTTAGGAGCGGAAATCATCAGAGAGCGCCGGAGAGGAAATTCCCCACCGCGTTCGCCGCCTGCTTCTGCATGGAGGTCGTGACATGAGCGTAGGTGTACAAGGTGAATCCAGCGGAGTAATGGCCCAGCA
>CAJUOT010000119.1 GCA_910588135.1 uncultured Oscillospiraceae bacterium | reverse complement strand
GGTGCTCGGCGGTCTCGCCGCCGATGAGGGCGCAGCCCGCCTGGACGCAGCCCTCTGCCACGCCGGACACGATGGACGCCACCTTCTCCGGTTCGTTTTTGCCGATGGCGATATAGTCCAGGAAGAACAGAGGTTTGGCCCCGCAGCACACGATGTCGTTGACACACATGGCCACGCAGTCGATGCCGATGGTGCCGTGCTGGTTCAGCAGCTGGGCCACCCGGATTTTGGTGCCCACCCCGTCGGTGCCGGACACGAGAATGGGCTCCTTCATCCCGGTGGTGTCGGGGGCGAACAGGCCGCCGAAGCCGCCGATGCCGCTGGCCACGCCGGGAATCATGGTGCGCTCCACGTGCTGTTTCATCAGCTGTACGCCCTTGTACCCCGCCTCGATGTCCACTCCGGCGGCGGCGTAGGATTGAGAATGGGATTGGTTCATTGCTCCGCTCCTTTCCAGAGCCTGCACTGCTCAATGCGCTTGCCGCCGTCGCCCTGCTTTTCATCGTAGGCGAACTGATTCAGCAGCTGGCAGGGGAACTCACTGCACTGGCCGCAGTGGGCGTGGGGCTTGCCCTCGGCGCAGGATTTCACAGGGCAGCTGTCGCCCCAGAAAGGTTTCTCAATACTGACGCAGCCGGCGCAGCCCACAGAGCGGCGGTATTCGCACTGGTCGCACAGGATGCCGCATCTTGATTCGATCATGGTGTCCCTCTCCTTTTTATTATTCTCTGCCCGTCCAGCAGTAGGTACACACCTTGTCACGGTCGATGCCGATGGCCTCCAGCAGTCCGTCCAGGGACTGGTAGCCCAGGGAGTCAAAGCCCAGCTTTTCGCAGATGGACTTGAGCAGGCACTGGCCCCTCTGGGTGGAGGAGTCGGCGTACTCCTCCAGGTGAAGCTGCCCCTCGTCCCCCTCCAGCTCCTGGACCGTTTTTCGGGCCAGCAGCTCCATAGAGGAATTGCTCCTGGAAAAGTTCAGATATTTGCAGCCGTACATGATGGGGGGGCAGGCGGAGCGCATATGGACCTCTTTGGCCCCGGCGCCGTAGAGAAAGTCCACCGTCTCCCGCAGCTGGGTGCCCCGAACGATGGAGTCGTCCACGAAAAGCAGCTTTTTGCCCTGGATCAGCTCGGGTACGGGAATCTGTTTCATCTTGGCCACCTGCTCCCGCACCTTCTGGCTGGTGGGCATGAAGGACCGGGGCCAGGTGGGGGTGTACTTCACGAAGGGCCGGGCGAAGGGCTTGCCGCTGGCGTTGGCATAGCCGATGGCGTGGGGAACACCGGAGTCGGGCACCCCCGCCACCCAGTCCACATCGGGCAGGGGGCCTTTTGCGGCCTCCGCCCGGGCCATGATCTCCCCGTTGCGGCAGCGGGTGACCTCCACATTCTGCCCCTCGTAGTTGGAGTTGGGGTAGCCGTAATAGGTCCACAAAAAGGCGCAGATGCGCATTTTGTCCCCGGCGGGGGCCAGGGTTTCCCAGCCCGACCGCGTGACCTGGACGATCTCTCCGGGGCCAAGCTCATAGGCGTTGTCGTAGCCCACCTTGGTGCAGGCGAAGGACTCGAAGGACACGCAGCAGCCCTCGGAGTTTTGCCCGATGAGAACGGGCAGGCGGCCCAGCCTGTCCCGGGCGGCCACGATGCCCTCGGGGGTGAGGATGAGGATGGTGGACGAGCCGTCGATCACCTCCTGGGCGTAGCGGATGCCATCCACCAGGGAGTCCTTCTGGTTGATGAGGGCGGCGGTGAGCTCGGTGGAATTCACCTTGCCCGAGCTCATGGCCATGAACTGCCGGGCGTGGCCGTTGAAATACCCCTCCACCAGCTCCTCGGCGTTGTTGATGATGCCCACGGTGGAGATGGCGTACAGCCCCAGGTG
>CAJUOT010000118.1 GCA_910588135.1 uncultured Oscillospiraceae bacterium | reverse complement strand
TGAACACCCTGCCCGCCGTGAACCGGGCCTGCGAGCTGGTGGAGCTGCTGGGCGCGGGCGAGGTGGTGGACGGCGTCATCGACATCCTGAATTTCGTACCCCAGCCCACCATGCTCAAGCTGGAGCCGGACAAGATCAACGCCCTGCTGGGTACTGATGTGCCGGAGGACGAGATGGCGCGCATCCTGAAAAAGCTGGACTTCGGCGTGGAGGGCGATCAGGTGTCCGTCCCCTCCTGGCGGGGGGACGTGCGCCGCATGGCCGATCTGGCCGAGGAGGTGGCCCGGTTCCACGGCTACAACAACATCCCCGCCACCCTCATGCGGGGGCAGACCACCAAGGGCGGCTATTCCGCCGACCAGAAGGTGGAAAACCGCCTGGGCGCGGTGTGCCGCGCCTGCGGGTACAGCGAGATCATCACCTACTCCTTCATCTCCCCCTCCGCCTACGACAAGATCGGCTGGGCCCCCGACGAGCCCCTGCGGGAGAGTATGCGCATACTCAACCCCCTGGGGGAGGATACCTCCATCATGCGCACCACCGCCCTGCCCTCCATGCTGGAAGTGCTCCAGCGCAACTATAACTACCGCAACAGGGATGTGCGGCTCTACGAGCTGGGCAAGGTCTACCTGCCCGGCGGCGCGGACGGTCTGGCGGTGGAGCCCAAATTTCTCACCCTGGGCGCTTACGGCGGCGGCATGGACTTCTTCGCCATCAAGGGCGCGGTGGAGGCCATTTTGAAGGAGCTGCGGGCCGCAGACGCGGAGTTCTACCCCTGTCAGGACGACCCGTCCTATCACCCGGGCCGCTGCGCCGGGGTGCGCTGCGGGACGCAGCACATCGGCGTGGTGGGCCAGATTCACCCCGCCGTGGCCGCCAACTACGGCGTGGACAGCGAGCTGTACTGCGCGGAGCTGAGCGTGGAGGCCCTGCTGGCCGCCCGCGGGGCGGACCCGGTTTACGCCCCCCTGCCCAAGTACCCCCCCATCACCCGGGACATCGCCGTGGTGTGCGGCGAGGAGGTCACCGTGGGGGCGCTGGAGCGCGCCATCCGCAGGGGGGCAAAGGGGCTGCTGAAGGAAGTCACCCTGTTCGACGTCTACCGGGGCAAAAACCTGGGCGAAGGCAAAAAGTCGGTGGCCTTCAACCTGATCCTGCGCGCCGATGACCGCTCCCTCACCGGCGAGGAGGCGGACGAGGATGTGAAGTCCATCCTGAACGCGCTGGAAAAAGACTGCGGCGCGGTGCTGCGCTGATCCGGGCTCCCGCCCTCTTCCCTGCGCCTTTTCCATCAGATTCCATTTCCCGGCGCGGCTGTTGGCCGCGCCGGACTTTTTTCCCCGCCGCTCTCCGGCATTCCCCTGGGCAACGTCCCGGACCAAAAGTCCCCGCCGGCGCGGGTTCTGCCGGTGCGGGCGTGCAACGCATTGAGGCCGGCTGTCCCTTTTCCCGGTCCTTTTTTTAATTTTTTTCAAAACAATCTCCTCCCACGGCCTTGACTTTCCCTGGGAGGAATGGTATCGTTAAAAAGCAAAGTCGAACTAACGTTTTAAATTGGAAAGGGGGTTCGATCTTGATCTGTCAAACGGAATCTTCCACCGCACGCATTTGGACACCCTTCCAGACAGGCCCCCCCGCAAAGCCGTCCGCAGGGCGGCCCCAGCCGCAAATCCCGCGCAGCGGAATAAGCAAATAGAAAATGAGCAACCCCTGACGGGGTCACTCACTTTCTGGTGGAGGAGGATGGATTCGAACCATCGAAGGCAAAGCCAGCAGATTTACAGTCTGTCCCCTTTGGCCACTTGGGTACTCCTCCCTATTCAATTGGCGGAAGATGGTGGAGCTGGTGGACGGATTCGAACCCCCGACCTGCTGATTACAAATCAGCTGCTC
>CAJUOT010000117.1 GCA_910588135.1 uncultured Oscillospiraceae bacterium | reverse complement strand
AGACCTGCTAATAAAAGTCAAGAGCTAAATTGAAGGGAAGCGGGATTTTTTAGGCACCGCAAAAAGGGTATAGAAAACCAAGCCACCGCCATTGAAATTTTTTGGCGCTGGCCTGAGATAAGCGGATTCGAGGTTGGATGTTAGGCTTCGAGACTGTCCAGATGCCGCTTCACGGTGGCATAGTAGATACGCAGGAACTTGTTGGCAGAGGCCATCATGTAGACGCGGTAGGGCTTGCCCTCGGTGCGTTTCCTGTCCATGAACTGGTACACCGGGTTATCAGATGGGGAGTGCTGGAGGATCACGCTCATCACCAGGAACAGCGTTCTGCGCAGGGCTGAGGAGCCACGTTTGGAGATGCTCCGGCTGCGGACTTCCATCTGGCCGGACTGGTACGGCGGAGCGTCGATACCCGCAAAGGCCACCAGCGCCTTCTTGGAGTGGAAGCGGCGCACATCGCCGATCTCCGCCATGAGCTGGGGGCCAAGGGCCGGGCCAACGCCGAACATCCCCATCACAACAGGGTATTCCGGCAGGGATGCCGCCAGGGACTGCATTTCATTTCGGAGCGTGGCCAGGGCGGCGGAAGCGGCCCGAAGCTGGGACACCGCCTGTTCCACCAGGAGCTTGGCCGTATCGGTCTTGGGCATGACGCTGAAATGCCCACAGGCGGAGGCGTAGATGTCCAGCGCCTTGTCCTGGCTGAAGTTATAGCCGTGCTTCTTGCACCACTTCTGGTACTTGGCTGCAAATGCCTTTTCGGACAACCCACAGACACACTCGCAATGCCAAAAGGCGGCAACAAAGTCCACCCATTTCTCGCTACCGTCCGCCCTGGCAGGGCTTGCAAACAGGCGGTTTGCGTCTGGAAACGCGGTGTCAAGCAAGGCGATCAGATTGTTTTTGAGCATGGTCTGCACCTTGGCGCACTGCTGGTACTGGCGGTATGTAGTTTTCAGCATCAGCCGCACTTCATCCTCCGGGATGTATCTGGGCAGTGCCAGCCAGTGGTCGAGTCCGTAGTTGGCCAGCTTGATCGCGTCTTTCTTGTCGGTCTTGGCCCGCCGCAGGCTGTTGTTCCCGTAGCCATGCACCAGCATGGCGTTCACCACGGAAACGTAAAACCCAGAATCGTGGAGGAAGCTGGCCACCGGCAAATGGTAGTTCCCCGTGGCCTCCATCACCACACGGGTCTCGCCGCCCAGTTCCCTCAACCGGCTCGACAGCTCACACAACTCAATGCCGGTGTGTCCCACCTCAAAGGGCGGGATCACCAGCTCCCCCAAAGGACGCATGACGGCGATCATGCTTTTGCCTTTGGAAACATCAACGCCTACACAGTTCACGTTCATTCCCCCAATACAAAATTCGCAACCGGAACCCATCTTTTTCTCGCTGCCGATCCAATCTATTGGGTGACGCGAACTCAAGGCTCAACCTGCTTAAACCGAACGCCGCAACAAGAGGATGGCTGACAGTCTTAAAAACGGACTTTTCTGCCCAAGGAGGATATGGTCAGCCAGTTGCTCCTCTTATTGTAGCTTTGGCACGAGACGGACGAAACCCCCGGCTGGCTGCCGAGGGTTCCAACCAAATTATATTGTAATAGGAGGAATTACATATGGTGGAGGGCAAGAAAAATCTTCCCGGTGAAGCCGACGTCCAGAAAATCAAGCGGTACATTGAGCGCACCCGTATTCCCAAAAGAATTTTGGAGTACAGAAATGCCAGTGTCAAAGACCTTCGGGCCATGATGGACTTTTCCGATTCAGTAGGCGTATCGGATGCGCTCATCCTGTCTTTCTACTACGGGCAGGCTATATGTTACCGCGCCGCAAAGGAGGAGTTCAGGCGTGGGAAGGTTAATTGACCTGACGGGCCAGCGGTGCGGACGGCTGGTCGTA
>CAJUOT010000116.1 GCA_910588135.1 uncultured Oscillospiraceae bacterium | reverse complement strand
GTCAGGTCGGGGATGGGGTGGGTCTTGTCGTCCTCGGGCATGGTGAGGATGGGGATCATGGTGATGGAGCCGGGCTTGCCCAGCTGGCGGCCCGCCCGCTCGTACATGGTGGCAAGGTCGGTGTACAGGTAGCCGGGGAAGCCGCGGCGGCCCGGGACCTCCTTCTTGGCGGCGGACACCTCGCGGAGGGCCTCGGCGTAGTTGGTGATGTCGGTGAGGATGACCAGCACGTGCATATCCTTCTCGAAGGCCAGATACTCCGCGGCGGTGAGCGCCATGCGGGGGGTGGAAATGCGCTCCACGGCGGGGTCGTTGGCCAGGTTGGTGAACAGCACGGTGCGGTCGATGGCGCCGGTGCGCTTGAACTCCTGGACGAAGAACTCAGACTCCTCGAAGGTGATGCCGATGGCGGCGAACACCACGGCGAAGTTGCCCGCGTCGTCCCCCAGCACCTTGGCCTGACGGGCGATCTGGGCGGCCAGATTGGCGTGGGGCAGGCCGGAGCCGGAGAAGATGGGCAGCTTCTGGCCGCGCACCAGGGTGTTCAGCCCGTCGATGGTGGACACGCCGGTCTGGATGAACTCGTCGGGGTAGTCCCGGGCGGCGGGGTTCATGGGCAGGCCGTTGATGTCCCGGTACTCCTCGGCCAGGATGGCGGGGCCGCCGTCGATGGGCGCGCCCATGCCGTTGAACACCCGGCCCAGCATATCGCCGGACACGCCCAGCTGGAGGGGATGGCCCAGGAAGCGGACCTTGGACTGGGCCAGATTGATGCCGGCGGCGGACTCGAAGAGCTGCACCACGGCGGTGTCGCCGTTGACCTCCAGCACCTTGCCCCGGCGGATGCCGCCGTCGGGCAGCTCCACCTCAACCAGCTCGTCGTAGGTGACGTTTTCCACCATTTTGACCATCATCAGCGGGGACGCGATCTCCTGGATGGTTCTATACTCTCGGATCACAGTTCCTCACCAGCCTTTCTGACGACCTCGTCAATCTCCTTCTCCATGGAGGCGGAGATGTCGGCGTACACCTGGGCATATTCGTCGGCGGGCACGCTCTTGGCGCGGCCGATGCGCTCCCGGGCGGGTATGTCGAACAGCCCGGTGGTGGGCGCGCCCTTGGCAATGGCCGCCCGGCACAGCTTGTCGTAGTCCAGGATCATGGCCAGCAGCTTCTCCTGCCGGTCGTAGGTGGAGAAGGAGTCGATGTCCACGAAGGAGTTCTGCTGGAGGAAGTCCTCACGGACCATACGGGCGGTCTCCAGGGTGAGCTGGTCGGTGGGGGACAGGGAGTCCTTGCCCACCAGCTGCACGATCTCGTTCAGGCTGGACTCCTGCTGGAGGATGCCCATGGCCTGCTCCCGGTTCTGGAGGAATTCCTTGCCCAGGTTCTCGTCAAACCAGGGTTTGAGGGAGTCCAGGTACAGGGAGTGGGAGGTGAGCCAGTTGATGGCGGGGAAGTGGCGCTTGTAGGCCAGGGACGCGTCCAGCGCCCAGAACACCTTCACGATGCGCATGGTGCCCTGGCTGACGGGCTCGGCCAGATCGCCGCCCGGGGGGGACACGGCGCCCACGGCGGTCAGGCTGCCCCGGCGGTCCTCCTCGGACCCCAGGCAGGACACGGAGCCGGCCCGCTCGTAGAACTGGGCCAGACGGGAGGCCAGATAGGCGGGGTAGCCCTCCTCGCCGGGCATCTCCTCCAGGCGGCCGGACATCTCGCGCAGGGCCTCGGCCCAGCGGGAGGTGGAGTCGGCGATGACGGCCACATCGTAGCCCATGTCCCGGAAGTACTCGGCGATGGTGATGCCGGTGTAGATGGATGCCTCCCGGGCGGCCACGGGCATGTCGGAGGTGTTGGCGATGAGCACTGTGCGCTTCATCAGCGTCTCGCCGGTGCGGGGGTCCACCAGCTCGGGGAACTCCCGGAGCACGTCGGTCATCTCGTTGCC
>CAJUOT010000115.1 GCA_910588135.1 uncultured Oscillospiraceae bacterium | reverse complement strand
AAAAGCACTGCCGCACCGCAGGAGCCGACCTATCAGGTGGGCGATACCGTCTATCTGGAGGACACGGCTTATATCGTGGAGGAGATCGGCCTGTTCGATGTCCAGCTCCGTGACCCTACGCTGGCCTATCCCGTCCTCCGCGCTGAGAGCAAGGAGAGGCTGGAGCGGATGCTCTGGGCGGATGTCAGGAACAACGCATTCCTGCCCGGTGCGAAGATCGAGGTCACGACCCCCAATTACCGGGTGAGGGTCACGGTGGAGGAGGCCCCCGTCCTGGAGGAGCAGATGGGCGAGGCCGGCATCTCCACGGCGCGGTTCGTCCATGAGAACGGCGATGTCACATTCAGCTTTGCGGAGGCCGACCGGGATGCGGTCGAGCATATCCTTTCCGCACAGAGGGAAGAAGATCCTTTTGCGGATGTTGAAAAATGGGCGGCGGACTACCAGCGTCAGACGCAAACGGCCATTGCCGCATTGGAGCCTGGACAGCGGCGTATCGTGGATGCCATGCAGACGGCAGGATTTTTCTATGACCCGCTTTCCAATACCGCCCTGGACCCCCTTATCTTCCGCGCTGGAGACCTGACAGGCGGGTATCCTACCTCCTTCAAGACATGGGACGAGGCGTATGCGTTCATTGACGGGGCCGAACTGAAAGATACCCCCGGACTGCGGGAACAGGTCCAATCAGTTCTCCACCCAGACCCAACTTGGGCGCAAAACGCGCACAAGTTAGATGTAAGGCCAGCTTCAGACCAGGTTGGCCCGAAGCCAGAAGTCACCGCCACCGCCGAGACCATCTATCCCGGCGATAAGAACGGCCTGCCCTTTGATGTGGTCGTTGAACGGCTGCATTTCGGGGAGCCGGAGCAGACCCAACAGCCCGCCGCCCGCAATTTCCGCATTACGGACGACCATCTGGGCGAGGGCGGACCCAAAGCGAAGTTCCGGGCCAACATGGACGCCATCAACCTCCTGCATGAGCTGGAGTTCGACGGCAGGGACGCCACGCCAGAGGAGCAGGAGGTCCTTTCCCGCTATGTGGGCTGGGGCGGTCTGGCGGATGCCTTTGACGAGAAAAAAGATAGCTGGGCAGGCGAGTTCAGGGAACTGTACGCCGCCCTTTCCCCGGAGGAATACGCCGCCGCCAGAGCGTCCACCCTGAACGCCCACTACACCAGCCCCACCGTCATCAAGGCTATCTATGAGGCTGTGGGCAATATGGGCTTTACCACCGGCAACATCCTGGAACCCTCGATGGGCGTGGGCAATTTCTTCGGCCTGCTCCCGGACAGCATGGCGGGCAGCCGCCTCTACGGTGTGGAGCTGGACTCCATCACCGGGCGCATCGCCCAGAAGCTGTACCCGGAGGCGGACATCAAGGTGGCCGGTTTCCAGACCACCGACAGGCGGGACTTCTTCGACCTCTGTGTCGGGAATGTACCCTTCGGCGACTACAAGGTGAACGACAAGCCCTATAACAAGCTGGGCTTCTCCATCCACAACTATTTCTTTGCCAAGGCCATCGACCAGGTGCGTCCGGGCGGCGTGGTGGCCCTTGTCACCAGCCGCTACACGATGGACGCCAAAAGCCCCGACGCCCGGAAGTATATCGCGCAGCGGGCGGAGCTGCTGGGGGCTATCCGTCTGCCGAACAACGCTTTCAGAGCCAACGCCGGGACGGAGGTGGTGTCGGACATCCTGTTCCTGCAAAAGCGGGACCGCCCCATCGACATCGAGCCGGACTGGGTACACCTGGGGCAGACCCCGGAGGGCCTTACCCTCAACAGCTATTTTGTAGACCATCCTGAGATGGTGCTGGGCGAGCTGACGACCGAAAGCACACAGTACGGGCGGGAGGAATGCACCGTTGCCCCCACTCCCGGCGCCGACCTTGCGGAACAGCTCCGGGAGGCCGTTTCCCATATCCACGGCAGCTATCAGGCGGTGGAGCGGAACGAGGCGGACATCGCGG
>CAJUOT010000114.1 GCA_910588135.1 uncultured Oscillospiraceae bacterium | reverse complement strand
TCCGTGTAGGGCTTGAGGCCCGCATCGGACAGAAGCATAGCCGCAATCGTTCGCGCGTCCACTCGGTCTGTCTTCGTCTTCCTGAGACTGAGGCTTTTCCGGTAAAGGTTCGTACGCAGAGGGTTCAAGACATAGGTGGCCAGACCGTTGTCAAGAAGAAACCCAAGGATGTTGTAGCTGTAATGCCCGGTCGCCTCAAGCCCTACTTTTATGCTGTCTTGGGGTGTGGCGCAGGCCCGGAGCTTGTCCAGAAGAGTGTTGAAGCCCTCCAGGTTATTGGCGATGGTGAACACATCCGCCAGGACGGCACCTTCTGAGTTGAGGACGAAGCAGTCGTGCTTGTCCTTTGCCACATCAATACCAACGCAAATCATAACAATACCTCCAACGGAAAACTTGTGATGCTGCGTCCACAGGACACTTTGCTTTTGTAGCCTTGTTCCACATAAACCGTCTGGCGGTATTTAACTGATCAACAAAACTGCAAAGGGCTGTGGTTGGAACCTTTTACGAACCATCCAAGTGGTAGGAGAAACCAACCAATCCACAGCATCCCTTACAGTGTAGCACAGCCCTTGGAGAGGGGCTTTAATAACTACTACTCTATAATACAAGGAGAAAATCAGGCCGATGACAAAGGTGCTGACGCCGCTGACCACCCCGGCCATGAGGACGCCGCCGGAGGACACCAGCCCGCCGCCCCAGTCCCGGACCAGGGAGACGGCTTTTTCCGTCAGGTCCCTCCAGTCAAATTCCAGGCCCGCCGCGAAGGTCTCCAGCTGGGGAAGCCAGGCCTCCAGCTCCGCCAGATGTTTTTCCATCCGCCGGATGGCGGCGGGGAGCTGGCCGGTGATGGACCGCACCGCGTCGCCAACGCCGGGGCTGATGACGCAGACCGCCAGGGTCACCACGCCGGTCATGGCCGCCAGCGTCAGCACCAGGGCCAGGGGACGGCGGAGCGATTTCCAGCGCCTGCCCCGGGGGAGACCGGCCTCGATGGCCCGCATGGGGACGCTTAAAATAAAGGCGATGGCCCCGCCCACCAGGAAGGGGGAGAGCACCCCCAGCACCCAGTGAAGGGCCCCCGCCACAGCGGGGAGGTTTTGCAGGGCGCAGTAGAAGGCCACGCCGCCGCAAACCACCAACAAACGCTGCTTGATTTGATCCCGGTTCCAGTCCATGGCCTTACCCCCGGCGGCAGCGCTCCGCCAGCTCCAGGTAGCCCTGGGCGGAGCGGCGGTTCCGCTCCACCTCTTCCGCCGTCAGGGGGCGGACCACCTTGGCGGGGCTTCCCAAAATCATGGACCCGGCGGGGGCGTCCAGCTTCCCGGTAACCAGGGCTCCCGCCCCCACAATGCAGTCATCCCCGATTTTCGCGCCGTTGAGTATGGTGGCTCCCATGCCCACCAGGACATTGTCCCCCACGGTGCAGCCGTGGACGATGGCCCCGTGGCCAATGGTACAGCCCGCCCCCACATGGGTCTCCTCATGGAGAATGACGCAGTCTTGGATATTGGTGTTTTCTCCAACGGTAATCGCCCCGTCGTCCCCCCGGAGGACGGCGTTATACCAGACGTTTACCCCCTTACCCAGGGTCACGTCGCCGCAGACCTGGGCGCCTTCGCAAATCAAAACGTCTTCGTCGGTCTGCCTGAGTTTGTATGCCATGGTGATCTCCTCATTTCGTTATGTGATTTCCCGGATTTGCCTCTTGCCGAAGGGGCGCCCCGGGAGAAGGGCGGGCACGCAGGTCCGCCCCGTTTTTTCAAAGCCGCCAAGGGTTCAGGGGACGGGCCGCCTAAGAGACGGCCCTCAGAGTGTCGAAAAACCGTAAAAACCTTCCTCGGCGGGAAGGAAGAGAGTTACGAGAGGAACCCAGGAGGGGTTCCTTTCGTTTTCAATCATAAGTTTTTCGGAACTTTTTAAAGTTCTGAAAAACTTGCTCAGGCTGGCGAAAAAGTATTTTCGCCAGCCTGAGCACCGCCCCAGAGGGGGCGG
Source organism: uncultured Oscillospiraceae bacterium (assembly GCA_910588135.1). Classification (GTDB taxonomy): domain Bacteria; phylum Bacillota; class Clostridia; order Oscillospirales; family Oscillospiraceae; genus Enterenecus. The sequence continues at coordinate 115 of CAJUOT010000114.1, read as the reverse complement.
CGCTTTCTGTATCAGCCCATTTTGATCTGTTGGTTGCCAAATTGAATGTAATCCACTTTCTCCAAATCAACCGGGGCCTGGATGATGGATTGCTCGGCAAAGTAGGAGTCGGAGA
>CAJUOT010000113.1 GCA_910588135.1 uncultured Oscillospiraceae bacterium | reverse complement strand
ATCTCCGCCAGCACGTCGTAATACTTGTCCTCCTTGCCGGCCTGCTTGAGCTGGCTGATCAGGTTGGACAGCATGCCGCCGGGCACCTGATAGAGCAGGGTGTTGGTGTCCACGTTCAGCACCTTGGGGTCCAGAGATCCGGTATCCTTCAGCCGCTGGGCAACCTTCCGGAAATGGACGGCGGCGTCGCTCATCCTGTTCAGATCCAGCCCGGTATCCCGGACGGTGCCCTGGAGAGTGGCCACCAGAGACTCGGTGGAGGGCTGGGCGGTACCGTTGGCCAGGGGGCTGAGAGCGGTGTCCACGATGTCCACGCCGGCGTAGGCGGCCATAAGGTACACCATGTCGCCGGTACCGGTGGTGTTGTGGGTGTGGAGATGGATGGGCATCTTGACGCTCGCCTTGAGCCGCTTGACCAGGGAGTAGGCGTCCATGGGCAGCAGGAGGTTGGCCATGTCCTTGATGCACAGGGTGTCCGCGCCCATCTGCTCCAGCTCCTTGGCCATCTTCACGAAGTAGTCCTCGTTGTGAATGGGGGAGATAGTGTAGGACAGGGTGGCTTCCACGGTGCCACCGTATTTCTTGGTGGACTTGATGGCCTGCTCCAGGTTGCGCACGTCGTTGAGGGCGTCGAAAATGCGGATGATGTCGATGCCGTTCTCAATGGACTTGCGGCAGAAGGCGTCCACCACGTCGTCGGCGTAGTGCTTGTAGCCCAAGATGTTCTGGCCGCGGAAGAGCATCTGCAGCTTGGTATTGGGCAGGTGCCTGCGCAGGGTGCGCAGCCGCTCCCAGGGGTCCTCGTTGAGGAAGCGCATGCACACGTCGAAGGTCGCGCCGCCCCAGCACTCCAGGGAGTAGTAGCCGATGGAGTCCAGGATCTCACAGGCGGGGAGCATGTCCTCGATGGTCATGCGGGTGGCCGCCTGGGACTGGTGGGCGTCGCGGAGGATGGTATCGGTAATCAAGAGGGGTTTCTTAGACAGAAATTCCATTGTTTCCATTGAAACACTCCTTTCATTTTGCCGCCCCTGCGGGGCGGCGGAGGCTTTTTCCGCCCTGCCGGGCGGGGTGTACTTTTCCTGCGCGGGAAAAGCAGGCGAGGAGTCCGGGACTGTGCAGCGCACCCATCAGGAGGTCATACACAATCCGGTTTTGCACGGCCCCTCGACGGGGCCGTTGCAAAATTCCGGGCGAGACGCCCCGGAGCCGGTTAAAGAAACAACTCCCGTGACGGCCCGAAGGGCCCGCCAGAGAAGGATTAACCGAACAGCGCCATCAGCACGCCGGCAGCGATGGCAGAGCCAATAACGCCTGCCACATTGGGGCCCATAGCGTGCATGAGAAGGAAGTTGGCGGGATTGGCCTTCTGGCCCTCCACCTGAGACACGCGGGCCGCCATGGGCACCGCGGACACGCCGGCGGAGCCGATAAGGGGATTGATCTTCTCCTTGAGGAACAGGTTCATGAACTTGGCCAGCAGCACGCCGCCCGCAGTGCCGAATCCAAAGGCCACAACGCCCATACACATGATGGCGATGGTCTGGAAGGACAGGAAGGTGGTGGCGGTGGCCGTAGCGCCTACGGAGATGCCCAGGAAGATGGTGACGATATTCATCAGCTCGTTCTGGGCGGTCTTGTTCAGACGCTCCACCACGCCGGACTCCTTAAACAGGTTGCCCAGCATCAGGCAGGCGATCAGGGGGCCGGCGGAGGGCACCAGCAGGGCCACGAACACGCTAACCACGATGGGGAACAGGATCTTCTCACGCTTGGAGACCTGGCGGAGGGGGCGCATGACGATCTTCCGCTCCGCTTCGCTGGTCAGCGCCCGCATGATGGGGGGCTGGATGACCGGCACCAGGGCCATGTAGCTGTACGCCGCAACGGCAATGGGCCCCAGCAGATGGGGAGCCAGACGGCTGGTGACGAAGATGGCCGTGGGGCCGTCCGCGCCGCCGATGATGCCGATGGAACCGGCCTCAGCGGCGTCAAACAGGCCGGACAGCCGGCAGCCCGCGTAGGTCATAAAAATGCCCAGCTGGGCGGCTGCGCCCAGCAGCAGGGTCTTGGGGTTGGCGATCAGGGGGCCGAAGTCGGTGCCCGCGCCCACGC
>CAJUOT010000112.1 GCA_910588135.1 uncultured Oscillospiraceae bacterium | reverse complement strand
TTGATAATCAGGATGTAGAAGAAGAACAGACACAGAAACGCCAGGATAATCAGCACCACATGGGCCAGAATGGTTCGTCCGCTGGATTTTTTGTTCTCCATTACGCTTTGCCCCCTTTCTTGGCGCGCTTGGCCGCGGACTTGGAGCCGTCCGGGTCGGAGTCGGTGTTCATCTTAAAGACGAACCAGCAGAGAATGGCGCTGATGATAAACAGGAAGACGGACAGCGCGCCGGCGATGCCGTAGTTTTTGGCCTGGAGGTGTTTATTCAGGTACATAATCAGCGTCATGGTGGTGCGGTCAGGGGCGCCCTTGCCGCCGGTGAGGATCTGGGGCACGTCGAACATCTGCAGGCCGCCGATGAGGGAGGTAATCAGGGTATAGGTCAGCAGGGGCCTGATCTGGGGCAGGGTGATCTTGAAGAATTTCTGGAGATGGGTACAGCCGTCCAGCTCCGCCGCCTCAAAGATGGAGGGGTTGATGCCCATGATGGCCGCCATCAGCATAATGGTGGTGTTGCCGAACCACATGAGGAAGTTCATCAGCCCTACCAGGGTGCGGGCGCCCAGGGTGGACTCCATAAACCGGATGGCCTCTCCCACCACGCCCATGCGCAGCAGGATGCTGTTGACAGGTCCGGCATTGGAAAACAGGGCGAAAAACAGCATGGCAAAGGCGGAGGCCATAATCAGGTTGGGCAGGTAAATAAAGATCGGAAGAGCGTCGTGGCCCCGGATTTTCAGCCGGGCGTCGGTAAACCAGGAGGCCAGCACCAGAGACACGATAATCTGGGGCACAAAGCCCAGAATCCACATGACAAAGGTGTTCCAGGCGTACTTGGGCAGGTCGGAGGAGAGCAGGGAGGTGTAGTTGGACAGCCCGGTCCAGTTGGGGCCCACGGTCTTCAGGCCGAAGGCGTAGTACTCATAGAAGCTGTTGCGGATGGTGTCCGCCAGCGGGATGAGCGAGAAGATGGCATAGCTTAAAAAGAAGGGGAGGATAAAAATATATCCCCATTTGGCGTAGCTGACGCTTTTGATTCGATTCTCGTTTTTCATCAGAAGTCCTCCTTTCACAGCGGTTTACGGCCAAAGCACGCCGCCGCCCACCAGCCAGGGGTAGCGCTCGGTGATGGCCATCTCAAAGTTGTCCTTGGCCTTGTCCAGGCTGATGACGCCGTTGAAGTAATCGCCAAAGGTGTTTTGGAACTCCTCCACACAGCCCTGGTCATAGGAGGAGATGTTGGACAGGTCCACTGTGGCCGCCACATCGGACAGCACGCCGATGTAGTTCTGTCCGCCCAGCAGCTCGATGCCGAAGTCGGGAGACTGAGCCAGCTCCTCCATCAGAGGCTGGTCGTTGCTCATCTCGCCGTAGTTCATGGCCAGGGTGCGCAGAAGGTCCCGGTCGGCGGTCATGGTCAGCATGATATCCCTGACCTGGGAGGCGTTATCGGTGCCGTTGGCGGCCACCAGCCAGGTGCCGCCCCAGAAGAAGCTCTGGGGGCTGGGGCAGACGGCCCAATCCTGGGCGGCGGCGGTATCCTTCACGTTGGGGGCGATACACACATCCAGACCCCAGGCGGGGAGGAAGAAGCAGAACACCTTGGAGTCGGGGCCCATGTCCTTGTTCCACTCGTCGTTCCACTGGCCCGGCACGTTGTGGCTGATGCCGCTCTCAATGTCCTCCATGGAGCGGTCCACCCAGTTCATCATGTTGGGGTCCACCACCACGGTCTTGTCGTTCTTCACCCAGGGGGCGGAGACGTTGTTGGAATACACCCGGGCGGTGTCCGCCCGGCCGGAGTACATGTAATAGCCGGCGGCCTTCATCTGCTCCGCCGTCTCGTAAAACTTATCCCAGTCGGCCACGGCGGCGCCTACGGTCTCCGGGTCGTCGGTGCCCAGGACGGCCTTGGCGATGGAGCGGCGGTAGACCAGCATGCCGGGGGTGGCCTGGTAGCTCAATCCCCGGATCTCACCGTCGGAGCCGGTCATAGCCTCCAGGGTGTAGCGGTACTGGTTGGCAATATCCGCATCGGTAATGCCCAGCTGGGAGATGGGAGTGCCACATTGACCTCTGGGTCGACATATTTCAGGGCGTAATCCGCCTCCACCAGGAACATGTCGATCCTGTCGTCGGCGGCCACCCTGCCCTGCTTGAGCAGCGCCTCGTCCAGCTTCTGCTGGTAGACGCCGTCCTGGGTGGGGTTAGATCGGAAGA
>CAJUOT010000111.1:1247-2312 GCA_910588135.1 uncultured Oscillospiraceae bacterium | reverse complement strand
CTGCGGCAGCTCGTTTTTTCTGCCCTGGCGGTGGCCGTGGCCGTGGGGCTGTACTTTCTGCTGAAACCCTACGTCGGCACGGAAACCGTGTCCTGGATGTGCATTGTGGGCGCGGCCCCCTTCGCCGCCCTGGGCTTCTTCACCTACCACGGCATGACGGCGGAGCAGTTCATTTGGGCGTGGCTGCGCTCGGAGGTGCTGGAACCCAGGGAACTGCGCTTTGAATCGTCCACGCTGTACTACGACCTTTTGAAGTCCAGCATGGAAAAGCGTGAAAAGGAGGAATACAAGCGCCATGATTAAGAGCATCAAGACCATCATGCGGCAGGATCGGGAGCCGTACCGCGTCCCCCGCAGGGTGCAGGACGTGATCCCCATTCAAACCATCTGGCCGGACGGCATTTTCCGGGTGGGCGGCTCCAAGTTCTCCAAGACCTACCGTTTCACCGACATCAATTACAAGGTAGCCAGCCGGGAGGACAAGGAAACCATGTTCCTGGCCTACTCGGAGCTGCTGAACGGCCTGGACAGCGCCGCCACCACCAAACTCACCATCTGCAACCGCCGCCAGAGCCAAGCGGACTTTGAGCAGTCCGTCCTTATGTCCATGCGTGGGGACGGCCTGGACAAGTACCGCAAAGAGTACAACCAGATGCTCATTGACAAGGCGACCGGGGCCAACGGCATCACCCAGGAGAAGTTTGTCACAGTGTCCATCTATAAAAAGGACATTGAGGACGCCCGCGCCTACTTCACCCGGATCGGGGCCGACCTGACCGCCCGCTTTGCCGCCCTCGGCTCCAAGTGCGTGGAGCTGGACGCCGCTGACCGCCTGCGTGTCCTCCACGACTTCTACCGGGCCGGGGACGAGGGCAGCTTTCATTTTGATATGGCGGATATGGCCCGGCTGGGCCACGACTTCAAGGACTATATCTGCCCGGACGGGATCGAGAAGCACAGCGACTACCTGAAGCTGGGCGACCGCTATTGCCGGGTGCTGTTCCTGAAGGACTACGCCAACTATATCCAGGACGAGATCGTGGCGGACTTGACCGACCTGAACCG
>CAJUOT010000111.1:0-1147 GCA_910588135.1 uncultured Oscillospiraceae bacterium | reverse complement strand
TTCATGCCCTTTAAGGTGCAGGAGATCATGGACAGGGGCGGCATCTACTTCGGAGAGAACGCCATTTCCCACAACCTTATCATGTGCAACAAGGCCAACCTGCTCAATCAGTCGTCCTTCCGGCTGGGCGTCCCCGGCTCCGGGAAGTCGTTCAGTGTCAAGGAGGAAATCGCGTTCCTCATTCTCAACACGGACGATGATATTCTTATCGCAGACCCGGAGGGGGAGTACGCCCCCCTCATTGAAGCCATGGATGGCCTGGGCAGCGTTGTCCGGGTGGCCGCTGGCGGGAAAGACCGCTTGAACGCCATGTATATGGTGGACGGCTACGGCGAGAACAACCCCATCGTGGTGAAATCGCAGTTTATCATGTCCCTGGTGGAGCGCATCGACCCCAACGGCGTGGGGGCCAAGCAGAAATCCATTATTGATCGCTGTACGGGGGACTTGTACGAGGAAGCGGAGCGGAACGGCACTGTACCCACCCTTGCCGCCCTCCGGGAAAAGCTGATGGAACAGCCGGAGGATATGGCAAGGGAAATCGCCCTGGTTCTGGAGCTGTTCACCACCGGCTCCCTTGACATTTTCGGCCATGAAAGCACCGTTGACCTGGACAAGCGGGTGGTGGTGTTCGACATCCACGGCCTGGGCGAACAGTTGAAGCCCATCGGCCACCTTGTTATTACCGACACCATGCTCAACCGCGTCACCCTGAACTGGAAGAAGGGCAAGCGCACCCACGTCTTTATTGACGAGTTCCATGTGATGTTTGAGAACGAGTTTTCCGCCGCCTTTTTCAACTCCGCATGGCGGCAGTTCCGCAAGCGTAACGCCTACCCCACCGCCATCACGCAGAACGTGGAGTATCTTCTGGACTCCGTTCAGGCCAGCACCATGCTGTCCAACTCCGAGTTTATTGTCATGCTGAACCAGGCGGCAAGCGACCGGGAGAAGCTGGCCCGCCTGCTGAATATCTCCGAGGAACAGATGGGCCACATCACCAACGCCCCCGCCGGGTGCGGGCTTATCAAGTATGGCTCGGCCCTGGTGCCCTTTGTCAACCGCTTCCCCTCCAACACCGAACTGTACCGCTTGATGACCACCCGGCCCGGTGAGGGCCGCTTTTCCGGGGGACGGGCTTAATGCC
>CAJUOT010000110.1 GCA_910588135.1 uncultured Oscillospiraceae bacterium | reverse complement strand
AAGCCGCCGCAGACTGTTCCCAGCCTGCGGCGATTTGTGATGTATCAGCCCTTAAAGCGGTAGGGCAGCTTTCGGCCTCCGCGCTGGTGGCCGTTGTACTTACTGAGAATGACGCGGGCAAACCGCAGGGCGGCTTTATTAGTGGAGAAGTCCACCTTGCCCCGCCGTATAATCTCATCCGGGTCAACGGCAGACAGCCGCTTGATAAACGTCTGGTCCACCAGCTCCGTCTCATAGGTCTTGACAAACAGCGCCATGCCGGAGAAGATGGACCCTTTGAGAGAGCTGGGGGTTCCATGCCACGCTCCGGCAATCAAACCCAGCATCCGGGAGAAGGCCGCGCCGCCCAGGAGCCGGTAGGCGTTGATAACGGCGCGGGTGGTAGCAATTTCAAATGGTTCCCCGGTGGGCCGGTCCAGCGCCCAGGTAAAGCCAGCGTCCTCTATCCGCTGTTTCACATCAATGATCTCCGCATCCGCGCCGGATTCCACCAGAGCCTTGGTAGCGTGGCCCAGCCGCAGTTTCCCTCTGGTCCGGTCCAGCATATAGTACAGTTCGGCCTCCTGCTCATAGGTCAGGCCGGTGTAGATGATGCAAGGGACGATCACATCCCCGCCGCCCGCCATCCTCCGCATCGCGGCGATCCGGTGCTGTCCGTCCACCACATTGAAATTGCCGTCCCGGAAGCTGACCACAATGGGGGTCAGCAGGCAAGGGTTCCACTTGGCGATCAGCTTGTCCACATCCTCCGTCTCCACAGGCCGCTGATAGGGCAGGCCGGAGGTCAGCTTGGCGGTGGAGAGATCACGGCTCACGCCGGGGTTATGGTACTTTACTTCGGGGATGGTGGTCTGCTGCTCCAGGGGTTCCTTTTTGGAGGAACTGCGCTTTTTCCGATAGCTCATTTGTTCATATTCCTTTCCATTAAATTCAATAAATCCTCCATGGCGGAGGAAATGGTCGCAAAACGCTGACGTACAAAATCAAATTGCACCGGGGATATGTCTGGGAAAACGACTGTGCAGAAGGGGTCGCTATACCACGCGAAATTCTTGTGGAAGGTGTCTACAAAGCCGTCAATATCTGCCAGCAGCGTGTCCGGGTTATAGCTGCAATCTTTATTGGGGTTTTTGAGGTCGGCTATGGATTCCTCTATGCTGGCATAATGCTTATCGCCCAGAGAGTAGGGAACAGAGGGTACAGTCGGAGCCGCTGGCGGCGATTCCGGTTCCGGGGGCGGCGGTTCTTCCGGCTCTGCCGGGGCGGGATGGTACTCGCCCATGGATTTGATTTCCCCCGCCGCTAACTGGCTGGCTGCGTCCTTCTGCTGCTCCGGTCCCAGCCGGGACAGCTTCAAAGCATCCTTCTTCGTGATTTTGGTTCCGGTGTCCCGGATAATGTCTTTTGCCTCGGAAGTCAGATTTTTTGCGGTTTGAATCTGGCGTCTAATGGTGCTGGGGTCCACACCTAATTTTTCAGCCGTATCATCTACAAAAGATTTTTCAGAATCAAATGTGCATTTTGCACTTTTGATTTTTTCGCTCTTGCGGTCACCACCATGCTTTGTCTCCGGGTGGAGGGCTTCATAAATCTCCTTCCGGCGCAGAAGTAAATCACTGTACTCCACGGCAGATAAGCCCTTCCTGACCACGTTTTCGTCAACCTCCGCCAGCTCCGCCAGTAGGCCTTCCAAACTGCTGACATTACACTCGATCTCCGTCCATCCCAGCAGTTTTGCCGCTTCCAGCCGGTGCAATCCGGCGATCAGCGTATGCTCCCGGTCAATCGTGATGGGGTTGAGCAAGCCCACCTTGGAAATACTGTCCACCAACTCCTGCACTCCCTCCGGGTCCGCCTCCCGCCGTCCGGCGTTGACTTTGATTTCACTGATTGGAACAAGCATATTTTCACCTCCCTGGCCTCGGCCTGTTATCGTTCATCCTTACCGGATGGAACACCTGGGGCCGCAGTTGGCCTATGGCTCCAGGTCTTTCATCCGGTGGGCGGGAAGGGCCGCGCCGGTCCTGGCTGTGTCCTCATTCTGTGAGGAAATGTGACCGGCGCGGGTTCCCTGGAATACCCTTTCAGAAAAATATGTGCCGTATTATCGGGCGGCATGACCGCCTTACTGCTCTCCCCCGGCACGGGAGTATGCAAGCCCGCCTTTGGCGTGGCGGCGCGGTGCCAGCAGACGGTGGCGGCAGGTGACTAAGCTGCCCAGGCCGTTCCCCCAGCATCTCCCTTTTACCCTGCGATACGGGTGTTTGCGGTGCATCCCGCGCCTGCGGCGTTGCCAACGCCGGACAGCCGCCCAGGTGTCGCTCGTACCTTTGATGT
>CAJUOT010000109.1 GCA_910588135.1 uncultured Oscillospiraceae bacterium | reverse complement strand
CGAGCAGAGTTTTTACACCTAATTGGGGATAAAACAGCTCATGGCGGGCGGCGGCATTATCCTGCTGGGCACGACCCTGATCCCCCTGCTGTCCGGCCTGTTCTAAGGGCGGCGCTTCATGGGATTTCTCACCGACTGGATCACGAACTGGCTGAAGGAGCTGCTGATTGGCGGGATCATGGACAACCTGTCGGGGCTCTTTGATACAGTAAACGCCCGTGTCGGGGAGATCGCGGTACAAGTGGGGACAGCCCCGGCGCAATGGAACGCCGGGGTTTTCTCCCTGATCCGGCGGCTTTCCGAGACGGTGATACTGCCAATCGCCGGACTGGTCCTGACCTTTGTCGCCACCTACGAACTCATTCAACTGCTGGTGGAGCGGAATAATCTTCACGACCTGGACTATTGGATTTTCTTCAAGTGGATATTCAAAACGGCCTGCGCCATCCTCATTCTGTCCAACACGTTCAATATCGTTATGGCGGTGTTCGACGTGGCCCAGCGGGTGGTGGCGCAGTCAGCGGGGCTGATCCAGGGCTCCACGGACGTTTCCCCGGATATGCTGGCGGACCTGGAGGCCGCGCTGGAGGGGATGGACCTGGGCCCGCTGCTGGGGCTGTGGCTCCAGTCCTTTGTGGTGCAGCTCACCATGACCGCGCTGAATATCGTGATTTTCGTGATCGTCTACGGGCGGATGATAGAAATTTATATGCTCACCAGCCTTGCGCCCCTCCCCGTGGCAACCCTGGCGAACCGGGAGCTGGGCGGGGCCGGGCAGAACTATCTCCGCTCCCTGTTCGCCGTGGGCTTCCAGGGGATGCTGATTTTGGTATGCGTGGGTATCTATGCGGTACTCATTCAAGGTATCGCCTCCGGGGGCGACCCCATAGGGGCGATATGGGGGACCATCGGCTACACGGTGCTGCTGTGCTACTGCCTGTTCAAAACGGGGAGTATCGCCCGGAGCGTCCTGGGGGCGCATTAGGCCCCCGGCCTCTGGACACGGTGTCCAGAGCGGAGCGGAAAGGAGGGATTTTATCGGAAAATACGCTGTGATCTATGCCGACCCGCCCTGGCGGTACGCTCAAAAGAATTTGCGGGGGACGGCGGAGAGGCACTACCCCACCATGAGCATGGACGAGCTGTGCGCCCTCCCCGTGGCGGAGCTGGCCGCCCCGGACTGCGCCCTGTTCCTGTGGGCCACGTTCCCCCAGCTCCCGGAAGCCCTGCGGCTGATCAAGGCGTGGGGTTTTCAGTATAAGTCTGTGGCGTTCGTCTGGCTGAAAAAGAACCGCAAGGCGGATAGCTGGTTTTACGGCCTGGGCTTCTGGACCAGGGCCAACGCGGAGGTGTGCCTGCTGGCGACGCGGGGCCATCCCCGGCGGCAGGCCGCCAATGTCCATCAATTCATCATTTCCCCCATTGAAGCCCATAGCAAAAAGCCGGAGGAGGCGCGGGAGAAAATTGTGGCCCTCCTGGGCGACGTGCCACGGGTGGAGCTGTTCGCCCGGCGGACCTCCCCCGGCTGGGACGTGTGGGGGAACGAGGTGGAATGTACCCCCGGCCTCTGGAATATGGGGCCCCCGCAAAATCAAGGATTTTGTGGGGAGAGGAGGAGCAGCGAAACGAGTGAGCTTTCGCCGGAGGCGGAAGCGAGGGATGTGGAGCTTGCGACGACGAGTCCAGAGGGCCAGGGAACGGAAAGGAGTGATTTGCCATACCCTATGTGAATGTCCCCAATGACCTGTCCAGGGTCAAGACCAAGCTGGCCTTTAACCTCACCAAGCGGCAGCTCATTTGTTTTGGAGGCGGCGGACTGGTGGGCGTCCCCGTGTATCTGCTGACCCGTGGGGCCATCGGTGGGACCGGGGCCATGTTCCTCATGCTGGGGATCATGCTCCCGGCGTTCCTCATGGCGATGTATGAAAAGGACGGCCTGCCCTTTGAGAAGGTGGTACGGAATATTGTCCGCGCCCGCTTCCTCCGCCCCGGCCCCAGGCCCTACCGAACGCAAAATATCTATGCTCCCTTTGCGGGAAAGGAGGTGTTTGAGCTTGAACATAAGGACCAAAAGCGCCGGGCCCGGAAGGGCCGGTAGGCGCTCCCTCTCCGCCCAACAGACCATCCCCTATGTGGAGATGCTGAAAGACGGCATTTGCCGGGTGCGGGACGGCTTCTACACCAAGACAATCTCCTACGAAGATATTAACTATTCCGTGGCCTCCAGCGAGGACCAGTCCGCCATCTTCGACGGCTGGTGCGGCTTCCTCAACTACTTTGACAGCGCCCTCCCGTTCCAGCTCTCCTTCATCAACCACCGCTCCAGGGGCGGCAGCCGGTACAAGGTCAATATCCCCATGGCCCACGACGACTTTGACAGCATCCGGGGGGAATATGTGGATATGCTGAAACGGCAGAT
>CAJUOT010000108.1 GCA_910588135.1 uncultured Oscillospiraceae bacterium | reverse complement strand
GCTTGGTGACTGGAGTTCAGACGTGTGCTCTTCCGATCTGTTACGTTACGCAAAGAAAAAGCGGCAGAAAAAATCATCCCCCCTTAGGGGGATGATCGGGCGGGCCCGAGTAGGTCAAAATGCGAAACGGTGCATGGAAGCCAACGCGAAACCGAATTCTGCCGCGGGGAGGCCGAAAGCGCAATGAGCAACGAGGAATTGGCGGCGCTGATCCAGGCCGGGGACATGGGGCAGATTATGCCGCTGTGGGAAAAAGTGCGGCTGCTGGCGCTGAAAGAGGCGGGGCGCTGGGCGGCGGCCAACAGAAACGGCGTGGAGCTGGACGATTTGGGCCAGGAGGCGTTTACTGCGCTGTTGGAGGCTGTGGGCACCTTCGACAGCGGGGCCGGGGCGCGGTTCTCCACCTGGTACATGGTGCATTTGAAGGGGGCGTTTACCGTTGCTTGCGGTATGAGGACGCGGCGGGACAGGCTCGACCCGCTGGCCGGTGCGGCAAGCCTGGATGCACCCGCCATTCAGGATGACCCGGACGGGGGGACGCTGGGCGACACCATTCCAGACCCTGGGGCGGAGCTGGCCCTGCTGGCCGTAGAGGAGGACGACCGGCGGGCAAGGATCCACGCCGTTTTAGCCTCGGCAATTGCGGAGCTGCCCGAGAAGCAGCGGGCCGCTGTCCGGGGTCGGTACTGGCAGGGAGTGCCGGTGGACAAACGGACGCTGGAAAAGGCGCTTCGGGCGCTGCGCCACCCCAGCGTGTCCGGGCGGCTAAAGGCGCTGTTGTGAACAGGCCAAAATCGCAGGCACCTGGGATTTTGGCGGGGCGCATTCGAGCGGGCGCAGGGGCCGCAGAAGAGCCCCAGGGACGCGCCCGCTCGTGGGGGGATGATACCATTCCCATGCGGTAAACACCCCGCAGGGGCCTTTCTCACGCCACGCAGAACCGGCGCGTGGTGGTGGTGCGGGCAAACGCCTGGGCCACATCGGGCAGGGCCTCTTTCAGCGCGGCGACATCCAGGCGGCTGCTGGTGACGCTCTTCCAGCTCACCCGGTATTCCCCGGCCTGGAATTCGTCCACCCCCTGGGCGGTGAGCTGGGCCTTGATGGTGTCCTTGATGGACTCCGCCTCCTGCTGGGCCTCCTCGATCAGCCGCTGGAGGGAGCGCAGCTCCCGGCACTTGGCCTCGATCTCGTTCATGCTCATGGTGTGATCTCCTTTCGGTTGGCGGTGGGAACCGGGGCGTGAGTTCGTTCGCGCTCGACGGCCTACTTGAGAATGCGTTTCCCGGTTCCCCTCGCTTGGGGTGTTCTCCCTTGCTATGATACTATAATAACATAGTTGCGCAACGATTTCAATTGGCAAAGCATACATAGTTACGCAACTATTTTTGTCTATTTTTATAGTTGCGCAACGGTTGCAATTGTGCTACAATATAGCCATACTGGGAGGATAGGTTGGAGTTTCCGGCGCTCCCAACCAAAGGAGGAAAAGCGATGGGAAAGGCAAGCACCAGGGCACAGAACCGATATATTGCCAAAGCTTATGACCGAATCAACCTGACCGTTCCAAAAGGAAAGAAGGACGCCATACAGGCCCACGCAGAGGCCCACAGCGAATCTGTGAACGGCTTTATCAACCGCGCCATATCCGAGGCCATGGAACGGGACGGCGGCGATTCTGGGGCCTCTGAGGGGGCGTAGCGCATGGAAATCAGATATTCCAAATCTGCCGTCAAGGTTATCAACGCGATGGACAAGGCGACAAAGGCCCGTGTTCATGCTGGGATATTGGGGCTTACTCAGAAGCCGCCCGTGGGCGACATTAAGTCCATGCAGGGCTATCACGATGGACGGCACCGGCTCCGCATTGGGAAGTACCGGGTAATTTACAAATTTGGGCTTGAAAACAGTCTGGAAATCCTGCATATTATAGACATAGGCAGCAGAGGCGATATCTACAAGTAGGAAAGGGGCATGATGATATGGCACCAATAGCACAACGGATCGCCGCCATGGTGGATATGCTTCCCGAAACAGACCAGGCCCTTGCTTTTGAGCTGGTGAAAAAGCTGGTGCTGGCCTGGGATCCTGATTACACCAAACTTACCCCCGCTGAAAAGGCTGAATTGGACAAGGCCGCCGCCGAGATGGAGGCCGGGGAGTATGTGGCGGACAGCGCCATTAACTGGAACTAACGGACAAGGGCCAGGGAGCAGCTTCCCCGGCCCTCTCTTTTGCCCAAAAGTTTTCCCTTATTTTTTCCCTTTACAGATTGCACAGCCGCATACAGCAATGCACACAGCGGAAGTGAAAAGCGTTGCGCCGCAACGGTTTTGCGGACAAGTGCGCACACGATTTCACAGGCTCCTGATAATTCAAATCCCTCCTTCCGCGCCAGCTCTGAAAATCCCGTCACCGTTCCGTTTCCGGCTTCGCCGGAAACTGC
>CAJUOT010000107.1 GCA_910588135.1 uncultured Oscillospiraceae bacterium | reverse complement strand
TGTGGCCGCTGCCGCCTATCGGAGCGGTGAAAAGCTGGTGAACGAGTGGGACGGCCTGACCCATGACTACACGAAAAAGGGCGGTGTCGTTCATACAGAAATCATGTTACCCCCTCACGCCCCGCCGGAGTTTTCAGACCGCTCCATCCTCTGGAACTCCGTGGAGCAAATCGAGAAATCCAGCGATGCCCAGCTTGCCAGGGAAATTGAAGTGGCCTTGCCCGTGGAGTTTTCCAGGGCGGAACAGTTGGCGCTTGTCCGCGCTTTCGTCAAAGACAATTTTGTTGACGCTGGAATGTGCGCCGACTTCGCTATCCACGACAAGGGAACCGGCAATCCCCACGCTCACATCATGCTCACCATTCGCCCTATAAAAGAAAATGGTGAGTGGGGGCCGAAGTGCCGCAAGGTGTACGATCTGGACGGCCAGGGCCAGCGCATCCCCAACGGCAAAGGCGGCTGGAAGAACCACCGGGAGGACACCACCGACTGGAACCAGCGGGGCAACGCCGAGAAGTGGCGGGCGGCATGGGCGGCTTACACCAACCGGGCGCTGGAGGCCGCAGGCAGGCCGGAGCGCATCGACCACCGTAGCTATAAGCGCCAGGGCGTTGATAAAATCCCCAGCGTCCACATGGGGCCTGCCGCCTGCCAGATGGAGCGAAAGGGCATCCAGACGGTGAAAGGCAACATCAACCGGGAAATCGCCGCTGACAACAAACTGTTGAAAGAAATCAAAGCCCGCATCACCCGCCTTTACAACTGGAGCAAGGAGCAATCCAGCCAGCCCCAGGGCCAGGAAAGTATCATGGATTTTCTTTTCCAGGCCAGACAGGACACCGCACCGACTTCCCAATATGCCAGGGTCAAGGCCCTTAAAGAAAATGTTGCGCTGTTCAATTTTTTGCAGGCAAACGGTATTTCGTCCATGCCGGAACTTTACGAAAAGGTTTCGGCCATGAACAGCGGCTATTATGATTTACGCGGCAAAATCGTCAAAGCGGAGCGCCGCATTTCTGTTTTGACTGAACGGCTGGAAATGTGGGCGCAGTATCAGAAATACAAACCTGTTCGCCAGGAATTGGACAAGGTTGCCCCGGCCAAGCGGGAGCAATTCGAGCAGCGGCACAGCGCCGACCTTGCCCTGTTCGATGCCGCCGTCCGCTACCTGGACACGCTGAAAGCCTCCGGCGAGGCCATCACCCCCAAGGCATGGAGGGCCGAGGCCCAAAAATTGACCGCCGAGAAAGAGGCCGACTATCTGACAATGCGCTCCATGCGTGAGGACATTAAGGCGGTTGAGACTTTGAAAAAGACCACCGACCGGCTTGCCAGGGAGGGCCAGACCCAGCGCAAGGAGGAACAGGAGCGATGACCTATCAGCAATATCGGGCCGTCCGGCGGCTGGTACATAGCTGCTGCAACTACCAGGACGGCAACTGCCTCCTGCTGGACGATGGGGAGGAATGTGTCTGCCCGCAGGCGATTTCCTACTCGCTGATCTGCCGCTGGTTCCGGGCCGCTGTCCTGCCGCTGGATGGGGAACTGTGCGCCGCCCTGCTGCCCCAGCGTGATATGAAGATTTGCGCCGAGTGCCGGGGACTGTTCCGCCCCGGCTCCAACCGGGCGAAATACTGCCCCGATTGTGCGCCCATTGTCCACCGCCGCCAGAAAGCCGCCAGTGAGCGGCGGCGCAGGGCATCAGGCGTGGACAAATAGAACTTTGAAACCCTTGCAAATCAAGGACTTTTGGGGCGCAGTCGATAGGGGGGCTGTATGTTTCCATTCCGAACCCCAAAAACGGCTCTCTAACGGCCCATAAATCGGGAGGTGAACACGATTGCCGATTACATGACCGCCAACACTAAAATGCCGCCCTATCTGCCTTACCCCCGCTTTCTGATGGAGTCGGATTTGGCGCTGGCTACCAAGCTGGTCTATGCTGTGCTGCTGGACAGGGCGCGGCTCTCCCAGGCCAACGGCTGGGCGGATGACAGCGGCCAGATTTACATTGTTTTTCCCATTGCCGAGATTGCCAATGCCATTGACCGCAGCCCCATGACGGTGAAGAACGCTTTGAACGAACTGGAGACCGCCGGTCTGATTGAGCGCCACCGGCGGGGCCAGTCCCAGCCGAACCGCATTTTTGTCAAGATACCTGATGGACAGGATATTGTCCGCTTGATGTACAAAAAACTGTCCCCCAGACGGACAGAAAATTGTCCTTCTGATGGACAGAAAACTATCCCTTTGATGGACAGAAAATTGTCCACTAATAACCTTACGAGTAACCTGAGTGAATTACCTTACGGTAGAGAGGGCGCGTGCGCCCGCGCACGAGGCCGCTATGAGAATGTTTTTCTGACCGAGGCGGAGGTTGCCGAGCTGCAAGCCGACTTTCCCTCTGTCTGGCAGGAGTATATCGAGCGTTTATCTGAATATATGGCCTCCACCGGCAAGACCTACAAGAGCCACGCCGCCACCATTCGCCGCTGGGCCAAGGAGGACAGGCGCAAAGGTAAAGGCGTGGCTGATTATTCGTGCAAGGAGGGCGAGAGCCTATGAACGATTTTGACAGCATCATCAAGCG
>CAJUOT010000106.1 GCA_910588135.1 uncultured Oscillospiraceae bacterium | reverse complement strand
GGCTAATGTCCTCCCTCCCCCTGGGCCTCAACCAGATCGCCATTCAGCGGGGCCTCACCACCAGCAGTACCGCCATATTCGTGCCCTTTACCACCCAGGAGCTTTTTATGCAGGGTGAAGCCCTCTACTACGGCCTGAACGCTCTTTCCAATAACCTGATTCTGGCCGACCGCAAGCGTCTGAAAAACCCCAAAGGAGTGTATCGTAAAGGAACGGGGACACCCCGAAAACAACAGGCAGTCAGGCCGCAGGCGGCACAGGGGCGCGGGAAAGGACGCGCCGAGGTGATTTTGACGGTAGTATATCACAGACAACCGAATATGGAAAGGGGGCTAATCCTATGCCGGCAGTAACAGCAGACAGGACGATTGAACGCACCGACAAGCCGCTGCACATCACAAAGCGGATTGGCTCCACGACCTACAAGGTGAGCGTCCATTTCAGCAGGACGAGCAGGGAAACCATGAGCGATAAGCTGGTACGCCTGATTGAAAGGGACGCGGTGAAACAGTGAAAATGATACCGAGAACCGCCGCGCCGGACAGCCGGAAAGAGGGAACCATGAACGACAACAAGCTGACTATCCTTTACGAGAGATTAAGCCACGAGGACGGGCGGGAAAACGAATCCCTGTCCATTGAGCATCAAAAGGAATACCTGGAGGAATACGCGGCCCGGAACGGCCTCACTAACGTTGTCCATCGGACGGATGACGGGTGGAGCGGCACACGCTGGGACAGGCCCGGATTTTTGCAGATTATGGAGGACATCGAGCGCGGCAACGTGGGGCAAATCCTGATTAAAGACATGAGCAGATTGGGCCGCGACCACTTGCGCGTGGGGCTGTTTCTGGAGCAGTTACGGGAGCGGGGCGTCAGGCTGATCGCCGTGGCCGAGGGCATCGACACCGCCAAGGGCGAGGACGATTTCATGCCCTTCCGAAACATCTTTGCGGAGTGGCACGCCAGAGATACCAGCCGGAAGATACGGGCGATTTTCGGCGCGAGGACGGCGGCGGGAAAGCACGTCACCGGCGCACTCCCCTACGGCTATCTGCACGACCCGGACGACCGCCAGAAATGGATTTTGGACGAGGAAGCCGCCCCCGTTGTCAAGCGCATCTTCCAGGGCGTTATCGAGGGCAAGCCCATCGCCAGAATTGCGGAGGAATTGACCGCCGAGCGGATACTCACCCCCGCCGCCCATTGGAGGGCCATCGGGGAGCGGGTGAGCATGGGCGCGTCGGGCGCAGACCCCTACAAGTGGGCCACCGCCACCCTTATCCAAATCCTCAAAAAAGAAGAATATATGGGCTGGACAGTCCTCAACAAGACCGCCACGGAAAGCTACAAATCCAAGAAGCGGGAGGCCACCCCGCAGGAAAACCGGTTGATTTTCAAGGACACCCACCCCGCCATCATTGACGAGGAAACATGGAATGTCGTTCAGCGTCTGCGGGAAACGAAGCGTGTCCGGGAGCGCATCGGCGGCGAGCCGAACCCGCTGACCGGCGTTCTGTACTGCGCCGACTGCGGACAGAAGATGTACCACAAGCAGGGCAGCACCGGCAGGCCCGACCAGCCCCACCATGAGTATGTCTGTTCCAGCTACCGCCACTATTCCCGAAGCTGCACCTGTCACTATATCCGCGTCAGCGTTGTGGAAAGCCTGGTGCTGGAAGCCATACGGCGGGTCAGCGGATATGTGCGGGAGAACGAGGCGGAGTTTATCGAGCGTGTCCGGGAAAAATCCTCATTACAGCAGGAAGCGGCGGTAAAGGAGAGCCGCAAAAAGCTGTCAAAGGCCAAGCGGCGGCGGGAGGAAATCAGCGGCTTGATAAAGAAACTTTATGAAGCCTACGCCACGGGGAAGATACCCGAAAACCACTTTTCCGAACTGCTGACCGGCTACGACACCGAGCAGAAAACCCTTGACGGGGAAATCGAGAGGTTACAGGCCGAAATCGACCGCTACAACACCGACAGCGTGAGGGCTGACAAGTTTATCGAACTGGTGAAGCGTCACACCGAGTTTAACGAGTTTTCTGCTTCCCTGCTGAATGAATTTGTAGAGAAGATAATCGTCCCTGAGGCCACCAAAGTGAACGGAGTGCGGGAGCAGGAGGTTGAAATCTATCTGAACTTTATCGGCAAATTCGACCTGCCCGAACAGGAGGAACAGCCGGAGGAAACGCCGGTAAGAAAGAGCAGGAAAAAGCGCCGCCACGAAATGACGGAGGAACAGCGGGCGGCTTTGCGTGAGCGGGACAAGGTACGCTATGCCCGAAAGGTAGCCGCCAGGAAAGCCGCCGAGGAAGCACAGCGGGCGGCAATCCTGAAAGGCACAGCCTACGAAATCAGGCCGCAGGAAGCCGGAGCCGCCCATGCCGCCATCTGAACCCCACCGAGCCGCCATGCTGAAAAAAGAGCGTGGCGGCTTTTCCATTCCTATCCATTCCAGACCGAAAAACCGAAAGGAGAGTTTGACAAATGGCAAAGACCAAAATTGAGAAAATCGCAAGCATCGAGGAAGAAATCAAGCAGCTTGAAAACAAGAAAAAGCGGCTGATCCAGGAGCAGAAAGAGCAGGAGCGCAAGGACAGGACGAACCGCCTCTGCAAGCGCATGGGG
>CAJUOT010000105.1 GCA_910588135.1 uncultured Oscillospiraceae bacterium | reverse complement strand
TTTCCTCCAGATACGCCCGGTGCATCCGTCCCCACTTCCCGATGGGGCGGTCATCGTCCTCCGGCAATCCGATAGCCGGGATGTAGTAGTCCCCGACCAGGACATAATCAAGGTCGTTTGCCTCGTCATGGATACTCGGTTTTAATTCGTCCATAGTATTTCCTCCGTCATTTCAGATGTTTTCGGTAGCGGCTACCGATAATGCGATACGGATTTTTATCTCCTTTCCTACAACCGCAGGTTCTATTCACCACAAATGAGCCGCAGTCATATGTATTTGGTGGCAGAAACCACCCTTTACATAGTACATCTCAAAAGCAGATGCTCGAAGCGTATGCTGCCCAGCATGGGTTCAGTAACTGCGCCCATTACACGGATGACGGCTGGTCTGGCGGCAGCTTTGACCGCCCGGACTGGAAACGCCTGATTGCGGACGTTGAGGCCGGGAAGATCGGTTGCGTGATTGCCAAGGATATGAGCCGAATCGGGCGTGACTATCTTCAGACTGGATTCTATACCGAGGTTATGTTCCGGGAAAAGGGTGTCCGGTTTATCGCCATCTCCAACGGCATTGACAGCAGCATACAGAGCAGCGGGGAGTTCGCCCCCTTTTTGAACGTCATAAACGAATGGTATATTCGGGATTGCAGCCGGAAAGTGACCGCCGTACTCCGGGCCAAGGGCATGAGCGGCAAACACACCACAAATCATGCCATCTATGGCTACCGCAAGGACCCGGATGATCCCGGACATTGGCTGATTGACGAGGAAGCGGCGGCGGTCGTGCGCCGGATATTCCAGCTTACGATTGAGGGCAACGGCCCCCACCAGGTCGCGCGCATTTTGACGGAGGAAAAGGTGGAACGCCCTGCCTACTATCTGGGACAACGGAGCCAGGGGACTTGTCAGAGCCGGGACTACTCGGACGAACGCTATACTTGGCGGGGGAACACTGTTTCCGAAATGCTCACAAGACCAGAGTATATGGGGCATACTGTCAACTTCCGCACTTATAAGGATTCTTATAAGGACAAACGGCCTAAAAAGGCGGTAAAAGAGGATTGGGTGATTTTTGAAAATACCCAAGAGGCTATTGTTGACGAAAAGACGTGGCATCTGGCTCAGGATTTGCGGAAAGTCGTGCGCCGGACGGACACACTGGGCGAGGCAAATCCCCTGACGGGCCTGATGTTCTGTGCCGACTGCGGCGCAAAGATGTATAACCACCGTGGCGGTGCGGGACAGGCGCGGGATTGGCAGGGTAGGCCCAACGGCAAGCGCAGGCCGGACCGTGACGAATACCACTGCTCCACCTATGACCACGCTAAAAGCAAGTTTCAAGTAGCTTGCTCTCAACACTACATTCGGACTGCTGCTGTACGCGAGTTGGTTTTGGAGGCAATCCGTTCTGCCAGCACCTATGCTATTAAGAATGAGGCCGAGTTTATTCAAAAGGTCCGCAGCGCGTCAGAGGTCCGGCAGGCTGAAACTGTCAAGGCATTGAAACAGCGTGTGCGGCGGGAGCAGAAACGGGCGGCTGAGTTGGACGGCATTATCAAAAAACTTTATGAATCCTATGCGATTGGCAAAATCAGCGAAAAGCGGTTTGATGTGCTGTCCGCTGAATACGAGCAGGAGCAGGAAACGCTGGAGGCGTCCATCCAGAAAGCCCTGGCTGACTTGGAAGGTTTTGAAGCAGATACGGCAAAGGTCGATCAGTTTATGGCACTTGCCAAGAAGTACACCGATTTTTCCGAGCTGACCACGCCCATGATTAACGAATTTGTAGACAAGATCGTTGTCCACGAGGCGGACAGGTCCACCGGCGAACGGACGCAGGAAGTTGATATTTACCTGAAGTTTATCGGTAAATTCGATGTGCCTATCCCGGAACCGACTGCGGAAGAATTGGAGGAACAAGAACGGCTTCGGAAGAAGCGGGCAAAGAAATCTGAGTACAACAGGCGGTACATGGCGAAACGGCGGCAGAAGACTTTGGAGGCCCAGCAGAATACGGAAAGCGCCTGAGATATGGGGCGGCTTGCTTCGGTGAGCCGCCCTTTTTGCACCCTAAATTTCAATCCATGTGAAATTAGCGAACGGGACAGCATCAGCATGGCGCTTTTTCGCGGAAACACGCAACGCCGGGCGGCGAACGCAATACGTTTTCCCCTGCTGGTATTCACCGTTACCCATGACTTCACGCTAAACACTGAAATCCGATGTGCGCTCCTGCGACCTGGGCATGGTGAACAGCCTGCCCGGTTTGTTGGGAGCGTTTTCTATTTCTACGCCGGAGGGCGAACACAATTTTGAAAAGGAGTACACTTTTTATGAATATCAGGAACGAAATAAAAGCCTATATTGTCCGGGAGGGCTTCACCATGAGCGAGCTGGTGGAAAAACTGGCGGAGCAGTACGGATGGAGTCCCAGCGTCCCGAACCTCTCCGACAAACTGCGCCGTGAATCCCTGCGCTACAAGGAGGCCGTGGAACTGGCGGATGCGCTCGGCTATGACCTCGTATGGCAGAAGCGGAGATAAGGGGGACTATGGCGAAAGAAAAGACCAGCGGTATCTATTTCAAAGTTTCAGAGGAAGATCGCAAGCTGATTGAGCAGAGAATGGCGCTGATGGGCGTTCACAACATGAGTGCCTACATTCGGAAGATGTGCATTGACGGCTACATTGTCCAACTGC
>CAJUOT010000104.1 GCA_910588135.1 uncultured Oscillospiraceae bacterium | reverse complement strand
TCGGCCATCTCGCCCACGATCCAGGTGCCGTTGGGCATGAACAGGGCCTTGTTGTCCAGAACCAGCTGCTGGTTCATCTTGAAGTCGTTGTTGTTGGCCTGGGCGGGGGTGACGGGGTTGGTGTAGGAGGCCAGCTTGGCCACGATCTCCAGGCACTGCTTGCCTTCCTCGGTGTCCCAGATGCCCTCTTCATAGGAGGTGGCCTTGTTGAAGAAGTCGGGGCCGAAGGAGCGCATCAGGGCGTAGAAGAACGCGTCGAAGTAGCCGGCAGTGGGATAGGTGAAGAGGTACTGGCCCTCGGGGAGCTGGTCGGCCAGGGCCCACATCTCGTCCCAGGTGGCGGGGACGGTCCAACCCTTTTCGGCAAACAGACCGGCGTTGTAGAACAGGCCGCAGGGGCTGTAGAACATGGGGGCCAGGTAGGTCTTGCCGTCGCCGTACGGGTTGGTGAGGGTGGTGTCAGTGAAGCCGCCCAGCAGCTTGTCGGAGACCTTCTTGTCCTCGCCGGGGACGGTCATGGACAGCACGTCGGTGATGTCGGCGATGAGCTTATCCTTGATGAACTGCTCGGTCAGGCCGTCCTCGCGGCCGGTGGCGCACAGCACGGCGTCGGGGTAGTCGCCGCCCTGCATGGACGGGCCGATGACGGCTTCCAGGTTCTTCTCCAGAACCAGCTCGACCTTGGCGCCGGTCTCCTCCTCAAAGGCCGCGCACACCTCGGCCCACATATCGGGATAGGCGTCGATGTAGCCGGAGGACAGGGCGGCGACCTTCACGGTCTGGCCCTCCAGGGGCTTGCCGGCGGGCTCGCTGCCCTGCTCGGTCTGGGTGGCGTCGGGGCCCTTGGTGGGGTCGGGGGGAGTGCTCTCGCCGCTGGGCTTGCTGCTGCAGCCGGCCAGCAGGGCAAGGACCATGGCAGCCGCCAGGATGATGCTGAGTAGCTTTTTCATCTTTTTGGTTCCTCCATTTCCATGATAACGGATGATGTGGCGGGAACTGCCCGCCCTTACACTCCTAAAGGTAAACGGTTTTTGTCCATTTAACAATCCGATTGTTGCTTGAGTTTTTATAGATATTGCTCTCTTTTGCACTTTGCGCAAAACTGAGGAATGAAACAGGCCCATTTTGGGCAAAATCCATGATTTCTCTCTGCGCGGCCGGGGGAAGCGGGGGTAATTTGGCGGGAGCGGCAGGGGGGAACAAAAATTTTTTTGGGAGGTTGCACAATGGATAAAAAGCCGTTATAATGGGATTCAGCGGGAGAAAATTACAGTTTGCGCAATCTTGCGGAAATGGGGTGGAGCGCGGTGAGCACCCATCAATACATTCTGGCCGACCGGGACCGCGTCCCCCGTGGGGACGCGGTGCGCAGCCGGGCCCGGCTGCGCTATGTGTCTTGCGCCCACTACAGCAAGGACTGGACAAGCCAGCTCCACTCCCACACCTGCGCGGAGATGTTTTTCATCACCGGCGGCCACGGGGATTTTCTGATCCGGGAGGAGCGCTTTCCCGTGGCGGTCAGCGACCTGGTGGTGGTCAACGCGGGCGTCCTCCACACCGAGACCAGCCAGAACGGCAGCCCCATGGAATACGTGGTGCTGGGGGTGGAGGAGCTGGAGACGGCGGGGGGCGTCAGCGGCTATTCCCTGCTGCACCTGATTGCGGAGGACGCCGTGTCCTCCTGCCTGCGCACCATCACCCAGGAGATCCGGGAGCCCCGGGCGGGGTGCGACGAGATCTGCCAGCGCCTGCTGGACGTCATCCTGCTCCGCCTGGGCCGGCGGGACGACTTCGCATTGTCCGACGCGGTCCCGGCCAGCTCCGGGTCCAGCCGGGAGTGCGGCCTGGTCCGGCGGTACATCGACAACCATTTCAAGGAGAACCTCACCCTGGACCAGCTGGCCGGGGTGGTGCACATCAACAAGTACTACCTCTCCCACACCTTCCGGCGGGAGTTCAACACCTCCCCCATCAGCTACCTGATCTCCCGGCGCATCCAGGAGAGCCGCTTCCTGCTGGCCGAGACGGACCACTCCCTGTCCCAGATCGCCCAGATCCTGGGCTTTTCCTCCCTGAGCTACTTTTCCCAGAGTTTCCGCCGCCAGGAGGGGATGAGCCCCATGGAATACCGCAGGAAGCGGCGGGGCGGCGGCCGCGCGGGGGCACGAGAACAATTATCTTGAAAAAAGCCGCAAGAAAGCTCTTCCCATTTCCGGGCGGCATGGTTATAATAGGGAAGAAGCGGCCGGAGAGCCCGGCCGCTGCGGCGGAAAGCCTATCATTTATTGAGTAAAGGAGCGCGTGCTATGTCCATTTTAGTTTGCGGCGGCGCCGGTTATATCGGCAGCCACACCTGCGTGGAGCTTCTGGACGCGGGGTATGACATCGTGGTGGCGGACAATCTGGCCAACTCCAGCGAGGAGGCCCTGCGCCGGGTGGAGAAGATCACCGGCAAGGCCGTCCCCTTCGTCAAAGCGGAGCTGTGCCATGACGATGAGGTGGAGGCCCTGTTCGCCCAGTATCCGGACATCGACGCGGTGATCCACTTCGCCGGGCTGAAGGCGGTGGGGGAGAGCGTGTCCAAGCCCCTGGAGTACTACTCCAACAACCTCATCAGCACGCTGTACCTGCTGGCCGCCATGCGCCGCCACGGGGTGAAGAACTTCGTGTTCTCCTCCTCCGCCACGGTGTACGGCGACCCCGCCACCGTGCCCATCCGGGAGGACTTCCCCACCGGCGGCACCACCAA
>CAJUOT010000103.1 GCA_910588135.1 uncultured Oscillospiraceae bacterium | reverse complement strand
CTCCCCCAGCAGGGCCGCCCTTTGAAAAGGGCACCCTGCACCCCGCCTAAACTTTGACACTCGCCGTTGGGCAGGGGGAAAGGCACAGCCTTTCCCCCCACCCGGCCAGTGTCCTCCGTGGGCCAAAAGTCAAGGGGTTCGGGTTGTATTGCCTTGCGGCAATCTCCACCCCCAGGTATGGCCCCTTGACTTTTGGCCCCGCTCCCCGTGACGGCCGTGACGACCGTGACGATGTTTTACACACCGCCCCCGCTCTCAAAAAAGCCGTCACAGCCGTCACGGTCGTCACGCCTGGGGCGGTTCCAGGGTGAGGGTGATACTTCTCCCGGCGTGGCTCCTGCTGTTCTCATAGCGGATATGGTACTCCGCCGCCAGCCTCCCGGCCCGGACATTCAGCCGCATCGCCAGGGCGTTGGGCTTCATGTCGGTCTGGATAGCCGCCGCCAGCTCCGTGGCGGTGCCGCCCCAGGCGGGCCTGTCCGCCGTCACAAGGGCGGCAACGGCCTCCAACACCGGGTCGGGCGGTTCCACCCACGGCTCCGTTTCCAGCCGCTCCAGCTCCCACACAAGGCGCTCCTTGTCCTTGGTGAGATACATCCGCTGGTCTTGCTGGTCACGCCCTGCCACGTCCAGAATGGCGCTGCCGTCCGTCCGCTTCTCCTTTTGAAGAAGAAAGGCCCCGTCCGCAGCTCCCAACAGGCCGTTGGTGCCGGAAATCATGTCAAACTTATCGTCTGCCTGCTGCTTTCGGGTGTGGTGTACCAGCAGGAGACAGATACCGCAATCATCGGCAAGGCGTTTCAGCTTGCCCACCACCTCGTAATCGTTGGCATAGCTGTACTTGTCCCCGCCGACCTCCCGGACTTTCTGGAGGGTGTCAATGATAATCAGCTTGGTGTCGGGGTGCTGACGGACGAACTTCTTTAGCTGTTCCTCCAGACCAACGCCGATCTGTTTGGCGTGGATCGCAAAGAGCAGGTCGTTGGTGCCGTCCATGCCGAACATCCGATACAGCCGCCCCTGCAAGCGGCGGTGGTCGTCCTCCAACGCCAGATAGAGGACGGTGCCCTTGTGGACGGGGTAGCCCCACAGGGGGAGGCCCATGCTCACATGATAGGCAAGCTGGGCCATCAGGAACGACTTGCCCACCTTGGGCGCTCCCGCAAAGAGGTACGTCCCAGGGTAGAGCAGACCGTCAATGATTGGCGGTCTGCTCTGGTAGACATTCTGGTAAAGCTCACTCATGGAAATGGTGGGGAGATAGGCCGGGTCGGTCATGCGGCGCATTTCCAGAAGCCTTTCCTCCAAACTTTTCTCCTGGGGGTTGTTTTCGGTCATTTCCTCTGCTATACTTGGGGTAGTCGTTTTGGAAATGGGCTGTTCCCCGTCTGCGCCAACAGACGGAACCGGGACAGTCCTTTTCGTTTCTCTGGAATCCATCAATCTATCAATCCTCCTTCATGCCGTCCAGCGTCACGGTGATAAGGCGGATGGTGGCGAGCAGTTCATCATCCACCCCGCCCCCGGCCTCCATGCGCCGCAGCTCCCCCAGGACGGCGGCGAGCTGGTCACGCAGGGCCTTGTAGACCCTGGGATTGCCCTGCACCACAATGTCCCGGTTCAGCAGCCGCCGGGTGATGTAGTCCTGCTTGGTCAGCCCGGACAGGCGGACGGCAATCTCAATCTGTTCGTTTTCCTCCGGGGACACCCGGAACGCTATGGTCTTGCTTCTCCATCGGTTGTGGTTGTCGAGATTTTTCGCAGACATGATTTAAGCCCCCTTTCGCTCCATGTTCAGCTTGTCCGCCATCTCCGCCTGCCGGGTGGGGAACAGGTGGGCGTAGCGGTAGGTGATGTCGATGCTTTCATGCCCCACCCGGTCAGCGATTGCCAGGGCCGTAAAGCCCATGTCAATCAGCAGGGAAATGTGGCTGTGTCTCAGGTCGTGAATCCTGATCCGCTTGACCCCCGCCTCTTTCGCCCCCCTGTCCATCTCCCGGTGAAGATAGGATTTCGTTACCGCAAAAATGCGGTCTGTCGGCTCCACGGCGTACAGGCTCTTGATGTAGTCCTCCATTTCTTCACAGAGGAAAGCGGGCATTTGAATGACCCGGTTGCTCTTGGCCGTCTTGGGGTCGGTGATAACGTCCTGGCCCTTGATACGCTGGTAGGATTTCGAGATGGAAACCGTCTGCTTCTCAAAGTCGAAGTCCCCAGGGGTGAGGGCCAGCAGCTCCCCCTCCCGGATACCGCACCAGTAGAGCATTTCAAAGGCGTAGTAGGAGAGGGGCTTGTCCATCATGGCCTCGGCAAATTTCAGATACTCCGCTTTCGTCCAAAACAGCATTTCCCGGCCCTTGGCCTTGCCCATGTTGCCCACCTGGGCGGCGGGGTTGGCTTTCAGATTGTAGTGCTTCACCGCATGATTGAAAACGGCGCTCAACTGATTGTGCAGCGTTTTCAAGTAAACGGGGGAGTAGGGCTTGCCGTTCTTGTCCCGGTAGTTGAGCATTTCACTTTGCCACGCCATGACTTCTTTAGAACTAATCTCGCTCATTTTCCGCTTGCCGAAGTATGGCACCAGCTTCTTGTAGAGGATATGCTCTTTCGTCCCCCAGGTGTTCTCCTTGATACGGCCTTTCATGTCTGCGGCGTAGAGCGCCACGAAACTCTCAAAGGTCATATCCAGGTCGGCGGTCTGCTGTTGCAGGAACGTCCGTTCCCACTCCAGCGCCTCCCGCTTGGTCTTGAAGCCCCGCTTCATCTTCTTTTCCTTTTTCCCTGTCCAGTTCTCAAAGTAAAAGGACGCATACCATGT
>CAJUOT010000102.1 GCA_910588135.1 uncultured Oscillospiraceae bacterium | reverse complement strand
AGCTCCGCCTCCAACGCGCAGTAGGCGGCCTCGGCCCCCAGCATATCCCCGTCCTGGGCGGGGTAGGTGCTGGCCCCGATCCCACCTATGATCCCATTCCCCAGCGTCACCAGGGAGGAAGCGCAGGACTGGACCGTGAACAGGAGGAGGACGCAGGCCAGGGCGATCACCACGCCGCCAGGGTGACGCTTGACGAAGCCCGCCGCCTTTTCCGCCAGCTTCTCCGCAGAGACGGCGGTTTTTTCGGCGGCACTGGCCCCCTGCTTGGCGGCCTCCCGCGCCTGTTTCGTGTACTGCCGTTTTTGGCGCTGCTTTTGGGCAAACCGGGCCAGGGCGTTTTTGCCCAGGTCCGGGTGCTTCTCCAGCTCCGTTTGAAAGCGGTGCTCCGCCGTGGCCTTGACATACCGGCTTTCCGCGCGGGCGGCGGCCTTGGCCGGGTGGTCCCGGACGGCCTGCCGCACACGGCGGGTCCCCCAGCGCCCCACGGCCTCGCCCACCAGCTCGGAGTGGTGGGCCCCCTCGGTCCCCACGTTCTCATGCTCCACCTCGTACACCTTGCCGTGGACGAAGCCGTGAACGCCCCAGCCCAGGGCCCCGGCCCCGCGCTTCACCGGGCCGGGGGGCTTGACCGGGGCCTGGGCCGCCAGCTTCTCCTGGGCCGCGCCCATGCGGAGCTTGGCCTTTTCCGCCTTGACCGCGCTCCGCTCCGCCCGCGTCTGGCCCTGGGCGCTCCGCTTCTTCCCCTCCTGCCGCAGCCGCTCAGAGGGCCGGGCCCGTTCGCTTTCCTGATGGAGCTTGGATTTGTGGTCAGATTTGCGGGGCCTCTGGACACGGTGTCCAGAAGGCCGGGCCTTACCCCTGCCCATTGGCCTTGTCCTCCGGCTTGGTGGTCAGGAGGGTGTAAAGCTCGGTGTCCTGGGGGAAGTGGTCCACAAAGGGGATGGTGGTGTCCCCATAAAAAAGCAGCCCCTCGCCGGAGCCGGAGTGGGTGACGTAGGAAAGCTGGTGGGGGGAAATCCCCAGGTGGCTTGCCAGCACCTTTTGATCCCCGGCGGCCTGGGACAGCATATAGAGGAAATCGCAGTTGCCGAAGATGGACTCAATTTCGCTGCTCTCCAGCAGGCTTTTCACATTCTGGGTGATCCCGCTGGGGATGGCCCCCCACTTGCGGAAGCGCCGGAAAATCTCCACACTGTACGCCGCCGTCTGGGGCTCCGCCAGCAGAACGTGAAACTCGTCCTGGTACACCCAGGTCGCCCGCCGCCGGTCCCGGTTCTCCGTCACCCGGCCCCAGATTTGGTCCGTGAGGATCAGCAGCCCTATCTTTTTCAGCATCTTCCCCAGGGCCTTGATGTCGAAGCACAGGAGGCGGGAATTGACCTGGACGTTGGTTCGGTGGTTAAAGAGGTTGAGGGACCCGGTGCAGTACAGCTCCAGGGCGGAGGCCACCCGCCGGGCCTCCGGCTCGGACTGCTTCAGCAGTTCGTCGTAGAGGTCCTGGAGAATGGGCATACGCTCCGGGGCCGGGTCCGCCAGATAGGGCCGGTAGATGGTCCGCACACAGCGGTCGATCACCGTCTTTTCCACGGGGGCCAGCCCGCTCCGCCCGCCCACGATCAGCTCGCACAGGGAGAGGATGAAATCGCTTTTGAGGGACAGGGGGTCCTCGTCGTCGGCGTAGTTGGGGTTGATGTCCATGGGGTTGATGAACGTGCCCGCCGTGGCGGAGGGAGACAGCCGCACCACCTGCCCGCCCAGCCGGTTCACCAGGGGGTAATACTCCCCCTCCGGGTCCGCTATGATGATGTCGTCGTCCGGGAGGGAGAGGAACACGTTGACGATCTCCCGCTTGGCGGCAAAGCTCTTGCCGCTGCCGGGCGTGCCCAGGAACAGGCCGTTGGGGTTTTTAAGACGCTTGCGGTCCGCCATAATGACGTTATTGGAAAGGGCGTTCATGCCGTAGTAGAGGGCCGCCCCGTCCATCCGCAGCTCCTTTGTCATAAAGGGAATGAAAATCGCCGTGGAGCTGGTGGTCATGCCCCGCTGTATCTCAATGGCGTTATCCCCCAGCACCAGGGAGGACGTGAAGCCCTGCTCTTGCTGCCAGTCCAGCCGCTTCAAGGCGCAGTTGTATTTCTGGGCAATGCCGGAAATGGTGAACACGTCGTTCTCCAGCTTTTGCCGGGTGGGGGCGATATTCACCACAGTGAACGTCAGGAGGAACATTCTTTCATTCCTGGACTGGAGGTCGGCCAGGAGGGCCGCCGCGTCCTTGGAGTAGGTAATGAGGTCCGGGGGCAAAATTTCCATATCATACCCGGCCCGGACCGCCTTTTTCTGCTCCTCCACTTTCATTTTGTCGATGTCGGAGATTTTGCCCTTGGTCATTTTGATGGCCTTGAGCTGGTCCACGGTCTGCACATGGAGGGTCACGGTCATTTCCGCGTCCAGCTCCAGGAGCTCCAGCAGCAGCTTGTCCGACAGCTCGGAGGCCATGATCTGCAAGTAGGAGGCCGCGCCCCAGGACTGGCCCAGCCGGAATGTCCGGGCGGCGGTGAAGTCGAAGCTGTCCGGGGCGATGAAGTCTTTCGTCCCCATGCCGGTTTTCACGATGTCCGGCCAGGAGAAGCGGAACGGCTCCCGGCCTCCGGGGTGCATCTGGCCGTGGAGCACCTCCAGCCGCTCCCGCCCGTTGAGGACGCGGGAGTGGGCCCCCAGCTTCTTGAAGTTGCCCATGATGTCGCTGGAGACGCGCTCCAGCCGGGGGCGGGCCGTCTCCAGGCCCTCGGCGGGGACGCCGAAGGTGATGTACTTGGAGCGGACGATCCCGTTGTTGCTCCGGGCGATCTGCCGTTTCAGCATATCCACATATTCCCCCCGGATGCTGTCAAAGTCGTCGT
>CAJUOT010000101.1 GCA_910588135.1 uncultured Oscillospiraceae bacterium | reverse complement strand
CCGATGGTCATGCCGTCCTTCACGTAGCACACCGAGTTGGACTGGGTGTACTTCAGCGTGATGAGGGAGAGAATCATGTCGTGCTTTGCCGCTTGGGGCAGTTCTTTATTGGCGGTGACAATGTTTTCCAGCAGCTTCTCGTTGATGGCGAAATCGTTGTAGCCCTGCTCAAAGGTGATGCCGAAAATGCTGCGGCGCTCAATGGGGGAGGGGGCGTAGTCCGGGTCGATCTGCACCACGTTGTAGCCGCCCTTGCGCTTGGTTTTCAAAATCTCCAGCGCCTCGTCGGTGTAGCCGGGGGCGATCACGCCGTCGGACACCTCCAGGGCCAGGAAACGGGCGGTGTCGGCGTCGCACACGTCGGACAGGGCCGCCCAGTCGCCAAAGGAGCACAGCCGGTCCGCGCCCCTCGCCCGGATATAGGCGCAGGCGATGGGGGATAAATCCCCCTGGGGGGCGAAGTAAATTTGACGCTCCACCTGGGACAGAGGCAGGCCCAGAGCGGCCCCGGCGGGGGAGACGTGCTTGAAGGAGGCGGCGGCGGGCAGGCCGGTGGACTTTTTCAGCGCCTTGACCAGCTGCCAGGAGTTCAGCGCGTCCATGAAGTTGATGTACCCCGGCTTGCCGTTGAGGACGGTGAGGGGCAGCTCGCCGTTTTCCATGAAGATGCGGGCGGGCTTCTGGTTGGGGTTGCAGCCGTATTTCAGTTCCAGTTCGGTCATATCAGGGATCTCCTTCCTTGTTATTGATCGCGTGTAAAATGCAGAAACCCAGGGCCAAGATGGGAAAGAGCACTCTGAGGCATAGGTAGCCCGTGTCTGGATAAAAAGGGAGATTTGCGTCTAAAAAGAATCCGATAAACCACGCCGCCAAGGTGGCGAGAATCGCTTTCCGATCCATACCGCTTTACCAGTGTTTGTTGATGATGGAGGTCTCGTCATCCCCGGTCTCCAGGTCGATATACCGCACGAACAGGGACACTTTATTGTCCTCGTTCAGCGCCAGCCACAAATCCCCGGCCAGCGTCTCCGCGTCGGGGGCGGTGATGGACACCATCCGCGGCTCGCCCACGAAGGAGGGCAGGGGGTTCCCGTCGCTCTCATAGGTGTGGATGAAGTGGCCCGCCCCGGCCCTGGGGGCCTCATACTCGTAGAAGTACCGGCAGGCGCAGGCGGGGTCGCCGTCCAGGCTCTTGAGGATGGACAGGTTGTAGGAGCCGTTGGGCTTCACCACCCCGGAGATGCGGGGGGTGTAGTTGGGGCCGTCCGGCTCGAAGGTGCGGGTGTTCAGGGCGTGGCGGTAGCAGTGCCCCGCCAGGATGTTGTCCCGGATGGTGTCGGTCTGGTCGCCGTTGGTGACGATGGTCAGGCCGTTGTCCATCCGCCGCACCGGATGGTAGATGATGAGGGAGGGGTCGGTCATCTTGGACTCGTCGAAGGCGCGGGTACGGATGCCGTCCTCCGTCTCCTCAAAGACCCGGTTGCGGCTGTTCTCGCTGCGGCCCATGATGAAATAGGCGATGACGGCGTTCCTGTTGTCCGCGGACCGGCCCAGCATAATGCCCCGGCCGGGGTAGGGGTTGTCCTGTAAATACGCGGTCATGTCGATCATTGCAGACACTCCTTTGAAAGATTTAACGGTTTCAAAATCCGGACAGCACGCCCTTCCACCTTCAAGCGCCCCTGGCAGAACAGGGACACCGCCCGGGGCAGGATGACCCACTCCGCCTGCTCCATGATCCGGCGCTGGAGGGTTTCCGGGGTGTCGTTCTCCCGGACCTCCACCGCCCTTTGCAGCACAATGGGCCCGGCGTCGCACTCCTCGCTGACAAAGTGGACGGTGGCTCCGGACACCTTCACTCCGTACTCCAGCGCCTTTTCATGGACATGGAGGCCATAGCAACCCTCCCCGCAGAAAGAGGGGATCAGGGCGGGGTGGACGTTCAAAATGGCGTTGGGATAGGCCCGCACCATCTCATCCGTGAGGATGACCATGAACCCGGCCAGCACCACCAGATCAATGTTGAGGCTTTTCAGTTTGTCCGCCAGCGCTGCGCTCATGGCCCGATTGCTGTCAAAATCCTTCCGGGCCACCACGCAGTTGGGGATTCCGGCTTTCGCCGCCCGCTCCAGGGCGAACACCCCGGGCTTGGAGGCGATGACGGCGGTGATACGCCCGTTGATGATGTCACCCCGCTCCTGGGCGTCGATGAGGGCCTGGAGATTGGTGCCCCCGCCGGACACCAGCACGGCGATGCGCTTCACGCTCATAGGAGCTCCACGCCCCCGTCCCCGGGAACCACCTCGCCAATGACCCGGGTGGGGCAGCCCGCGCCGTCCAGGGCGGACACGGCCTTGACCACGTCCTGCTTGTCCACCACCAGCACCATACCGGTGCCCATGTTGAAGGTGTTGAACATATCCCGCTCGGGGATGCCGCCCTTCTCCTGGAGCAGAGAGAAGATGGGGGGAACCCGGAGGGAGGACTTGTCGATCCTGGCGGTCATGCCCTGGGGCAGGCAGCGGGGGATGTTCTCGAAGAAGCCGCCGCCGGTGATGTGGCTGACGCCGTACACCCGGGCGGCCTTCATGGCGGCCAGCACGGGCTTGACGTAGATTCTGGTGGGGGTGAGCAGCTCCTCCCCCAGGGACTTGCCGCCCAGCTCGTCCAGGGGCTTGGACAGGTCGGCGTGTTCGATATCGAACACCTTGCGCACCAGGGAGAAGCCGTTGGAGTGCAGGCCGCTGGAGGTCAGGCCCAGAATCACGTCCCCGGCCTTCATTTTGGTGTTGTCAACCATTTCCCCCTTGTCCACGATGCCCACGGAGAAGCCCGCCAGGTCGTAGTCGTCGGGGTTCATCACGCCGGGGTGCTCGGCGGTCTCGCCGCCGATGAGGGCGCAGCCCGCCTGGACGCAGCCCTC
>CAJUOT010000100.1 GCA_910588135.1 uncultured Oscillospiraceae bacterium | reverse complement strand
CGGGCCAACGCCATTTTTGAGCGCATCCTCTACACCCTGCCCCCGGAGCCGGAGCGCAGGCCCGCCAAGCCGCTCCAGAGGGGGTATGAGGTATTTCATGAACGGCAGGCCCCGGAACGTGATGCCCCGGAGCAGGTGCAGGTCAGGCGGCAGGAGCGCAGGCCCCAGGAGGCCCCCGTAAGGCCAGCGCCGCCACAGCAAGAGGTATCCCAGCGGTCCCCAGACCAGGGCCGCCAGCAGGCCCCCGTGGCCCAGCGTCAGGAGAACAAGGGAAAAAACGGTTCTCGGTCGGAACGAGACTCGCACGTTATAAAAATCAACTCATCTATGCCCAAAGAGAGCGGCGCTTCGAGGGGGACGAGTGAGCGTCCCTCCATTGCGGCGCGTCTGGAGGCGCATCGGGCGCAGGTGAGGAGACCGTCCGCTCCGGCCAGAGAAAAAGCAAAATCTGTTGCGAAAAACAGGCCCAAAACAAGATAAAAAAGATACTCCCCTGCGGTCACAGCACAAGAGGGATCAAAATCCCAATAAAAACGTGCGTTAGGATCACAGGGAAGTACCGCAGCTATCGTAACACAGGCCCGGAGGATCTGTCAAGGCGCAGATTCTTCGGGCTGCTGTATTTTTTGGAGGTGAGGAAGATCTGAATCAACAATCCCGGACGGGTAAACTCGCCGTTTACCTATTTCTCTATATTCCCGTGGTCTGGGCGGCGCTGCTGCTGGCTCAGTCCCTGGGCGGCGGCCTGCCGGAGATCATCACTAACCTGACGGCGGCCATGGAACACCCCTTCCGCATCCAGTGGACGAATCACAGCCTTGTGACCATCCTGGTCTGTACCGGGGCGTACATCATGGGGATATGCCTCTACGCCGACCAGCAGGGCCGAACCCGTGACGGCGAGGAACACGGCTCCGCCGCCTGGGCCTCCCCCCGGCAGGTCAACGCCATGTTCGCTCAGAAACAGAACAAGCTGCTGACCAAAAACGTCCGCCTGGGGCTGGACACCCACAAGCACCGCCGCTCCCTGAACGTGCTGGTCATAGGCGGCTCCGGCGCGGGCAAGTCGAGAACCTATGTGAAGCCGAATATCCTCGAAGCCAACACCAACTATGTGATCACGGACCCCAAGTCGGAAGTCCTGCTGGCCACGGGCGGCTACCTCAAGAACCAGGGCTATGACATCCGGGTGCTGAACCTCGTCAACCTGGAGCAGTCGGACGGCTATAATCCCTTCCGCTACATCCGGGACGAAAAGGACGCTCTCCGGCTGGTAAACAACCTGATTCAAGCGACTACGCCTAAAAACAGTCACAATTCCGACCCGTTTTGGGAGAAATCAGAGACAGCTCTGCTCCAGGCCATCATCCTCATGCTGTGGCAGGAGGCTCCGGAATACGAACAGAACTTCTCCATGGTGATGCGGGTGCTGGAGTACGCCGAGGTCAAGGAGGAGGACGAGGAGTACGTCTCGCCCCTGGATCTGCTCTTCCAGGCCATTGAGCGGGAGAAGCCGGACAGTGTGGCGGTGAGGCAGTACAAAGTCTTCAAAATGGCTGCCGGCAAGACCTCAAAGTCCATACTCGTGTCCACCGCCGTCCGGCTGGCCCCCTTCAACCTGCCCCAGATCAAGGCCATCACAGACAGGGACGATATGGACCTCTACACCCTGGGGGAGCAGAAGTGCGCGCTCTACGCCGTCATACCCGACAACGACCAGAGCTTTAACTTTTTAGTGAGCCTGCTCTACGCCCAGGCGTTCCAGGCCCTCTACTACAGCGCGGACCAGATCCACCACGGAACCCTGCCCTGCCACGTCCACTTTATATTGGATGAGTTCGCCGCCATGCCCCTCCCAGGCTTCACCCGTGAGCTGGCCACCATGCGCTCCCGCAACATTTCAGCAAGCACCATCATTCAAAACATGGCGCAAATAAAGGAACTTTGCAAGGACAGTTGGGAGACAATTCCGGGCAATTCGGACACTATTCTGTACTTGGGCGGCAATGAAGCGTCCACCCACAAGTACATCTCCGAGGCCCTTGGGAAAGCCACGATTGATACAAAAACCCACGGGCAGACCAAGGGGAAATCCGGCTCGTACTCCACCAATTTTCAAATGAGCGGCCGCGAATTGTTGACCCCAGATGAAGTGCGGGGGCTGGACAACCGCTACGCCATCCTGTTCATCCGGGGCGCCAAGCCGGTGATGGATCTGAAGTACGAGCTGACCGAACACCCCGCCATCCGCCACACCATTGACGGCGGCGGGCCGCCCTACATCCACCATCAGGAGAAGCCTGAACCCAAGTTCCAGGGGGAGCCGCTGTTCGCCCCGGAACCCGACACATCTGACGAAGAAAAGGAGACTGAACTCTATGAAGATTTTCCAGAAGTCCCAGACCCCCAAGAAGCCCCTGAACACCCTGGAGCGCCAGAAGAAGATTGAGCGCCGCGCCAAGCGGGCCTACGCCCTCTTCGCCTGTCTGGTGCTGTCCATGGCCGTCATGATCGTCCCCGCCTTCGCGGCGGACGATCCCCTCCAGATCGTGGAAAATTTGTCCGACTTCATCTTTTCCCTGATCCGGGCCATCGGCCTGATCCTGCTGGGCTTCGGCATCCTCCAGCTGGGCCTGTCCCTCAAGAGCCACGACCCCTCCCAGCGGGCCAACGGTATGCTCACCATCGCCGGCGGCATTGTCATCACTTTCACGAAGGAGATCCTCACCCTTATCACTGGCGGTTGAGGAACGGCAAGGGCGGGGTCAATGTCCCCGCCCTTGGCCTTTACAAGAGGGAACTGTAATCCCTTCGCCCGTAAATGATACGCCGAATCTGCACTGTATCCCCGGCCACCACGTAGAAAACAAGGTATTTTTCAACAAGCAGGCAGCGGTAGCCTTTTGCGGCCAGCGCTAAATCTCTGGGACGTGGGCAGCGCTCCGGCATATGGGACAGGCTGGCGATCTGTTCCGTCAAAAGGTCATAGTACCGCAGAGCAACGTCAGGAGAAAGCGTGTTCAGATAGTC
>CAJUOT010000099.1 GCA_910588135.1 uncultured Oscillospiraceae bacterium | reverse complement strand
GCTCCACCGGCATGGGCCTGTATCTGTGCAAAAAGCTGGCCGGTTTCCTGGAGCTCGGGCTGGAGATTGCCTCTGAGGAAGGAAAAGGGACCACGGTTACCCTGACCTTCCCGGCGAAAGAGAATCTTACAAAATTGTAAGAGAAATCAATATGACTTCGATACAACGGCCTTCGCTTTTGGTGTACCATGGAGCCACAAGCAAAGGAGGCGAACTGCCATGTTACAAGTACAAAATATCGAAAAATATTATGGGAGCAAAAACAACGTTACTAAGGCGCTGGACCGGGTGAGCTTTGACGTGGAGGCTGGGGAGTTCCTGGCCATCATGGGGGCATCCGGTTCGGGCAAGACTACATTGCTCAACTGCATCTCCACCATCGACACCATCAGCGCTGGGAGTATCCTGCTGGACGGCGTGAGCATTGCCGATCTGTCCGAAGAAGCGTTGGCAAAGTTCCGCCGGGAGCGGCTGGGCTTTGTGTTTCAGGACTTCAACCTGCTGGATACCCTGACCATCGAGGAAAACATCGGTTTGGCCCTCTCCCTGAATCACCAGGACCCCGGAACGGTACAAAACCAGGTGCGGGAGGTGGCTGGAAAGCTGGGCATCACCGACATCCTGACGAAATTTCCCTATCAGGTTTCCGGAGGCCAGAAGCAGCGGGCCGCCTGCGCCCGGGCGATGGTGGCGGGACAATCCCTGCTCCTGGCTGACGAACCCACCGGGGCGCTGGACTCCAAGGCATCTAAGAATCTGCTGGAAATCATGACCACCATGAACCAGGACATGGGCGCTACCATTCTCATGGTTACTCACGACGCCTACAGCGCCAGCTATGCCAAACGGGTGCTGTTCCTGAAGGACGGACGGGTGTTCAACGAGCTGCTCCGGGGAGAACGGGGACGGCCCGTATTCTACCATGAAATTCTGGATGTTCTTGCCGCGCTGGGGGGTGATGTCAGTGACGTTATCTGAGCTCTCCCTGCGCAACGCCAAGCGGCAGGCCCGGGACTATCTGGTCTACTTTGTCACAGTGGTCATGGCCGCGGCCCTGCTGTATTCGTTTAACGGGCTGGTATTCTCTCAGGAGATCATCACCTTATCCAAGGGTATCTCTGTACTTCCCCTGATGATCGTGCTGGCCAGCGTGGTGGTGGTGTGCGTCTTTGGCTGGCTGGTGGCCTACGCCACCAGATTCATGCTTCTGCGCCGGGGCCGGGAGCTGGGGCTCTATCTGCTCATTGGCTTGGAGAACCGGCAATTGGCCCGGCTGTTCTTTCTGGAGAATCTGGCTGTGGGCGGCTGTGCCTTGGTGCTGGGGACCGCCCTGGGCGGGCTGTTCTATCAGGCGTTCCGTGCCATTGTGCTGGCGCTGTTCGGCCTGCCCTACGCCTTTTCATTCGGCTTTTCCCTCCCCGCCTTGGGACTGACGGTCCTCTATTTTGCCTTGATCTATCTCTTTGCCCTTCGCCGCAGCCGCAAATATATCCGCAGGGCGAATATCCACGACCTGATCTATGTTGACCGTGCCAACGAGGGCATGGTCATTCAAACGGGAAATGTGCGCCGCTGGATGTTCTCTTTCTCCATTGTGCTGGGTGTGGCCGGAACCTGTCTGCTGATGGCGGGAGGAGCCATTTTTGGCATCACCGGGGCGGGATGCGTCATTGCGTTCCTGTTCGGATTTTTCCTCAGCTTTGCCTCCGGTGTACCCGCCTTCTTCGACAGGCGGCCCGCCCGGAAGTACCGGGGACAAAGCCTGCTGGTGTTTCGTACCCTGACGGCCAAGCTAGCCACCATGGGGATACTGATGGCCACCATCTCCATGATTTTTACGGCCACCCTGATCTCCGAGGGGGCCGGGTTGGTTTTCCGGGGGCTTTTCGCGGGCCGTGCGGCGGAAAACGCCTGCTTCGACCTGTATATCGGCGCTGCCGGCGACGGACCGGTCAGCCAGGATTATTTTGATTTCATCCAGGACAATATTTCCGTAGAACGGGAGCTGCACTACTGCGTCTACCAAGCGGAGGACAGCCGGGTCATGGACTATGTGGAGCGCATGGGAGAGGACTATCACCGCTACTTTGACCGGGACCCGGTGCTGCGGTACAGCGACTACGCCGCGCTCCGCGCCATTGCCGGATACCCGCCGGTGGAATTGAAGCCGGGGGAGTATCTCATCCACTGCAGGGCCTACCTGGAAAAGCACTTGACCGGCTACACCCAGCCCATCTCCCTGGGAGGTGCCAGCCTGATTCCCGGCGGGGTTCATACGGAACACCTGCTGCAAAATTACGACACGGGCAACGGGGCGCGGTATGTCCTCGTGGTGCCGGACGAAGTGGCGGAGGACCTTCCGGTGTTTCACCACGCCTATGCGGCCAAGACTGCCCAGCCAGTGACGGAGGCCCAATTTGACCTCCTGTGTGACATCAATTACAGGCTGGGAGAGCAGAATCTTCTGGAGCCAAGCTATGATGAGATTCACACCAGAGCCTCGGAAAAGGCGGAAGAGGCGGCCCAGACGGTCCTGTTCGTCTTTCCCCTCTTCTATCTGGCCCTGGCCTTGACCATGACCGCCGCCACGATTCTCACCATCCAGCAGCTCAGCGAAACAGAGCGGTACAAGCGACAGTTTCAGCTCCTGCAAAAGCTGGGCATGGACCGGCGGGAGATGGCAAGGACTCTGCGAAACCAGTTCGCCATTTACTACGTCCTGCCTGCCGTCCCCCCGGTGCTGATCGGTGCGCCCTTTATCCTTCATCTGGCCAGTGCGCCTGAGCCGGGGGTGATGGTGGGAATGAGCAGTCCTTTGGCCATTGTGACGATCTCGCTGGGGCTTTTCTTCCTGATCTATGCCATCTACATTCTGCTGGCCTATACCAGCTTAAAGCGAAACGTACTACCCCAATAAGGTAGCGGCAAGCAATGCGCCGGTATATACCCGGCGCGTGCTTGTTGGTGGCTGACCGCCCCCAAACCCCTGTAAAACCGGGCGCACCAGCGCCTCACGTTTCTGACAAGCGAATACCATCGTTCTCCCAAGTATATTATGGGTGAAA
>CAJUOT010000098.1:1616-3213 GCA_910588135.1 uncultured Oscillospiraceae bacterium | reverse complement strand
CCCGAACCGGAGCCGGAGCCCCAAAAGTCCGGCGGGGCCGGGATGCTCCTGGCGGCCCTGGCGGTGCTGGCTATCGGCGGCGGGGCCGGGTGGTACTTCAAAATCTACCGCCCCAAGCAGCAGAAAGCAGCGAAGCCGGAGGAGGATTTTTCCGAGTATGACGAGCCGGAGGACTACGACGACGCGCCCCCCTGGGACGTGGACGACGAGGACGAGGGAGGGGACGAGTGAACTTCACTGACAGCCCCTACGAGCCCTTTATGAAGCAGCCCACCTACCACCGCCCCCCGGAGCCTGCCCAGGCCCCCAGGGGATCGGAGTGCGAGGGATGCCCCTACTGGCGGGGTCTGCGGTGCGTGACCTGCTTCCGGGCCTATCTGCGGAGCCGGGCCGGACCCGGCGGGGGGAGGTGACGGCATGGAGCAGCGGGAGCTCACCCGCGAGGAGCGGGCGGCGATCCGGGCCCTGGTGGTGAAGTGGTGCGCCAATTATGACCGGGCCGTGGGATGCTTGCCTTTGGACTGTGAGTGCTATATGCTGGGGAAAACCTGGACGGGGCCCCTATGCCGCTACTTCCGGGCGGCGGTTCTCCCTCTGGACCCGTTGCTGGAGGCCGCCCTCACCGCCCCCGGACCCGTGGAGACGCGGGCCTGCCCCCTCTGCGGGCGGCCCGCTCTCCTGGACGGGCGGCGGCGCTACTGTTCCCCCGCCTGCGCCCAGGCCGCCCATAGGAAACAGCAGCGGGACCATATGCGGAAAAAACGGGGCTGACCTGTTGACAATTAGGCCCTAAAAAGTCCAGTGTTTTCAAGGCTTTCCAGACGCCGGACGGGGGCGGGCCGTATCATTTCACGTCCCGCCCCTGTTTCGGCCCCATACTGTCAACATTTTGGAGGAGATCAACATGGACAAAAATCAAGGCTATGCAATCTTAAAAGTCGTCATGCTGGAGAATGGCCGGGGCTTCGCCCTGGGGGAGTGCCCCAGAGCACCGGAGCCCTTTGTGACCTGGGCCTGCTATGACGACGAACACGGCAGACGGCAATATGAGTGGGGGCACTACGGCAGCGACCGGGAGGCGCTGGCGCGGGACCTCACGGAGCGGGTGGAGGACTACCAGCAGCAGTTTTCCGTCAAGGTGGCGTGGGTGGAGGAGCCCGGCCTTTACAAGTATTATTCCACCCAGCGGCCCGTGGACATCGGCACATTCCCCAAGCCGCCGCACAACGCCCCGGACGAGATCGTAAACTACGACCAGCGCGTTCCCGTGGAGGGCGGCGCGTTCCTGGCCTGGGGGCATTTGACCTACACGCGGCCCCTGTCGGAAAAGGATATGGCGGACTATGAGCTGCGGCCCTCCAAGGACAACCCGGCTGTGGGGAAACGCATGGAGCGGAAACCCTCCATTTCCCGGCAGATGCAGGAGGCGGGGCGGCAGGCCCAGGAACGGCAGGCCCCGCCCAGCCCAAAAAGGGAGGCCCCGGACCGGGGCGAGCGGTAGCCGTGGCGGGAAAGAAGCGCCGACGCTCCGTCCATCTCCACGTCATGGTGACGCCGGAGGAGCAGCGGCAAATCCAGGAGCGCATGGCCCAGGTGG
>CAJUOT010000098.1:0-1516 GCA_910588135.1 uncultured Oscillospiraceae bacterium | reverse complement strand
CCCTGGCGACGACCCGTCTTATAACCCACCATATCAGCGGGGACAAGTCGATCCTGGCCTCTCTGTCGGACCGCTTCGACTACGGCCAGAACCCGGAAAAGACCCTGGACGGGGCCCTGATCCGCTCCTATGAGTGCGACCCCCTCACGGCTGACAGCGAATTTCTTTTGAGCAAGGCCCGGTATAAAGCAATCACGGGCCGGGAGCAGAAACGGGACGCCGACGTGCTGTGCTATCAGATCCGCCAATCGTTCCCCCCTGGGGAGCTGGACCCGGAGGAGGCGCTGAACATCGGCTATGAGCTGGCGATGCGCTGGACCAAGGGGAAGCACGCTTTCTTCGTGGTGTCCCACGCGGACCGCCCCCACCCCCACGTCCATATTTACTACAACTCCACCACCCTTGACTGCACCCGGAAATACCGGGATTTTTTAGGCTCTGCCCGCGCCCTGCGGCGGCTGTCCGACCGGATATGCCTGGAGCATGACCTGTCCGTTATCAAAAACCCCAAGCTCCATAGCAAGGGAAAATTCCGGCACTACGGCCAATGGCTGGGCGCGTCCCGGCCTCCCTCCTACAAGGAGCAGCTGCGGGGGATCATAGACGGGGCCCTGGCAGATCGGCCCGCCGACTTTGCCGGGTTCCTCCGGCGGATGGAGGCGGCGGGGGTCCAGGTGAAGCGGGGCCGGGGCGGGGTAATCTCGTTCCGGCTTCCCGGCCAGGACCGGGCCACCCGCTTCCGGGCTTCCACCCTGGGGGACGGCTACGGCCCGGAGGACGTGGAGGCGGTGATCGACGGGCGGGCCCCCGTCCGCAAGCCCGCCCAGGGGCGGCCCCGTTCGGCGGCTCCCCGGCGCGTCAATCTGATTATTGACATTCAGCAGCGTATGGCCCAGGGCAAGGGCCCAGGCTATGAGCGGTGGGCAAAAATATACAATCTCAAACAGATGGCCGCCGCCCTCCAGTTTCTCCAGGAGAACGGGCTGACCGACTATGACGCCCTGGCGGAGCGGACGGCGGAGGCGGTGGACCGGGCCCACGCCCTGGCCGGGGAGCTGCGGGGAGTGGAGGAGCGGCTGGCCTCCACCACAAAACTCATGGGGGCCGTGGTGGACTACGCCAAGACCCGGCCCGTATTCGACGGCTACAAGGCCGCCCGGTACAGCAAGAAGTATCTGGCGGAGCATGAGGAGGCGCTGGCCTCCTATCGGGCGGCAAAGGCGGCGATTAACGACATTCTGGGCGGGGCCAAGCTCCCCAGGATGGACGCGCTGAAAAAGGAGCGCCGGGAGCTGGCGGAGCGGAAGAAAAAGCTCTACGCCCAATACCGGGCGGC
Source organism: uncultured Oscillospiraceae bacterium (assembly GCA_910588135.1). Classification (GTDB taxonomy): domain Bacteria; phylum Bacillota; class Clostridia; order Oscillospirales; family Oscillospiraceae; genus Enterenecus. Next base: position 180 of record CAJUOT010000098.1, on the reverse strand, counting down.
ACAACAGGGAATGCGGGAGGCGGTGGCGGTCAAGGCCAACGTCGATCACCTCCTCGGCCTGTCTGACGGGCGGGAGAGTAAGGCCCAGGAGCGATAGCGACGGGGCCGCAGACAGAAGCCTCTGGACACGGTGTCCAGAGGCTTCCGGCGGGTTTGGGGTGCAACCCCAACAAGCATTTT
>CAJUOT010000097.1 GCA_910588135.1 uncultured Oscillospiraceae bacterium | reverse complement strand
CCGTTGAGGAAGTCGGAGTTGACCAGAATGCCCGTTTCGTCCTTGGCGGTGAAGGCGGCCTTCTGCACGTCCTCGCCGCCGGACACCACCTCGATGATCTCGCAGCCGAACTTTTTGGCGAACTCCCAGTCCCGGTCGTCGTGGGCGGGGACGGCCATGATGGCCCCGGTGCCGTAGGTGGACAGCACGTAGTCGGAGATGAAGATGGGGATCTCCCGGCCGTTGACGGGGTTGACCCCCCGCACGCCGTCCAGGCACACGCCGGTCTTTTCCTTGTTGAGCTCGGTGCGCTCCAGGTCGGACTTGGAGGCGGCGGCCTTCTGATACGCCTTCACCTCGTCCGCGTTGGCCAGCTTGCCGGACTCCAGCCAGCCCCGCACCAGCTCATGCTCGGGGGAGAGCACCATATAGGTGGCGCCGAACAGGGTGTCGGGCCGGGTGGTGAACACCACGATGTCGTCCCCGGCGGTGGATTTGAAGGTGACCTCTGCGCCGGTGGACCGGCCGATCCAGTTGCGCTGCTGAATTTTCACCCGCTCGATGAAATCCAGGTCGTCCAGATCGTCGATGAGCCGCTGGGCATACTGGGTGATCTTCAGCATCCACTGGCTCTTCTCCTTGCGGATGACGGGGGAGCCGCACCGCTCGCACACCCCCTCCACCACCTCCTCGTTGGCCAGCACGCACTTGCAGGAGGTGCACCAGTTCACCGGCATGGTGGCCTTGTAGGCCAGCCCTTTCTTGAACAGCTGGAGGAAAATCCACTGGGTCCACTTGTAGTAGCTGGGGTCGGTGGTGTCCACCACCCGGTCCCAGTCAAAGCCGTAGCCCAGCATTTTCAGCTGGCGGGTGAAGTTCTCAATGTTCTGCTTCGTCACAATGGCCGGGTGGACGTGGTTTTTGATGGCGTAGTTCTCCGTGGGCAGGCCGAAGGCGTCGAACCCGATGGGATAGAGCACGTTATATCCGTCCATCCGCTTTTTCCGGGTGACGATGTCCATGGCGGTGAAGGGCCGGGGATGGCCCACGTGGAGCCCCTGGCCGGAGGGGTAGGGGAACTCGATGAGGCCGTAGAACTTGGGCTTGGCGCTGCCGTCCTGGGCGGCGTACACCTTGGCCTCCTCCCAGCGCTTTTGCCACTTGGGCTCGATGGCGGCGAAATCGTATTTCAATGCGAACACTCCCTTGGGTGAGGATTTTTTTCAAGTCAAAACATTATATAGGAAAAATGGGGGGATTGCAAGGGCCTGGGCGGAAAAAGAAGGGCCGCCCGGATGTTCCGAGCGGCCCTTCGCCTGTCTATGCCTTTGCCGGGTCTGGGCGGGTCACTCCACCGCCACCCGGTTTTTCTCCACCGCGCCGCCGGGCTTTTTCTCGCTGGTGCCGGTCTCGCCGGTGCCGCCGGCCTGGTTCACCGCGCCGTTGATGGTGCGGTCCCCGGCCTGCTTGGCGTGCTTGGCCACCTCGGCTTTGTTTTTGGGGCTGCGCATGATGACGGCGGGGCCCTGGACGCAGCCGCCCACGCAGGCCATGCCCTCGATGAAGTTCTCGGGCAGGACGCCCTTGGACATCTTGAGCAGGGCCAGCTTGCACTCCTCAATGCCGGAGCAGGGCAGGGTTCTGGCCTCCACGGCGCTGCCCATCTCCTTGAGGGCCTGACCCACCGCCGCCGCCACGCCGCCGCTGGCCGCGAAGCTGCGGCCAAAGCCGCTGGCGTGGTCCAGGGGGGCCTCCGGCATGGCGGTCACGTCGATCTCCCTGGCGGTCATCATGGAGTACAGCTCCTCGAAGGTGATGACCAGGTCCACCGACGAGCGGGTGCGGCCCAGGTGGAACTCCCGCTTCTTGGCCACGCAGGGGCCGATGAAGACCACGCGGGCCAGGGGGTCCCGGTCCTTGATATACCGGCCCAGCATGACCATGGGGGAGGGAGTGGTGGACACCTTGGACACCATGTCGGGCATATGCCGCTCCACATAGGCCACGAAGGCGGGGCAGCAGGAGGAGGTCATGGGCTCGCCGCCGCGCTCATCAAACTCGGCGGCCTCCGCCTTGGCGGTGAGGTCGGCGCCCAGCGCCACCTCGCCCACGTCGTAGAAGCCCATCTCCTTCAGGGCGGAAACCATCTGGCCGGGGGTGCAGTTGAACTGGCCCACGAAGGAGGGGGCCAGGATGGCGTAGACGTGCAGGCCCCACTTGTCCGCGCCCATGAGCATCTGGATCACATCCACAATGTAGGACTTGTCCATAATGGCGCCGAAGGGGCACTGGACCACGCACTCGCCGCAGGAGATGCACTTGTTGGCGTCGATGCTGGCCTTGCGATCCTCCCCCATGGAGATGGCCTTGACGGGGCAGCCCCGCTCACAGGGGCGCATATTCTTGGTGATGGCGCCGTAGGGGCAGGCGGCCACGCACTTGCCGCACAGGATGCATTTGGAGTGGTCGATGACGGAGCGGTGGTTCTCAATGCGGATGGCGCCCTTGGGGCAGGCCTCCATGCAGCGGTGGGCGATGCAGCCGCGGCAGCTGGGCCCCACGCTGATCTCGGTGACGGGGCACTCGTCGCAGGCGATGGGCAGCACCTCCACCAGATTGGGGTTGGCCCGGTCGCCCCCCATGGCCATCTTCACCCGGCTGCCCACAATGGCGCGCTCCTTGTAGATGCAGCAGCGCATCTGGGCTTCCGGGCCGGGGATGATCTCCTCGGGTATGTCCAGAATCTCGCTGGACTGGAGCTTGTCGTTCCAGGCCAGGCGGGCCACGGCGGTAAGTACCTTGTCCTTCAGCTCCTGGACGGAAGTTTCGTAATGACGCATGGCGGTTCCTCCTCCAAATTGGACTGTTAAAAAAATGTCAGTTCACTACGTTTGAATTATACCGTGTCCCGCCCATGCCGTCAAGGCGCGGCGGGGCAGATTTTTGATGAAAATTTGTGGGGGGATTGGCAGGCGGACGGCGCGGCGGGCCGGGTGGGAAAATATGGGCAGACAGACAAAAAAACAGCGGAAACGGCCCGGTTTTCCCTTGACAATCCGGCGGAAGATGTGCTATGTTTTTATAGGAGAAAAAGCAGTTCTTTCCGGTGGCTCTGGCGGGGCCGCGCCCCGCCTGTCCATACTAGCGCCCGTCCGAGGGGGCGCCAATTTGACGGGCCGCAGGCTACTCCATTCCAATAGCCTGCGGTACTGAAAAAAGGAGGAAAAAACACCGCTGCGACTTGCGGTGCGGCAGTGTGGAGACCTGTCGCAAGGTTCCCGGGACGCACGCGCCCGGGAGCGAGGTGGAGAGGGCGGAGGCCGCTCCATCAAAGTCGGGTACTATGGCCGGTTTGTCCCTGAAGAACATCATGAAGATCTATCCCCACAGCGGCGACCAGAAGAAGGCGAAGAAGAAAAAAGGCGAGCCCGAGAAGAAGACCAACCTGCAGGTTACGGAGCAGGGCGTCATCGCCGTCCAGAAGTTCAGCCTGGACATCGGCGACAAGGAGTTCATCGTGCTGGTCGGCCCCTCCGGCTGCGGCAAGTCCACCACCCTGCGCATGGTGGCCGGCCTGGA
>CAJUOT010000096.1 GCA_910588135.1 uncultured Oscillospiraceae bacterium | reverse complement strand
GTCAGAACCTGGGCGCGCGGCAGTACGGCCGGGCCAAGCAAGGCGCTGTATTCGGCATTCTCTCCGGCGTGGTGCTGGCGGAGCTGATCGGGGTAGTGTTCCTCTTCGCTGCCCCCCCTGCCCTCCGCTTTTTTGTGGACGAGCCGGAGGCCATTCAATTTGGCGCCATACAGGCCCGGGTGGTGGCGCCGTTTTTCTTCCTGCTGGCCTTTTCCCACTGCGCCGCCGGTGTGCTGCGGGGGTGCGGCAAGTCTTTCATCCCCATGGTCACCATGCTGGCTTTCTGGTGCTGTGTCCGGGTTGCCTACGTTACCCTGGCCACCCGGGTATTCCCTGTGTTTGCCACCATCTCCTGGGCCTATCCCCTCACCTGGTCTCTCAGCTCAACGGTATTCCTGCTGTTTTTATTGAAGTCGGACTGGCTCCACGCCTTTGATATCGGAAAGGAACAGGTTTAAGAAAAGCGGCGGTCAGGATGACCGCCGCTTTTTGAACGTCCTTCTTTTTTCCTTCATAGAATAGGGCAAAGGAGGGCAATTTATGAAAAACACCTGCCTGCTCAGCGAAAACGCAAAAACCTATCTGTGCTGCTACCACCAGACCCTGGATGAAATGATCCAGGCAATGGCTGCCGCCGGCCTTACCCGGAGCATCTCCCACAACCTCATTGTCCAAATGATTCCCTACCACAGGTCAACAGTTCAAATGGCCCGCAACATCCTGCGCTTCGCCGACAGCACTCCCACCCGGCGGCTTGCTCAAGGCTTCATCCGCGAGCAGACCCGGAATATGGAACAGATGGAAGCCGTCCTGAGCGTCTGCGGCCAACTCACCAACCCCCAGATGGATTTGCGGCTTTACCAGCGGCGGATGGATCTCATTTCCCGAGAGATGTATGCCAGAATGGGCTCTGTCCCAGAAAGCAATCGAGTAGAGGCTGTATTTCTGCGCGGGATGATCCCCCATCACCTGGGGGGGCTGCGCATGGCGGAAAACGCGCTGAAGTATGACATCTCTATAGAATTAGTGCCCATTCTCCGTTCTATTTCTGCCCAGACACGGCGAGAAGCCGCCCAGATGCGCGTTTTACTCAGCCGCATGGAATGTCAACCGCAATAGCTTGCATTCCGGGCTGGTTTCTGCTATACTTAGCCCTCGCAGGCCTGAATGGCCGCGCCAGCACATGAGAGAGGATGTGACGCCAATGTGGGCGGAACGCAGCGTATTTTACCAAATTTATCCCCTGGGGTTCTGCGGAGTTCCCAGGGAAAATGACGGTATTCTTGTAAACCGCATCGGAAAGATTGGAGAATGGGCTGAACATATAGAAAAACTGGGGGCAAATGCAGTCTATTTGTGCCCTGTCTTTGAGAGCGACCACCATGGTTACGACACTCGTGACTACCGCAGGCTCGACTGCCGCCTTGGGACAAATGAGGACTTTGCCAAAGTGTGCCGCACCCTTCATGACCACGGTATCAAGGTAGTGCTGGACGGGGTATTCAATCATGTGGGCCGGGGCTTCTGGGCTTTCCGGGATGTACAGGAAAAAAAGTGGGACTCCCCCTACAAGGACTGGTTCCATATCAGCTTCGACGGCAATTCCAACTACAATGACGGCTTCTGGTACGAGGGTTGGGAGGGCCACTTTGAACTGGTGAAGCTCAATCTGCGCAACCCCGCCGTAGTGGACTACCTGCTGGACACGGTGAGATTCTGGGCGGACGAGTTTGGCATTGACGGCCTGCGCCTGGATGTAGCCTACTGCCTGGACAGAGATTTTCTCCGCCGCCTGCGCGCTTTCTGCGAGGAATTGAAGCCGGAGTTTTTCTTGGTTGGCGAAACTCTCCACGGAGACTATAATCAGTGGGTTGGGGGCGGCCTGCTCCATTCCTGCACCAACTACGAGTGCTATAAGGGGCTCTACTCCAGCTTCAACTCTATGAACCTGTTCGAGATCGTCCACAGCTTAAAGCGCCAGTTCGGTCCAGAGCAATGGACACTGTATAAGGGAAAGCATCTGCTGTGTTTTGCTGATAACCACGATGTGACGAGGATTGCCACCATTCTGCAAAATCCGGCCCATCTGCCCCTGCTATACGGCGTACTGTTTGGGATGCCGGGGATTCCATGCCTGTATTACGGCAGCGAGTGGGGGGCTCAAGGCGACAAGTCCCATGGAGACGGCGCCCTGCGGCCCTCTTTCGACCACCCGGAGTGGAACAGCCTCACTGACCGGATCGCCGCCATGGCAAAGGCCCATAGGGGGAGCGAGGCCCTGTGCTGGGGAGATTTCCAGGACTTGGTGCTGACCAACAAACAGGCTGTATTCCAGCGCCGGACGGACAACGAGCGGGTTCTGGTAGCTGTAAATGCGGACAGCCAGTCATACTGGGCCCACTTTGATGCGGGCTGCGGGCGGGCAGTGGATCTGCTCACCGGACAAGAGCACGACTTTGGCGGAGGCAGCGAGTTGCCACCCTATAGCGTGGCCTATTGGAAATGTGAGCGGTAGATATAAGATCAAACATTGTGCGTCTTGTGTAACAGGGCCCCGGAAGCTAGGTTTCCGGGGCCCTGGTCTTATGAATTGGGATGGCAGATCCCTTTGGAAGGACAGCCGCCGCAGCCGCACCTGCAGCCTGACTTGCCGTTTTTGCGCCCGTTCTTCTGGCTCCAGACCACAGCGATCATCACCATGGCGATCAGGGCCAGCACCAGGATATTGCCCCAGTTTTCCCTGAAATACTCTACCATATCATACCCTCCCCCCTGCATTGACGGACTTGGGGGAGGGGCGGAACAGCAGATACAGCAGTCCCGCCAGCAGGGCCAATGCCACAACCGTAAACAGATTGAACGCCACCACACCCGTCAGCAGTCCGCCCAGTTGATAAACGATCAGGGAGATCACGTAAGCGAAGCCGCACATATAGCCGATGGCGGCCCACGTCCAACGAGAGCTGTTCATCTCCCGCCGGATGGCACCCATAGCGGCGAAGCAGGGGGCGCACAGCAGGTTAAAGATCATGAAAGCATAGGCCGACGGGCCGTTGAACACCCCGGCCAGGTTCATGTACAGGTTCCCCGGATACAGCACTTGGAGGGTGGCCACTACCTCTTCCTTGGCGATGAGCCCCGTGATGGTGGCTACAGAGGTCTGCCAGTGTCCAAAGCCCAAGGGAAGGAACAGCACCGCCATCATCCGGCCGATGGTGGCCAGCAGAGAGAAGTCACTGTCCGGCACCAGGCCGAAGGTCCCGCCCACAAATCCGAAGCTCTGGAGGAACCACAAGATCACAGTAGACAGCAAGATCACCGTCCCCGCCCGCTTCACAAAGGACCAGCCCCGGTCGCCGGTGGTGCGCAGCACGTTGGCCGCGGAGGGCAGATGGTAGGCGGGCAGCTCCATGACGAAGGGGGCGGGCTCGCCGGAGAAGGCCCGGAACTTTTTCAGCATCAGCCCCGAGATCACCACCGCCCCCACGCCGATGAAATAGGCGGACACCGCCACCCACACCGACTTGCCAAACAGTGCCCCGGCAAACAGGCCGATGATGGGCATTTTCGCGCTGCATGGGATAAAGCAAGTGGTCATAATGGTCATCTTCCGGTCCCGGTCCTGGTCGATGGTGCGGGCGGACATCACCCCAGGCACGCTGCAGCCGGTCGCCACCAGCATGGGGATAAAAGATTTGCCAGACAGGCCGAACCGCCGGAACAGCCGGTCCATGATGAATGCCACTCTGGCCATATAGCCCACGTCCTCCAAAAAGGCCAGCAACAGGAACAGCACCAGCATC
>CAJUOT010000095.1 GCA_910588135.1 uncultured Oscillospiraceae bacterium | reverse complement strand
ATCGACGCCATGACCGAGCTGCGCCAGGGCATCGGCCTGCGGGCCTACGGCCAGTCCGACCCGGTGGTGGAGTACAAGCGGGAAGGCTTCGATATGTTCGAGCAGATGATCGCCGCCATCCAGGAGGAGACCCTGCGCCGGCTGTTCCTGGCGCGCATCAAGACCAACGAGGAGCTCAAGCGGGAGCGGGTGGCCAGGATCACCGGCCAGTCCGGCGGAGCGGACGGCACGGTGAAGAAACAGCCGGTGAAAAAGGTGGCCAAGATCGGCCGCAACGACCCCTGCCCCTGCGGCAGCGGCTTGAAATGGAAAAAATGCACCTGCGCGGAATATCATAAGGACGCGTAAGCCGATGCGCCTGGAGACAGACCGGCTGATTGTCCGGAACTTTGCCATGGACGACCTGCCCGCCCTGTGGGACATCTTCCGGGATGAGGAGACCATGGCGCACATGGCCCCCATGACCCGGGAGGGGACGGAGGAATTCCTGCGGGAGTTCTGCGTGGAGCGCACGCCGCCGGGAGGGTTTGCAGCCCAGCTGCGGGGCGGCCCCCTGGCGGGCTACCTGCTGTTCAACCAGGTGGACGCCCCCGGCATCTACGAGCTGGGCTGGGTGCTGCGCCGGGACTGCTGGGGGAAGGGGCTGGCCCGGGAGGCCAGCCGGGCGCTGCTGGAATATGCCTTCACCGCCCTGGACGCCCACAAGGTGATCGCTCAGACGGAGGATACCGCCCGGGCCGTCCCCCTGCTGGAACGGCTGGGGATGGTCCGGGAAGGGGTTCAGCGCCGCCACGGCCTGGGACGGGATGGAGCCTGGAAGGATATCTATTGGTATGGCCTGCTGCGAGAGGAGTATGAAAATGGAAATTATGGAGCGCACCTGTAACGGCGTGACCTTCTTTTCCTCCGATGGCATGGACGCCGCCGGGGGCGCGGTCCACGGCTTCTCCACCCGTAAGGGCGGCGTGTCCCGGGGGATGTGGGAATCCCTGAACCTGGGCACGGCGCGGGGGGACGACCCGGACCACGTCCGGGAAAACTACCGCCGGTTCCTCAAGGCCATCGGCGCGGACGGCGGGCGGATCGCCATGACCAACCAGGTCCATGGGGGCGTGGTGCGCTGCATCACCACCGCCGACGTGAAGGCCGACCCCTACGACAAGGCGGGCTACGAGGCGGACGGCCTGATGACCGACCTGCCTGGGGTGGCGCTGGTGGCCTACTCCGCCGACTGCATCCCCATTTTGTTTTACGACCCGGAGCGGCGGGTGATCGCCGCCGTCCACGCGGGCTGGCGGGGCACCGCCGCCGGCATCGCCACCGCCGCCGTGGCGCGGATGGGCGATGTGTTCGGCTGCCGGCCGGAGAATATCCTGGCCGCCGTTGGCCCCGGCATCGGCCCCGACTGCTTTGAGACCCATGAGGACGTGCCCAACGCCATGACCGCCGCCCTGTCCACCGCGGTTCTCCAGCACATCAAGATCAAGGAGAACGGCAAGTTTGCCGTGGACCTCAAGGGAATCAACGCCATGCGGCTGGAGCAGGCGGGGCTGGACCCGGCCCACATCGCGGTGAGCCGGGTGTGCACCTCCTGCGACTCGGAAAAATTCTGGAGCCACCGGAGGCTGGGCACCAGCCGGGGCTCCATGGCCGCGGCCATCCAGCTGGTATGAGACGGGTCCTCGCCCTGCTGCTGGCGGCCTGCCTGCTGGCCCTGCCGGGCTGCGGGGGGGACGCCCCCCAGCCCTCCCCCTCCGCCAGCCCCAGCCTCCCCCCCGCCGCCTCTCCCGCGCCGGGACCGGTGCGCTTCAGCCTGGGCTACGACCCCGCGTCCACCCTCCACCCCATCACCGGGGACAATCAGGTGAACCGGGAGCTGACGGGGCTGGTGTACCAGGGGCTGTACGAGCTGGACAACCGGTTTGTCCCCCAGCCGGTGCTGGCCGCCTCCGGCGCGCCCAGCGCAGACGGGTACAGCTGGAGCTTTACGCTGAATGCGGGGGTGCTGTTCTCTGACGGGACGCCGCTGACCGCGGGGCACGCCGCCGCGTCGCTCAACGCCGCCCGGGCGGGCGGCCCTTACGCCGCGCGGCTGGCCGGGGTCACCGGGGTGTCGGCCGGGGACGACGCCACCCTGACGGTGTACCTGTCCTCCCCCAACGGCAGCCTGCCCGCCCTGCTGGACGTGCCCATCGTATTGGAGCAGGGAGAGGGCGCGCCCCCCCTGGGCACGGGCTGCTACCGCTATGAGGGCGGGAAGGAGCGGATGTCCCTCCAGGCCAACCCCTACCACCGCGCCGCCTCCGCCCTGCCCTATGCCACCATCCCTCTCACGCCGGTGACCGGGGCGGACGAGCGCATTGCCTCCTTTGACAGCGGCGGGGTCACCGCCGTCACCACCGAGTTCTCCGACCCCTATGCCCTGGGCTATTCCAGCAGCTATGAGACCTGCGATTACCCCACCACCAGCCTGCTGTACGTGGGGTTCCGGGCGTCGTCGGGGCCGTGCCAGTCCAGCCTGGTGCGGCAGGCGTTTTCCCGGGCGGTTGACCGGGAGGGGGCGGCGCAGACCCTGCTGTCCGGCCATGCCGACCCCGCCTGCCTGCCGGTGTCCCCCCTGTGCGGGGACTACGACGGGGAGAGCGCCGCCCTGCTGGGCTATGACCTGGAGGCCGCCGCCGGGCTGCTGGAGCAGGCGGGCTACAAGCTCAACGAGGAGGACGGCCTGCGCTACCACCGGCGCACGCCGCTGGAGGTCACCCTGCTGGTGAACAGCGACAACGAAAGCCGGCAGTCGGTGGCGGAGGAGGTGGCCGCCGCCCTCAGGTCGCTGGGGGTGGGCGTGACGGTGAATTCGCTGTCCTGGAGCGGCTATACCGCCGCCCTGGCCGCGGGGCAGTTTGACCTGTACCTGGGCGAGGTGCGGCTCACCGGGGATTTCGACCCCTCTCCCCTGCTGGACGGGGCGCTGAATTACGGGGAGTACGCCAACTGGGAGCTCACCCAGGCCCTGGGGACGTGGCGGGCGGCCCGGGGAGCGGCGCGCGTCCAGGCCGCCAAGGAACTGTGGGCGCTGTTTGCCCAGGACGCGCCCATTGCCCCGGTGTGCTTCAAGCGGGGCTCCCTGCTGGTGCGGTGGGGGATGGTGTCCGGGCTCCAGCCCACCAGGGCCAATCCGTTTTACCGGATCGAGGAGTGGACCACCCCTTAGAGCCGTAAGTTTTTCCGTCGGGTATCCCGCCGGGTGAAGGAGAAATAGACCATGAACCAGAGCAAAAGCCAAGTATTCCGCTGCTTTGTCCGCAAGCGCCCCGGCTTCGACGTGGAGGCCCGGGGCCTGTGCCGGGACCTGCGGGAGCAGCTGGGGGTGGAAGGGCTGTGCGGGCTGACCGTCTTCCACCGGTATGACGTGGAGGGCGTCGGCCCCGGTGTGTACGGGCAGGCGAAGGGCGCGGTGTTTGCCGAGCCCCAGGTGGACGAGGTGCATGACGGGGACTTCCCCCGCCCCGCCGGGGCCCACAGCCTGCTGGCGGTGGAGGCCCTGCCGGGGCAGTTCGACCAGCGCTCCGACTCCGCGGCCCAGTGCATCCAGCTGATGACCGGCGGGGAGAGGCCCCTGGTCGCTTACGCCAAGGTGTACGTGCTGGAGGGGGAGCTGTCCCGGGAGGAGCTGGACAAGGTGAAGGGCTACCTCATCAACCCCGTGGAGTGCCGGGAGGCGTCCCTGGACAAGCCGGACACCCTGGAGCGCAGCTATGGCGCCCCAGACCGTGTGGCGGTGCTGGACGGCTTTATCCGGCTGGACGAGGCGGGCCTCCGGAGGGAGCTGGACAGCCTGGGGCTGGCCATGGATCTGGACGACCTGAAATTTCTCCAGAACTACTTCCGGGACTGGGAGCGCCGGGACCCCACCATCACCGAGGTGCGGGTGGTGGACACCTACTGGTCCGACCACTGCCGCCACACCACCTT
>CAJUOT010000094.1 GCA_910588135.1 uncultured Oscillospiraceae bacterium | reverse complement strand
AGGTCAAAGGACTTTCTTTTTTATAGGCGTGTTGTACTAACTGTATATAGCCTGTGGGTTCGTCCGCCAGAATGATAGCAGGCTTCGCCGCCAGCGCGCGGGCGATGGCCACCCGCTGCTGCTGTCCGCCGGAGAGGTTGTTGGGCAGGCTTTGCAGTTTGGATTCCAGGCCCAGGGTCTCAATAATCTGATTCATGTATGCCTTGTCCGGCTGTCCGCCGTCCAGCTGGATGGGCAGGACGATGTTCTCATACACATTCAGCACCGGCACCAGGTTGTAGTTTTGGAAGACGAAGCCGATCTTCCGCCGCCGGAAAATGGTGAGGGCCTCGTCCTTCAGGGCGGAAAGATCCCGCCCGTCCACGGTGACGGTGCCGGATGTAGGCCGGTCCAGCCCGCCCAGCATATGCAGCAGGGTGGACTTGCCCGAGCCGGACGTGCCCACAATGGCGGCGAACTCGTCTTTCTCCACCGTCAGGTCCACGCCGTCCAGGGCCCGGACCTCCGTGTCGCCGGCTCCATATATCTTCCGCAGGTCATGGGTCTCCAAAATGGCCATAAAAACGCACCTCCATACGATTAAAGTCTGTACCGTTTCTCCACGATACAGACTTTAACACAGAAATCTTTCCGGGTTCTTTCTAAAATCTTACACATTGGAAAGATTTCAGCTTCGGGGCAGATAGAGGGAGAAGCAGCTTCCCCGGCCCGGCAGGGAGGACACCTTGACATACCCGCCCTGCCCCTCCGCAATCTGGCGGGTCAGATACAGGCCGATTCCCACGCCCTCGGTCTCGTAGACGGCGGGGGAGCGGTAGAAGCGTTGGAACACCTTTGCCCGCTCCGCCTCCGGGATGCCGGGACCGTTGTCCGTGACGTTGACGCGGCAGAACATCTGGTAGGGGATGACCTCGACCGTGACCGTCCCACCGGCAGGCGTGTATTTTACCGCGTTGTCCAACAGGTTGCATACGGCCTCCGCTGTCCATTTGGGGTCAAAGACCGCTTGGGCGTCCGTAGAGGCCAGCGTCAGGGTGATCCCCTTCTCCGCCGCTTTTGGGATAAACTGAGCCGCCGCATCTTCCAGCATGGGTGCCAGCGGCCCTGCCTTGGGGTGCAGGGCCAGTATGCCCGCCTCCAGCCGGGAGGTCTTCACCAGCGCATCCACCAGAGCGCGCAGCTTTTCCACCTGGCCCTCCAGGGCTGCGGCGCAGTCCCAGCCCTCCGGGGAGAGCTCCTGTTCCGACAGAAGCTGGGTATACAGCAGGATATTGGCCACCGGGGTCTTCGTCTGGTGGGAGATGTCGGCGATCAGGGCCTTGATCTTGTCCTTTTCCCCCTGGAGCTTCTGGGCGGAGAGGGCGTTGGCGGCCAGATAGTGGGCAAACCGGGACTCAACGGCGGAGAGCAGGCTTTCATCGAAGCCCTGCTCCAGAAAGGTCCCCGCCATGGCCGCGTCCAGCATACGGTTCAGGTTTTTCATGACGCGCCTGGCATGAAGGCGGTTCCAGACCGCCGCCGCCAGCGCGGCCGCCGCGAAAATGGCGATGACAGCAGTGATCCATGTCATGTCAATTCACCGCCCAGGTGTAGCCGATGCCATAGACCGTTTTCAGAAAGCGGGGCCTGGAGGGCGTGTCCTCCAGCTTGTCCCGCAGACGCTTGACAGTGACCGACAGGGCGTTCTCCTCCACGTACTCCGCGCCGCTCAGCCACACCCGCTCCAAGAGCACCTCACGGGACAGAACGCGGCCCCGGTTTTCCACCAGTATCCGCAGCAGCCGCTGTTCCGTTTTGCTCAGTTCGATGAGCCGGCCGTTTTTGCGAAATTCCATCCATGCAAAATCAAAGGAGAACCCATCTAACTCGATTGCGGCCGTCTGCAATGGAGCACCGCGCCGCAGCTGGGCGTTGACCCTGGCCCGCAGTACGGCCAGGGAGAAGGGCTTGGTGATATAGTCGTCTGCCCCGGATTCCAGGCCCACGACAATGTCAGTTTCCAAATCGTTCGCCGTGAGCAGGATGACGGGGATACTGGAATGACAGCGCCGAATGTCCCGCAGCAGATCGAGTCCGCTCCCGTCCGGCAGGTTGACATCCAGGATCAGCAGGTCAAAGGAACCGTTCTCCAACGCACTGCGTCCCTGGGCCAGCGTCTGGCATAGATGAATCTGGACAGAACTGCCTTTTAGTGTGAGGCAGATACCCTGCCCCAGTGCCGCGTCGTCTTCCACCAGCAGTATTTTTTGCATGACCGGCCCCCTGCTTCCCAGATTCACTGTATGACATTTTACCGTTATCCTGCCTGGAATGTCAATCCCTGAACCAGACTTTTGCGCAAATAAAGCAGTTTTAGCCTCCGGTGGGGAAAGGGCTCCGCTAATGACTGCCCGTTTTGTATCGGACACTACAGCCCAAACCCATTTACGCCAAAAGGCGCCGTTGTGAGGGGCTGCGAATTGCACTGCTGCCTACAAAGAAAAGGAGCCCCCGCGCGGGCCCGCGGAGTGGGCCGCGTGGGGGAGGGGGAGCAGCGGAATGAGCGAACTTTGGCACGGCTCGCTCCACCGACTCCACCCGCTCTTCTCCTGTTCTGGGCCTAAAAGTGGGTCAGCGGTTCCCCAAGCCCTTCAGCGCCGCCAGCGTCCCCTCCAGGTTTTCCTTGTGCCAGTTTTTGAAGCTGCCGGCAAATACGCTGGCGTAGTAGCCGGAAGTCCGCAGGTCGCTCAGCGCTGCCTGCTGGGTGGTCAGGCGGATGGTGTCCGACACGGTGCGGATGGTGATGACGGTGTTGAACGCAGCGTCTTCCAGCTCCACCGACTGGATGTCCCCATAGGGAAGGACCAAGGATACGTCTTTGCGCAGGTTGCCCCATGTGGTGTTGAAGGGGAGCAGGACGATCTCGTGTTCACACATCTGGAGAACATAAAATTCTGAGTTGAAAAACGCCGCAAATTGCTCGCTCAGGTTTGCCGGGGCGTACTTGACGATGATGCAGCGGTCCTCCAGCGGCTTATATCCCGCCTCCTGGACGAATTTCTGGACTTCTGTTGCCATGGTTATGTGCCTCCTGTTAGAGTATTGATATTTTTTCTTTTCTTTTTCCGCCATGCGGCAGACTACTTTTTATAGGAAGCATCGATTTTGCCGTATGCCACATACCCTGCCTGACTGGGGTGGTCTGCGATCAACACATCGTTCGGCTGCCTGCAAACAGAAACCGCAATCATCAGATCGGCGCCCGCCGCCACAAAATTCACCATCATAGTAACGACAGAGATTGTTCCCGGATATATCAATAAGAAGATTGCGCTTCCCAGGCCCAGCACTAAAAACGGGGCCAGAACACCGGCGAGATATTGACGCTTCGTCAATGCTGCCTGGCAGGTGCAGGTGGGCATCAAGGCGCTGATGTTGAACTGTATCGCCGTCCACCCCTTTTTGCCAAAGATCGCCCACCCCAGACCGTGGAGCAGTTCATGAATGATTACAGAAACTGCTACGATGACAAGAACCATGATGTAGAACGCGATTCCTCCGGCATCGGATAATTGCGCCCGGTCAATCAAAAACAGGCGGTAAATGACACCAAAAAGGACAACAAAAGGAAGGGCGCACAGGAACCCCACTATAATGGCTCTTGCAGAGGAGAACGTGATGTCCTGTTCCAGATACCCCGCTTCCTGAAGTTCCCGTTGCAGGGCTTGGAATGGCTTGTCGACAGCCTCTTCGGCAGACTGCCGCGTCTTTTTTCTTGTTGCCATAGAGGATTCCTCCGAATCACAATATCAAGCGAACAGGCAGGGTGATATTGATGCGGATTTGTTCTGTAAACAGGTTCTGTCAGCCGATCGGGGTGACGATGGGCTTGCCGTCCGCGTCCACCAGCACGGTCATCCCGGTGCCGTTTGCCTTATTGTGAGAGCCCATGACATAATTTACGCCGGTTTCCGTATCGACGACGACTTTCATCACATTGACGATGCCTTGGTTAT
>CAJUOT010000093.1 GCA_910588135.1 uncultured Oscillospiraceae bacterium | reverse complement strand
CACTACCCCGATCAGCTCCGCCAGCACCACGCCGGAGAGAATGCGAATACAGCGCCTTGCTTGGCCCGGCCGTACTGCCGCGCGCCCAGGTTCTGACTGATAAAAGTGGGCAGGGACATGGACATAGCCATGATGGGCAGGAACACCAGCCCCTCGATCTTGGCGTAAGCCCCATGGCCGGACATGGCGTACTCTCCGAAAGAGTTGATATTGCTCTGTACCACCAGGTTGCCGATGCTGATGACGGAATTTTGTACGCCGGTAGGCAGACCCTGGCGGATTACTTGGGAGAGAATGCCGGGATAGACACGCAGCTTGCTGAAATCCAGCCGGGTGTAGTCTGTCAGTCTGCACATCCTCCACAGGCAGAGCAGGAAACTGATCCCCTGGGTGAGGACGGTGGCGATGGCGGCCCCTGCCACCCCCCAGTCAAACACCGCCACAAACAGCAGATCCAGCGCCATGTTCAGTATGGAGGAGATAATAAGGTAATACAGCGGATGCAGGCTGTCCCCCAGGGAACGCATAATGGCCATGCAGATGTTATAGAGGATGACGGTGAACACCCCGCCGAAATAGATGCGGAAATAGGTCAGTGAGTAGGGCAGCACTGACTCCGGCGTATTCATGAGCAGCAGCAGCTGGGGCACCAGCAGCAGCCCCACCACCGTGGACAGCACTGAGGCAATGATGCCAAAGAGAAAGTTGGTGTGGATAGCCCGAACCACGTTTTCCTCGTCCTTGGCCCCGTAATACCGGGAGATAACGACACCGCCACCGATGGCAATGCCGTTGAAAAAACCGATGACCAGAAAGGTGAGGCTGCCCCCGGAGCTGACGGCAGCGAAAGCCCCGTTGTCGGCAAAATTGCCCAGCACCCAGGCATCGGCCAAATTGTAAAGCTGCTGGAGCAGCTGGCCTAGAAAGAGGGGAAGGGCAAAAGAGAGAATTCCCCGAACAATAGAGCCTTCGGTCAGCGACGGGCTTTGGGCGCCTGGGCGGCCTTTGAACAATGCCATGATTTTCATTCCTCGCTTTAACTGTTGTGTGGCGCACGTAAATCATAGCATAGCACAGGGATATTGAACCGTCAAGAGCACCCTGGGGAAAAAGAGAGAAAAATGTCCGCCCCGAAGAACTGGGGCGGACAGGGAATCAGCGGACAATTTTATAATAGGTGCGGGCTGTGAGCAGATACACCAGGGCATATACCCCCAGGAAAGCAAGCAACGTGGCACCAGTACACACCGCCACCGTGGCGATGTTGCGCACCCCGAACATGGTAAGCATTCTGGCCACCAGATTAAAGTCAAACAGGATGTGAACTGCCGCCACCATGATGGGCAGGAAGAACACGATGAGCACCTGCCCCCGGATGGAGGATTTTACCTGCCGCTGGCTCAGACCCACCTTGCGCATGATCTCGAAGCGGCCCTGATCCTCGTAGCCCTCGGACACCTGTTTGTAATAGATGATGAGCACTGTGGCCATGAGAAAAATTACACCTAGAATGATGCCCAGGAACAGGAATCCACCAGCCATAGCGTAGCCATCTACCGCCATCTCGGCCCGAGATTCCACCCGCCAGTACTCCCAGGTGCCGGTGCCGTCGAAGAACTGCCCGTCCGATATGGTTTTGTCCGACCAGGCGTCCACCAGGGCAAGCTCCTCCTCGGCGGAACAGTCCAGCTCCACCAGCACCAGGGCGCGGGCGGTAAAATTGTACTGGACAACCTCCCGCAGGGCGGTGCGTTGCCCCTCGTCCGCCACCACCAGGCACACAGGCTCGGTCATGTTGTTGGTGGTAGACAGCACAGGCAGGGCGGGCAGAGAGGGGGCGGCGGCGAAGGTCAGGGAGCCGCCCTCCACATTGGAAAAGGGAAAGGACTCCCACCTGGGCCCTTCGCCGCAAACCGCTGTCTGCCCAGGGGCGATGGCGGGGGTGGGCTGTCCCGACAGCCCTGCGTAGTCCTCGGCGGTGAGAATAAAGAAGGTGCGGTTCAGGGTGTTGTCGCTGTTGGTTGCGGTGGAGTAGCCCGGCTTGGAGTCGGGGAAGGGGTAGCCGTCCTGTGTCTCACTGCCCACAAAGCGCAGATACTGCCCCGAGCGCAGGCTGGAGACGGGGACGCTGTGCTCCTGGGCGAAGCCCTCGGCCAGTTTAGCCGCCCCGTTCAGATTGGGCGCCTGCTCCACCGGGTCGAACCCGATGGTCATGTTCAGGCTGGCGGGGTACTGGGCGGCGATGAGCTCACCCTGCCCCAGGTAGAGGGCCAGGGTGCCCGAGATCATCACCATCACCATGGTGGACAGGATGCAGATGTTGGCTAGGCCCACGGCGTTGCGCTTCATACGGTAGAGCATCCCGGACACGCCGATAAAATGGCCGGTTTGGTAGTAGAACTGCTTGTTTTTTCGCAGCATTTTCAGCAGGGCAATACTGCCGGTGGTGAACAGGCAATAGGTGCCGATGATCACCAGCAGTACTGCCAGGAAGTAGAACATCAGGGCTAGGGCGGGATCTTTGACAGTGACAGCGATGGCATAGCCCAAACCCAGGCACAGTACGCCCACAGCTGCCAGCAGAATGTGGGTACGGGGCTCCTTTTCCCCCACAGCACCGCCATGGAGCAGCTCAATGGGATTTGATATTCTTACCCGGAACAGGTTGATAACCAGGACCAGCAGAAGCAGAAACCCAAAAAACACCGCGGTTTTAACCATAGCGGACAGGAAGAAAGAGGTGTGGAAAGGGATGGAGAACTTCAGCAGTTTCACCAGCGCCACAGTGGCCAGCTTGTGGAAGATCACGCCCAGCGCCAGCCCGCCGCCAATGCCGAGGACGGCGGTGTACAGGCTCTCCCAGCACTGGATTAGAGCGATATTTCCCTTGCCCATGCCCAGGATGTTATACAGGCCCAGCTCCTTTTTTCGCTGCTTCATCAAAAAGCTGTTGATGTACAGCAGCAGCACGGTGGACAGCACCCCTGCCACGAACATCCCAATCTGCATCATCACCATAACGTAGTCGAAGCCCCGCATGAGCCGCACGCCCGGATCGGCACACAGGGCGGACATGGTGTAAAAGGCGGCGGTGAGCCCCGCCAGCGCCAGCAGGTAGGGGACGAAAAAGCGGTGGTTCTGTTTCATGCTCCGGGCCGCCAGCTTGGGATAGAGACCGTTATGCACGCTTCTCACCTCCGTCGGTAAGTTGGGTGAGAGTCTCGGCAATGAGGCGGTACATCTGCCCGTCGGTGCGCTCTTCCCGGTAGAGCTGATGGTACACTTGACCGTCCCGGATAAACAGCACCCGGCCCGCCCGACTGGCGGCGGCGGTGGAGTGGGTTACCATCAATACCGTCTGTCCCGCCCGGTTGATCTGGGAAAACAAATCCATCAGGCTGTCCGCAGCCCGGGAGTCCAGCGCGCCGGTGGGCTCGTCAGCCAGCACAATCTGGGGCTCAGTGATGAGAGCCCGAGCCACAGCGCACCGCTGTTTCTGCCCGCCGGACACCTCGTAGGGATACTTGTCCAATAACGGCTCAATGCCAAGGGTCTGGGTCAGAGGAATTAGACGGCGCTTCATTTCCGGATATTTTTTTCCCGCCAGCACCAGGGGCAGGAGGATGTTGTCCCGCAGGGAGAAGGTGTCCAGCAGGTTGAAGTCCTGGAATACGAAGCCCAGATTATCCCGGCGGAAAGCGGCCAGTTCTTTTTCTTTCACTGCGGCAAGATCCCGGCCCGCCAACGTAACCGACCCGGCAGTAGGCTTATCCAGCGCCGCCAGAATGTTCAGCAGGGTGGTCTTGCCCGAGCCGGACTCGCCCATAATGGCCACATATTCGCCCTTGTTCACGCGAAAGGTTATGTCAGCCAGGGCCTGCACTTTTTGTCCGCCAAAACGGGTAGAATAAATTTTTTTCAAGTGATTGACTTCCAAGATAAACATAATGAATTACCTCCGAACTTGTTTTGCCCGCCAAACTGTACTGCTTGTATTGATACAAATAGTATACAGGAAAAGGGTTAAGAAGCAAGCGGGGAAATTT
>CAJUOT010000092.1 GCA_910588135.1 uncultured Oscillospiraceae bacterium | reverse complement strand
GTGGAGGCCCTTTGCGGCTACCGTGCCCCGCCGTCCCAGGAGCAGCCCAAGCCGAAGCCTCCGAAGCCCTTTCAACTCCCGGAGGCCAGCCGGTTCCCCTCCATGATGCTGGCCTATCTGCAAGGCCGGGGCATCCACCCGGAGCTGCTGCAAACGTGTATCCAGGCCGGTACGCTTTATGAGAGCCAGAAGTATCAGAACTGCGTCTTTGTCGGCAGGGACCCTACGGGCCGCGCCCGGTTCGCCTGCCTGCGGGGAACGCGGGACAACTTTCGGATAGATGCGGAGGGCAGCGACAAGCGGTACAATTTCTCTCTGCTGGCCGCTGACCCAAAGTGTTCCCGGCTGGCTGTGGCGGAAAGCCCCATTGACGCCCTCTCCCTGGCTACGCTGGTGAAGCTGTCCGGGGGTGAGTGGCGGGACAGCCATTACCTATCCTTGGGCGGGACCGCGCCTCGCGCCATGATTCAATTCCTCCACGATCATCCCCACGTTACCCAGGTCAGCCTATGCTTGGACAATGATAAGGCCGGGATGCTGGGTATGGAGCGATTGGAACAGGCCATTCGGAAGGACCCGGAACTGTCCCAGCGGGTGAAGCTGATTTACCGCAATCCGCCACCTGCGGAACACGGGAAAGACTACAATGAATTTCTCTGCGCCCATATCCAGGCGGTGCGGCAAAAGCAGTATCAGCGGGAGGGAGCACGGTAATCGCCTATTTGATTTCCGGTTCCAGCGAAGCAAATTCCGGTGAGTTGAAAAAGTCGATGAGCGTAATGTCCAGCCCATCGCAGATTTTCTTTATCGTCAGAATTTTGGGGTCTTGACTTCTACCATACAAAATATTTTTCACCGAGGACGGCGGTAAAGCGGACAGGGTAGCAAGTTTGTTGATGGTAATGCTACGCTCCGCGCATAAATGCAAAATTCTATCCCGAATGGCTGACACAGTATCCATAGCAAGGACCTACCTTTTTTCTTTCAGCATACTAAAATACTCTTGCAAAAGTAGGCTACCCGTGCTACTATTTAGGCTATACATAGCCTGTTTTGAAAGGAGGAACAGGTGGCAATCTCCAACATACTCCCCCGGAAGATTATGCGGAACCGGACCCGGCAGCAGTCTATGGCGGACCGGCACGACTATGACCAGAAAGCGGAGAAAACCCAGGACGGCGAGCTGGTGTCCTCGTTCATGTGTTCCCCGGAAACCGCCGCCGAAGAATTTGAACTTAGCAAGCGGCTTTACTTCCAGATCACCGGACGGAGCCAGCCCGTCCACCGGGACGTTATCATATACCGGGTCATTCAATCCTTCAAGCCAGGAGAGGTCAGCCCGGAAGAAGCCAACCGGATCGGCTATGAGCTGGCGATGAAACTCACGGAGGGGAAACACCAGTTTGTTGTGTCCACCCATGTGGACAAGGCCCATATTCACACGCACATAGAATTTAACAGCACCAACCTCAACTGTGACGGAAAATTTGTAAACCCCAAGGATTCTTACCTGGTTCTCCGGCGGCTCAATGACGATTTGTGCAGGGCGCACGGCCTGTCCGTGATTGTGAACCCGAAGCCGAGTAAAAAAGAGCGGAAGCAGAAGGAGATGGAGGCGGTCAGGCATGGGCGCAGCCACAAGGAGCATTTGCGCCAGACCATTGACCGGGTACTCCCCGACTGCCGGGACTACGATGATTTTCTTGCGAGGATGCGGGCCGAGGGCTATGAGATCAAGGAGGGCAAAACGCTGTCCTTCCGCGCCCCCGGCTGGGACCGTTTCACCCGCTCCAATAAGCTGGGGGCCGACTACACCAGGGAGGCCCTGCGGGAGCGCAGCGCCCACCGGGGCGGGCGGTCTGCGGAGGCAAAAAAGGCCGTTCCCCACGCTGGCCGGAAGGTCAATATGCTCATTGACATTCAAGCGAAGCTGGCAGCAGGAAAAGGTGCTGGCTACGAACGCTGGGCAAAGATTTTCAATCTGAAGGAGGCGGCGAAAACCCTCAACTTCCTGGTTGAAAACGATTTGACCGACTATGACGAATTGGCGGCGCGGGCAGAGCAGGCCGGTGATCGCTTTGACGAGGTTTCCCGCCATATCAAACAGTTGGAGGGCCGCATGGCCGAGGTTGCCCAGCTAAAGACCCATATCATCAATTACTCCAAGACGCGGGAGGTCTACGCCGCCTATAAAAAGTCCCGCCACAAGAAGGAATTTCTGGCGGAGCATGGGGATGAGATCGCCAAGCATGAGGCGGCGAAGAAAGCCTTTGACGCATTGGACGGCAAGCCCATTCCAAAGGTTGCCCAGCTTTCCCAGGAGTACACCGCTTTGCTGGCGGAGAAGCAGGAGCAGTACGCGGAATACAAGGCTCTGCGGCAGGATATGATCGCCTACCGGACGGCAAAGCAGAACGTGGACAAAATCCTCGGCATCATGCCGGAGGAACAGGAGCAGAATAGAGATCAAAGGCCAGAGCGGTGACTATAAAAATCTCCCGTGCCGCTGGCACGGGAGATTTTTTATTAGCTGAAATCATGCTGGATTCTATTCACTCTCCCGGTAGCGGATCACCGGGCACTGTTTGACTTTCTTCCCGACCTTCCTGCGCTGCAAAGCAAATACCATATCCGGGGAGCGTTCAAAAAAGCCCTCTCCCTTTTTCCAGCTCATGCCGCACCTGCAATGCTGCAAGCCGATAAACTGCTGTTTCATTTTCCTGCCGCAGTTCGGACAAATCTTGTTGCTGCGGCCCTTCTTCCGGGGCGTGGCCGGAGTTTTCTTTTTGGGCGGCGGGTCCTCTGGAATCCCATGCTCCTGGATGCGGGTTTCATATCGGGGCAGTTTGGAGAGGAACGCCCGGTGTACCTCGTCATAGGGAACCCATATCGCAAGAGATTTTATCTTATCGTAGATTCTGGCGGTGATCTTTTCAGCAGCTTCATCCCCAGGCATTTCCCCGTGTTCCTGGTAATGCTCACAGACGGCCCGGAACATCCATTCTGAAATTTTCGCCTTTTGCTTCTGCCGCAAATCCTTATAGGTTTTGTTTGGCTTGGCCTGCATTTTGTAAGCAAGCGAGTGGTGGTTTACCTTCATAAAATGTTTCATCCCTGCTGGTCAATATGCTGAGATTATATGCCGATAGCGGGGACCTGTCAATCGTCTGCTCATAAAATCAGAGCGGGTTAAGAAATTCTTTCTTCAAACGGTCAACCACGTCCAAAATGGTCTTTTGTTGGCTTTCACTCAAATCGTCCAGATAAAGATATGAGCGATTTTCCATCCCCAGCATATAGTCCAAGGACGTATTGTAAAGCACCGCCAGTTTGACAAGCTGCTCCACGCTGGGAGTGATGGTATTGCACTCATAGCCGCTGATTGTAGCCCGTGTCACTTCCAGCCGGTCCGCAACATCTGACTGTGAAAGCCTTTTGCCCTCTCGCAGTTCTTTCAGTCGTATTCCAAAATCATAAATAGCCATACCGTCACCCCCTGACTTTGCCTTTATTCTACAAGACGGATAGCAATTTTAACTTATCATTTTTATCTTAATTGCGACATTTATAATTGACAGTCTGCCACAGGCAATATAGAATATTCGAGAAACCATCAAAGGGGGAGGTTTTTAGATGGTAGGTACAACCTGCGCCTTCACCGGCCACCGTCCGCATAAATTTCCCTGGAAGGACAATGAGGCGGACCCACGGTGCATAGCGTTGAAAGAAACCCTGGCGAGGCAGATCGCAACGCTGGCCGGGGCCGGGGTGACAGAGTATTTTACCGGAGGCGCGGACGGAACCGACTGCTGGGCGGCGGAGATCGTGCTTGACCTCCGTGAGAAAAATCCCGCGCTGAAACTCCGCTGTGTCCTGCCCTATGGAGGGCAGGCGGACAGGTGGAGTGATTCAGCGCGGGAGCGGTATCATTCTATTCTGAAACGGGCCGATTCGGTGGACTATGTGAGCCGCCAATATTATGACGGCTGTATGATCGATCGAAACCACCGGCTGGTGGAATCAGCTGGCTTGCTGCTGGCGGTTTTCAGCGGAGTGCGGCGCAGCGGCACCGGCGCAACGGTCAGCTATGCCCGGAAGTTGGGGCGGGAGATTATCGTGATTGACCCGCTTACCCGGTCTGTGACCCATGAGGGGGGCGGAGCATGAAACGGTTTCCTCTTTTGCTGCTGGTAATACTGCTGTTCATTCTGGCCGGGTGTGGAGCAGATCAACTCCCGGCCCCGGATAATGAAACCAGGTATTCCTCCGACACATCAGACGAGGACTGCTATCTGTGCGGGGGCGGCATCGAAAGCCTGGTTCCGTCATATTGGGGGCAGGACAATATTGCGCTCATCAGCTTAAATACCTTTGAGATCAAGCCGCTTGAAATCAACCGCTATGACAGACTGAACGGGCAGTTGATTGAAGAATATGCTGGCGTTGTGTCTTTCGGTGGCGGTGGCAGCACGGACGGCGGATTCTCTGCCAGTTTGATGTTAGATTATGACCGGGGGTACGCTACTGG
>CAJUOT010000091.1 GCA_910588135.1 uncultured Oscillospiraceae bacterium | reverse complement strand
GGCAGTCCCGGCTGTGCTACTCCCAAGGCGCGACGGGGGATATATCCTCCAGAGCCGCCCCCCTTTCCCCAAGAATGGGGAAAGGGGCGGGGGGAAAAGGGGCTGACCGTCTCCCTCCCAGCCATTCCATACAATAAAAATCCGAACGGAGGTTTTGAACATGAAAATGCCCCTGGCGTATGTCACCGCCGCCTGGAGCGCGGACCCCGTGGAGGCCACGGAGCAGGCCGTCCGCTACTGCCGGGCCGTCTACGAGGCGGGGTTCTCCCCAATCTGCCCCACGCTGTACCTCCCCCTGTTTCTGAACGACGCTGTACCGGAGGAGCACAAGAGCAGTATTGATATGAGCCGGGACCTGCTGCGCCGCTCCCGTGTGCTGGTGGTGTGCGGCCACGCTGTCACCGAGGCGGTGAAAAATGACATCGCCGTGGCCCAGCGGCTCAAGATCACGGCCACCACCCTGGAGGGTATTCTGACGGTAAAGGGGCAGGGCCGCTGCTGACCCTGGGGAGCCTCTTTGACGGGATTGGCGTGTTCCCCCTGGCCGCCCGGCGTCAGGGGATCGTCCCCCTGTGGGCCAGCGAGATCGAAAAGGCCCCTGTCTCCATTACGAAACGCCACTTCCCGGATATGGCGCACCTGGGGGACATTACCCGGCTCCACGGCGGCGAGGTCCCGCCCGTGGACATTATCACATTCGGGTCCCCCTGTCAAAATCTATCCAGCGCGGGCCGCCGCGAGGGGCTGGGCGGGGCAAAGTCCAGCCTGTTCTTCCAGGCGGTGCGTATCATAGAGGAAATGAGGGATGCCACTGGAGGTCAATTTCCAACAATCGTTATTTGGGAAAACGTCATGGGAGCTCTGCTATCAGGAAACCGGCTGGATTTTAGAGCCGTCCTGCAATCTCTCACAAACACCGAAATTCCAATGCCTGCTTCCGGGCGCTGGGCCAATGCCGGAATGGTGCGAGGCGGAGGCCGTGACGTGTGCTGGCGTCTGCTGGACGCCCAGCATTGGGCAGACCCCCGGCTGGCCCGGCGTCAGCGGGTGTTCGTCGTGGCGGATTTTGGAGGCCGACGTGCCGGAGCGGTCCTGTTTAAGCCCCGCCGCCTGTTCCCGGCTCCTGCGCCTTGCGGAGACTTTGGGCTGCCCCCCGCCGGAGGCAATCGAATATCTGCTTTTGAAACAGGGGGGCCGCTACCAGTCGTCCACCCCTTTCAAGGCTACCGTATGCGGGGGGCGGCCAAGGCGGGGGACGTTGGGAACTTCCTGGGGAGCTTCGGAAAACCAACTGACCCTTTTCCCACCCTCCTTGCCGGAGGGCTGACGGTGTTTGCCCTGTGGCGGGAGGGCCGGGAGGCGGAGGGGGTGATTACATGGCTGACCCCCACGGAGGGGGAGCGGGCCATGGGCCTGCCTGACGGCTGGACGGCGTTCGGCCACGACGGGCGGCCCGTCTCCGCCCGCGCCCGTCAAAAGGCCCTGGGAAACTCCATTGCCCTGCCCTGTGCGGAGTACATCATGGCGGGAGTAAAAGAAGAATTGGAGGGAGGGAAACCGTATAGCGATATTTGAAGCCTGTGTGACGAACCTGGGCAAGTACAACGAGGGCCAGCTTGTATATGAGCGGGTGGCGTTCCCCACCGACACCGAAACTGTCCAGGCGGCCTTGAAAAAGATCGGGATAGACGGTATTCGGTATGAGGAATTTTTTATTGCCGACTATGACGGCAGTATGCCCCAGCTCCATAAGCACCTGGGTGAGTACGAGAGCATTAACGAGCTGAACCATCTGGCCTGCCTGCTGTCGGAGCTGTCCCAGGACGAGCTGGCGGTGTTTGAGGCTGTCATGGACAGCGGGGAGTACACCGGCAGCGTCAAGGATTTGATAAATCTGGCTCAAAACCTGGACAGCTACAATTTTTATTCCGACATCCACACCGAGGAGGAGCTGGGGCGGATGTATATCCAGGAGCTTGAGGCCGTCCCTGTGCCGGAGCACCTGATCGACTACATTGATTATGAGGCATACGGGCGGGATGTGCGGATCAACGAGGACGGACACCTTGCTCCTGGCGGCTATGTGGTGGGCGGCGGCTCTTTTGTGGAGCACTACCACGGGATTGAGGACATTCCCGACGAACACCGGGTGTTCTCCATGCCTAAAGTGCCCATCCGGGAGCAAATGGCTGCCTATCAGGAAATGGCGAAACAGGCTCACCCGCCCGCCGAGCGCCCCGCGCCCAAGGCGGACCGGGAGGAGCGGTAGCCCTCTGGACACCGTGTCCAGAGGCGGGAGGTGATGATTTTTGGTAGATGAAGATATTTCCCGGCGGACGATAGCTCTTTCCATCCGAACGGGCAAGCTGACAGCGCGGACGCTGGCCTGGGCACTGCGGGCGGCGGGCCGGAAGATCCAAAAGGGGGCCCACCAAACGCCCCACGGCAGGCAGACCGTCCGGCAGCTCATGAAGCAGGGCGAGGCGACCAACAGCCTCCCCGTGGAGGCCCCCAGGGAGTTTGACCGGGTGGCCCGGCGCTGGAATGTGGACTACGCCTTTTACAAGAACGGCGAGGGAAAATATCTGCTGTTCTTCAAATCCAAGCAGGCCGACGCCATTACCGCCTGTTTCGGGGAATACTCCCGCCGTGTCATGGACCGGCCCAGGGCGCGGCGGGCCCCTATCCTGGAGCGGATGAAGCGGGCCGGGGAGCTGATACGGCGGCAGCCCCAAAAGGAATGGGCAAAGGAGGCCGAGCGTGAAGAAAGGTAGCTTGAAAAAATATCTCCTCCCCAATTTGCCCTACCTGTTCATGGCCTGGGCCTGCCTCAAATTGGGGACGGCCTACCGTCTGGCGGCTGGGGCCAACGCCGGGCAAAAGCTGGTGGGCATGATGAATACCATCAACGCGGCCTTTGCCTCCCCCGCCCCTGGGCTGGTCCCGGCGGACTGGCTGGTAGGGATCGTGGGGGCGGCGGCCATCCGGCTGTTCGTCTACGTCAAGGCCAAAAACGCGAAAAAATTTCGCCGTGACGAGGAGTACGGATCGGCGCGTTGGGGCGGCCCTAAAGACATAGCCCCTTTCGTCGATCCCACGTTTGAGAAAAACGTCATTCTCTCCGGGACGGAATTTCTCACCACCAACACCCGGCCCAAGAACCCGGCCAACGCCCGGAACCTCAACGCCTGCGTGATCGGCTCCTCCGGCTCCGGCAAGACCCGCTTCTGGCTCACCCCTCAGCTCCTCCAGGCCCATTCCTCCTATGTGGTGGTGGACCCCAAGGGCGGGGTGCTGTCCCAGGTGGGCTATTTCCTCCAGAGGAAAAAAGGGTACAAAATCAAGGTTTTCAACAGCATTGATTTTTCCCGTTCTATGCACTATAACCCCCTGGCCTATATTAAAAATGAGGCGGATATTCTGAAATTCGTGAACACTTTGATCGCCAACACCAAGGGGGAGGGCAAGGAGGGGGACCCGTTCTGGACCAAATCGGAAACGCTTTTATACTGCGCCCTGATTGCCTATATCATCTTCGAGGGGCCGGAGGAGGACCGGAACATGAACACGCTGGTAGACATGATTTCGGGAATGGAAGTGAAAGAGGACGACCCGGATTTTATGAACGCCATCGACTATATGTTCAAGGGCCTGGAGAAGCGCAAGCCGGATTGCTTCGCCGTGAAGCAGTACAAAAAGTACAAATTAGCCAGCGGCAAGACCGCCCGCTCCATACTTATTAGCTGCGGGGCGCGGCTGGCTCCCTTTGACATTCCCCAGCTCCGGGAGATCATGAGTTATGACGAAATGGAGCTGGACCGCCTGGGGGACAAGCGGACGGCGGCTTTCTTCATCATCAGCGACACGGACACCACCTACAATTTCATTGTGGCCCTGGCGTTCTCCCAAATGTTCAACCTCCTGTGCGAGAGGGCGGACAACGTACACGGGGGCCGCCTGCCCCACCACGTCCGGGTGCTGTGGGACGAGGCCGCCAACACGGGGCAGGTCCCGAACCTGGAGAAGCTGGTGGCGGTGATCCGCTCCCGCGAGGTGAGCTTGACCCTGTTCTATCAGGCACAGTCCCAGTGCAAGGCCATTTACAAGGACAACGCCGAGACGATCATGGGCAACATGGACAGCGTGGTTTTCCTGGGCGGGCGGGAGCACTCCACCGTCAAGGAGATTTCCGAGGCGTGGCTGGGCAAGCAAACCATTTCCATGCAGACCGACAGCCGGTCCCGCGGGCAGTCCGAGAGTTACAGCCAGAACACCCAACGCCTGGGCCGGGAGCTTATGACCATGGACGAGCTCACCACCATGCCCGGCGACAAGTGCATTTTACAGCTCCGGGGGCTGCGGCCCTTTTTCTCCCCCAAGTACGACTTGAAGCAGCACCCCAACTACCGCTATACGGCGGAGGCGGACAAGAGAAATTCCTTTGACCTGTCCCGCCTGATCAAGCGCCGTATGGAGAAGCTGGACCCCGACGAGCGATACACCGTGTACGAGGCGGACGTGCCGGACGAGGCGGACATAGGCGAGGACGAGGACATCTTCAACTATGACGACCTGGACGACCCGGACGCCTTTGTATAACCCTCTGGACACCGTGTCCAGAGGCAGACGCGCCGCCTGAGAGGGCGGCTTTTTTCATGGCCGGGGCTTTGTCCCCGGAGAATATGGAGGTTTATATGCAGTTTTTCGCTTCCGCTATTACCACCTTGCAGACCCTCGTTGTGGCCCTGGGCGCTGGCCTGGGCGTGTGGGGCGTCGTCAATCTCCTGGAGGGCTACGGCTCGGACAACCCCGGCTCCAATGCTCATGTACGGTAAAGAA
>CAJUOT010000090.1 GCA_910588135.1 uncultured Oscillospiraceae bacterium | reverse complement strand
AAGCCGGTCTGGCGGCAGGCCATCACGTCGGAGTGGTCGCCGAAGATGTTCAGCGCGTGGCTGGCCACGGTGCGGGCGGACACGTGGAACACACCGGGGAGCAGCTCACCGGAGATCTTGTACATATTGGGGATCATCAGCAGCAGGCCCTGGGAGGCGGTGTAGGTGGTGGTCAGGGCCCCGGCGGCCAGGGAGCCGTGGACGGTGCCGGCGGCGCCGGCCTCGGACTGCATCTCGATGACCTTGACGGGCTGGCCGAAGATGTTCTTCCGGCCGGCGGCGGCCCACTGGTCCACGTTGTCCGCCATGGGGCTGGACGGCGTGATGGGATAAATGCCGGCCACCTCGGTAAAGGCGTAGGACACGTGGGCGGCGGCGGTGTTGCCGTCCATGGTTTTGAACTTGCGTGCCATAGGCGTTTTCCTCCTTTTTCATATGAGAACGTTCACCAGTTCGGTCCGTTCCATTTCGCGGTGAATAGTCTATCACATCCCTGCCGCTTTTGCAATTGAAAATGCTCAATTTTTTATCCTAACTTTCTGGGGAATCTGCCATTCCAGCTCCTTCCAGAACTGGCGCCCCGGCCCCTGTCCTTCCCGCGCCCGGGGCTTGCGGAACGGGGCAAAGCGTGGTAAACTATTCCCAAAATGACAAGGAAGGGGTGTGTGCCCATGGTGTGCTGCGTGGCCTCCCTGGGGCTGCACGGGGTGGCGGGCTACCCCGTGGCCGCCGAGTGCGCCCTGTCCGGCGGCCTGCCCGCCTTCGACGTGGTGGGCCTGCCCGACGCCGCCGTGAAGGAGGCCCGGGAGCGGGTGCGCTCGGCGGTGAAGTCCAGCGGCTTCGACTTTCCCGTCTCCCGCATCACGGTGAACCTGGCCCCCGCCGGACAGCGCAAGGCGGGCACGGTGTACGACCTGCCCATTCTGGTGGGCATCCTGGCCGCCGGCGGGCAGCTCCCCCTGAAAAGCGAGGCGGACTCCGCCTTTATCGGCGAGCTGTCCCTGGACGGGCGGCTGCGCCCGGTGCCCGGGGTGCTGCCCATGGCGCTGGCGGCCAGGCGCTCGGGCGTCAGGCGGCTCTTCGTCCCCGCCGACAACGCCCCCGAGGCCACCCTGGCGGGCGGATTGGACGTGCTGCCCGTGCGCACGGTGCGGGAGCTGGCCGACCACCTCAGCGGAGACCGGCCCATCTCCCCCGCCCCGGCGTGGGAGGACGGCCCCGCCCCCCTTCAGGGCCCGGATTTCAGCGAAGTGAAGGGGCAGGAGCACGCCAAGCGGGCGCTGGAGGTGGCCGCCGCCGGGGGCCACCACGTGCTCCTGTCCGGCAGCCCCGGCTCGGGCAAGTCCATGATGGCCAAGCGCCTGCCCTCCATCCTCCCAGACATGACCAGGGCCGAGGCCCTGGCCTGCACGGAGGTCTATTCCGTCATGGGGCTCACCTCCCGGGAGCACCCCATGGTGCGCCGCCGCCCCTTCCGCTCCCCCCACCACACCATCTCCGCGGCCGGCATGGCCGGCGGCGGCCCCGCCCCCCGGCCGGGGGAGATATCCCTGGCCCACAACGGCGTTTTGTTCCTGGACGAGCTGCCCGAGTTCTCCTCCGACGTGCTGGAGGTGCTGCGCCAGCCCCTGGAGGACGGAGTGGCCCAGATCTCCCGGGTGTCCGGCTCGGTGACCTACCCCAGCCGGTTCATGCTGGTATGCGCCATGAACCCCTGCAAATGCGGCTGGTACGGCCACCCCTCCGGGCGGTGCACCTGCACGGAGCAGGCCGTCCGCCGCTACCTGTCCCGGCTGTCCGGCCCCATGCTGGACCGCATCGACATCTGCGTAGACGTGCCCGCCCTGGACTACGAGGAGCTGTCCGGCAGCGCGCCCCCGGCGGAGAGTTCGGAAGCCATCCGGGCGCGGGTCAACGCCGCCCGGGCAATCCAGACCGCCCGCTTCGGCCCGGACGGCCCCGCCTGCAACGCCCAGATGGGGCCCCGGGAGCTGCGGGAATGCTGCAAGCTGGACGGGGACTGCCAGCGGCTCATCCGGGGCGCCTACGACCGGCTGGGTCTCACCGGCCGGGGGTATGACCGCATCCTGCGGGTGGCCCGCACCATCGCCGATTTGGATGGGGCGGAGAATATCCAGGTCCATCACCTGGCGGAAGCGTTGCAGTACCGGCCCCCGGCGCACCTCAACGCATAAAAAAGCCGCCCCCGGCTCCTGGCCGGGGGCGGCTTCGTCCCACCATCCGGGCGGGTCATGTCACATCCCCGTCTTTATGCGGGCCGGTGAAGAAGGCGGCCGGCATCACGCCGCCCACCAGCCGGTCCACCCCCGCGGTATATGCCCTGTACACCGCCCAGTTTCTCTGAAAATACGCCCGGCCCGCTTCCGTGATCCGATAATACTGCCTTCTCCGCCCGTCCGGCGCGATCCGCTTCGGCAGCTCCAGAATATACTCCTGCTCAATCATGCGGTAGAGGATTGAGTAGGGAAATATGATGGAAATCACCCCGCCGCTCTTTTCCGTCAGCGCGCGGGTCAGCTCCAGGGCATAGTACTCCCGCTCATGAAGCAGGGCGAGCACCAGCATTTCCGATATGGCTTTCTTTAAATTTTCTTCCATAGCCCTCCCGCCTTTGCTTTCCGTCGTTATTGCTCTGTCTATTATATCACAAATTTTTTATATCGCAATGATTTTATAGGAAATTTATTTTGTATTGGCAAGTTATGTGGATGGAGTTCTTACGCCAAGCAAAAGAACCCCCGGCCTGCGGCCGGGGGTTCGCGCTTGTTCCGTTTACGCGGCGGCGCCGGGGATCAGGCACAGCGCCAGGGTGAGCACCATGAACACAATGGCCACCCACTTGGTCATCTTGGCCAGCCGGGCGTCGGCGGACTTGGCCTTGTTCTTGGACAGGAAGGTGTCCGCGCCGCCGGCGATGGCGCCGGACAGGCCGGCGCTCTTGCCGGACTGGAGCATGACGATGGCGATGAGGCCCAGGGCCACGACAAAGTAAATGATAGACAGCACAATCTGGGGAACGGTCATTTGACTCAAATCCTTTCGGTAGTAGCTTCGGATCAGCGGGCGTGGCCCGCGCAGGTATCAGATATGATACCATATCCCCTTGCGGATTGCAAGCCCTAATTTTTCGTTCTCCCCCGCCTTCGCGGCATTTTTGCAGGGGCGCTCCCTTTTTCAGCCCTGAAAGGGAAACGCGCCGACGACCTGCTCCAGCGTGTCCCGCACCCGGTCCTGCGCGCCGGGCTCCCCAACCACATGGAAGCAATAGAGCACGGGGCCCTGCGCCTGATAGGCTGTGTCCGAGCAATATCTCTCGCCGCTGTCCGAACTGATCTGTAATGGGGCGCCGTCCATGCCGGCCAAATAGCCTTGCCTCTCCAATTCCACCGACCACCCGCTGTCCGGGGACTTCGTCTCCGCCGGGTCCCCGTACACCGAGGCGCTGATTATGACCTGGATCTCGCCGCTCCGATAGCCGGCGGTGGCGTGGATCCATTCCACATGGCCGTCCCCCGTTCCATACCAGCTGGCCTGAACCCGGGGCGCGCCCCGGAAGCCCACCGGCATCCCCACATAGGTGGCCTTTTCCAGCCAATCGCACTCCTCCAGCGGATTGGGGATGGAGAAGCCCAGGAACGCCTCGCACTCCGCCCAGCTGTCGAAGTCCCGCGTACAGCTGCCGGGGTAATGGCTGGACAGCATCTGCTGCTCCCGGCTCAGCCGGTTCCACGAATCCCATTCACCCTGCAAAGCATCGTATACGCCCTGAGAAATGGAATCCGGCGAAATTGCTCCCAGGCAGCCGCTCTTCGCGTCCGCCATCTGTATCTCGGCTATCTCGGCCAGCTTCGCCGATCCCCGCGCCGGCTGGGAGGCCTGACGCGGCTGGCACCCGGCCAAGAGGAGGCCGCCCGCCACGAGGAGGATAAACCATGTCTTTTTCATCCCTTACACCACCTTTGTCTGATATTTCAAATCCATGATAGCACAATCCCCAACACGCCGTCAAGGGGCTTGCAGGGGCTTGGAAAGCTCATTTGTGATAGAGCTGGCTGCCCTGGTAGCGGGGGGTGCAGGTCAGCCTCAGGCCCAGCCGGGAGTAGGTGGAGCTGTCGGCGGCGGTGAGGATGACGGAGGAGTGGGCCTCGCAGTCCCGGAGCTTGTCCAGACTGTCCAGCGCCCGGGCGGCCAGGGGGACGGTGGCGGTGGAGATGGCCAGGGCGATGAGCACCTCGTCGCTGTGCAGGCGGGGGTTGCGGCTGCCCAGGTGGCCCACCTTCAGCGCCTGGATGGGCTCGATGGCCTCCCGGGCGATGAGGTGCTCCCTGCGGCCGATGCCTGCCAGCGCCTTCAGGGCGTTGAGCAGGGCGGCGGCGGCCGCCCCCATCAGCTCGGAGGTCTTTCCGATGGCGATGGTCCCGTCGGGCAGGCGGATGGCGGCGGCGGGCTCCCCTGTCTCCTCCGCCTTGTCCTCGGAGGCCTGGATGACGGGCCGCAGCTCGGGCCCTGCCTGGGCCTGCTTCATCAGCAGCTCCAGCTTATACACGGTCTCGTCGCTGCCCTGGCCCCGGCGGCGGTCGCACAGCGCGGCGTAATACCGCCGGACAATCTCCCGGCGGGCGGCGGCGCACACCTCCCCGTCGTCTACAATGCAGCTTCCCGCCATGTTCACCCCCATGTCGGTGGGGGATTTGTAGGGGCTCTCCCCCATAATCCGCTCAAACATGGCCTGGAGCACCGGGAACACCTCCACGTCCCGGTTGTAGTTCACCGTGGTCTCCCCATAGGCCTGGAGGTGGAAGGGGTCGATCATGTTCACGTCGTTCAGGTCGGCGGTGGCCGCCTC
>CAJUOT010000089.1 GCA_910588135.1 uncultured Oscillospiraceae bacterium | reverse complement strand
GCAAATCCTGGGCTACGGGAAGATCCTCCGGCACGGCGGGCTCGGCCTTCTGGGCTAAAAATGTCTCATCACGCATAATCTCACGAACCATGGATATCAACTCTCCAAATATCGCCGCCGGTACTTTCCCCGGCGGCGGATTTGTGTTATACTCCCAATAAGATACCACGAATAGGGCAGGAAAGCAAATCCTTCCTGCGTTTGGAGGCGGCAGTATGATTGACTTTTTCAAAAAACTGATGGAGCAGGCGCTGGATCTGGAACTGACCGTACGCTTCACCAAGCAGGACGGGGAGTGGTTCGCCGCGCTGGGCGATGAGCTGGACAGCCTGTCTCTGGCAGAGTTGGAGGAATATCGGACAGAGCTGGAAGCCAGATTGTGTGATATGGACGATGACGAGCCGGAGGACATGGCCGGCGAGGCGTTTGAGCGGTGGGCGGATGCCCACGAGAGCTTGGAGGACTTGCTCAGTGAAGTGGAGGATCGGATCGACGAATTGATGTGAGGGGTGGTCGGCATGGAGAAAAAAGTGACGGAAGTGGTGGCGGCGCTCATCTGGGACGGGGAGAGGTTTCTCATCTGCCAGCGCCCTGCCTACAAGGCCCGGGGACTGCTGTGGGAGTTCGTGGGCGGCAAGGTGGAGCCGGGTGAGACAAAGGAACAGGCACTGATCCGGGAGTGCTGGGAGGAGCTGGCCGTTACAGTCTCTGTGGGCAAAGTGTTCATGGAGGTTAACCACAACTACCCGGATTTGAACGTGCATCTGATGCTCTTTAACGCCGCAATCAAGGAAGGGACACCCCAGATGCTGGAGCACAACGATATCCGCTGGATTACAGTGGAGGAAATCCCGCAATATGAATTCTGCCCGGCGGACGAAACGATCCTAAAGAGATTAAGAGGTGAATTATGATGGAGCCTGTCTATTATACCGTGAAATCCATTGATGGGGACTACGCACATTTGATCAGCGACAGCGGCGTGGAAAACCAGGTGGCGATGTTTCTGCTGCCGGAGGGCACCACCGTTGGGAGCCGCCTGGTGCGGGAAATCCTTGCGTGGAACCTGGTTTAAACAGCATTGGCTACGAATCGTTTGTCGATTCCAACTCCCGGTCGATGAGTACCAGCGCGATTTGAAACGCCTTGATCCGCCGCGTGGTCAAGGTGTGTTGAGATTTGCCCGGTGTCAGCTTCAGCAGGGCTTTTTCACATTTGTGCAGCGTTGAATCAATGGAGCGCCGGGCTTCAGTCAACTCTGCGATGGTGTAGGTGTTCATATCGCGGCCCCTTTCTGTTTTTTACTATGATACAATATTTTGGGGGCAGAGGCAATCTTGCACTGGATATTTCTCTCCTTCTGTGGTATATGTTTGTGCTGCGAGGAGGGGGCATCATGGCAGAACAAAAAATCATGCTGGAGACGTGGGTAGTGGAATGGTTCCGCGTCCATGCGGAGGCAAAATTAGCGCCCAGTACCGAGGCCGGATACCGAAATCTGATTTTCAACCACATTGTGCCCGGGCTGGGCGGCGTAGCGCTCACCGATTTGAGCGAAGAACGGATCAGGACATTTTATCGTAAGCTGTCCAAGGCGGGGCTGAGTGAGCGCAGTGTGTGGTGCGTCCATCTGCTCTTGCGGCGGATTTTGGACGAAGCCTGCCGGGATGGGTTGATTTCGGAAAATCCGGCTTGGGGCATCGACATTGAGCATGGTGAAGCGCAAAAGCCAAGTTGTCTGCGCACCGGGCAGGTTAAGCGGTACCTGGACGCGGCGCAAAAGTTGAGCGCCTATCCAATTTTATATGTCGGATTGGCCAGCGGCCTGCGGCAAGGGGAATTGATTTCCCTGCCGTGGGCCGCTGTTGACATCTGCGGACGGCGGGTGATACTAAAAAAACGCTGGGTAAGCCTTTCGGCCCGGGCGGTGGAACTGATGGCGGAGGAACACGTCCGGCACCCGGACAGATTCGAAGCCTTCCTGGATGCCAAGACGGGACAGCCTTATACATCACACCGACTTTATTACCTGCATCGAAATATATTAGTGCGGGCGCACCTTCCGGCGGTGGCCTTCCGGCGGTGGCCTTCCGGCGGCTCCAGCAGAGCGCGAGGGGGATGGGGCTATGACGGTGCGGGAATGGATTGAGTATTGGCGGGAGAAATATGATGCGCCGACGGTGCGCCGGACAACCCGTGAAGCCCATCGGTATGTGCTGGAAAACCACATCTTCCCTTGCCTGGGGGAGTATAAATTGACGGAACTCACCGCCAGCATGGTGGGGGATTTTCTGGATGAGCGCAGAGTCCACGGGAACTGCCGCAGCGGTGGGCCGTTGTCTGAGGTGACGATGGGGCATATCTGGCGGCTGCTGACCTGCGTCCTGGATCGTGCAGTGGAGGAAGGGAAGTTGGCGGAGAATCCTGCCAGGGCGTTCCACTATTCTACGACCCGGCAGGTGAAAGCTGAGTTGCTGACCGATCAGGAGGTAGAAAGATATCTGGATGCCGCCGAGGCGCTGGGGTATCTGCCTATCTTCCTGCTGGCGCTGGAGCAGGGGCTGCGGCAAAGGGAGCTGATTGCCCTGAAATGGAGTGACTTGGACAGAGAAAACCGCACCCTGACTGTCTACGAGGAGCAAACAGTAGAGCGTGGAAAGCTGGTGGAGCATAGCGGCAGGATGAGAGCTATTGGTTTGCCGCAGTTTACGGTGGAGCAATTGGTGCGGGAGCATGAGAAACACCCCAGCAGCGAGGCTATGTTTATCCACCCGGGTACGCTGAAGCCCTACTCGCCCGCGATGATCCGGCTGCTCCATGAGCGGATACAGGAGCGGGCTGGATTGGAACACATCAGCTTCAAAAATCTCCGATACACCTGCGCGATACGGGCATTGAACGGCGGGCAGGATGTGAAGGGACTGTCCGCCCTGTTGGGCCACACGAGGGCTTATGTGACACGGCAGGGGTATCGGGAGTATCTACCCCAGATAGGGCAGGGAGAGGACGTGTGCGGCCCCTATGACCCTGTAGAGAATGAGATGCGGCAGGCGGCGGATGTGCTGGGAGAGCTGTTCGCCATATGAGGGGGTAGCCGGGGAATCCGGGGACAAGGCACATATATTGAAATTGTCAAATCTGGCCGAAAATAGATTGCGCTGACAGATAGGATGGTATATAATGACTATAAATGTATGGAATAAACTCTGGGGGATGTTAAAATGGCGGAAACGAATACAAGTAGCATTGGTTTTGAAAAACAGATATGGGACGCGGCCTGCGTCCTTCGCGGCAACTTGGATGCTTCGGAATACAAGTCTGTTGTCTTGGGCCTGATTTTTCTGAAATATATCTCCGACCGATTCGAAGCTAAATATAACGAGCTGGTGGCCGAGGGCGATGGCTTTGAGGAGGATAAGGACGAATACACAGCAGAAAACATCTTTTTTGTACCGGAATCCGCCCGATGGTCTGTGATTTCCGCCGCTGCGTACACGCCGGAGGTCGGCACGGTAATAGATGACGCGATGCGCGCTATTGAGAAGGAAAACAAGCGGCTCAAGGATATCCTGCCCAAAAATTTCGCCCGACCGGAACTGGACAAGCGCCGTTTAGGCGATGTAGTGGATTTGTTCACCAATATCCAGATGATCGAACACGGGAACAGCAAAGATATTCTGGGACGTACCTATGAGTACTGCCTGTCTAAATTTGCGGAGCAGGAGGGCAAGCTGGCGGGTGAATTCTATACCCCGGCCTGTGTGGTGCGCACGCTGGTAGAGGTGCTGCAGCCCTACAACGGGCGTGTATATGACCCTTGCTGCGGCTCCGGCGGAATGTTCGTCCAGTCCGCCAAGTTCATCGAGAACCACGGCGGAAACATCAACGAAATCTCCGTATTCGGCCAGGACTCCAACCCCACCACCTGGAAGATGGCACAGATGAATCTGGCAATCCGGGGCATTGAGGCGGATCTGGGCAAGTTCAATGCGGACACCTTTTTCAACGACTGCCACCCCCAACTCAAAGCGGACTTCATCATGGCCAATCCACCCTTTAACCTGTCCGGCTGGGGGCAGGATAAGCTGACGGAGGACGTACGCTGGGCCTACGGCCTGCCCCCAGCGGGCAACGCCAACTTTGCGTGGCTCCAGCACATGATCTGGCACCTGGCCCCCAATGGGCGCATTGGCATGGTGCTGGCTAACGGCTCCCTGTCCTCCCAATCTGGGGGAGAGGGCGATATCCGCAAAAATATCATTGAGGCCGACCTGGTGGACTGCATCATCGCCATGCCGCCCCAGTTGTTTTATACCACGCAAATTCCCGTGTCCCTGTGGTTCTTAGCAAAGTACAAGCGGCAGAAGGGGAATACCTTGTTCATCGACGCCCGGAAAATGGGGACGATGGTAACCCGGAAGCTACGGGAACTAACGGATGAGGATATCGCCAGGATTGCCGGTACTTACAATGCCTTCGCGGCGGGTACGCTGGAGGAGGTTAAGGGGTTCTGCGCTGCTGCCACGACGCAGGAGATTGCAAAGCAGGACTATATCCTCACGCCGGGGCGGTATGTGGGTATTGAGGAGCAGGAGGAGGACAGCGAGCCCTTCGAGGAGAAGATGGGGCGGTTGACGGCGGAGTTGGGAGAGTTGTTCGCAAAATCCCATGAGTTGGAGGAGGAGATCAGGCGGCAGTTGGGGGCGATTGGGTATGAAATATAAGCTCGGTTCCCTATGTTCTTATGCAAAAGGAAAGATTGCAGTTGAAGCTTTGGATATTCAAAATTATATTTCAACCGAAAACATGGTGCCAAATAAAGGCGGCATTGTAGAAGCAAGTTCCCTTCCATCCATTCAATACGCTCAGCAATATTTGAAGGGT
Organism: uncultured Oscillospiraceae bacterium; assembly: GCA_910588135.1. Lineage (GTDB taxonomy): Bacteria > Bacillota > Clostridia > Oscillospirales > Oscillospiraceae > Enterenecus. The sequence goes on along the minus strand of CAJUOT010000089.1, from coordinate 324 downwards.
GATATTTTAGTTTCCAATATTCGACCCTATTTCAAAAAAATATGGATGGCGGAGCATGACGGGGGATGCTCTAATGATGTGCTTGTCTTTCGGGCAAACAGCGGGTGTGACCCAACTTTCCTGTATTATGCTTTAGCAAATGATGCGTTTTTCCAGTACGCTACTGCAACAGCAAAGGGAACAAAGATGCCGCGAGGGGATAAAACCGCGATTATGCAATATGATGTTCCGTATTTTGATATGGACACACAGTTTCAAATTGGAGCAGTTCTTAAAAGCCTGGATGACCAAATTGCGGCAAATATGAAGATAAACGATAATTTA
>CAJUOT010000088.1:4074-5567 GCA_910588135.1 uncultured Oscillospiraceae bacterium | reverse complement strand
GCTCTGGAGGATATATCCCCCGTCGCGCCTTGGGAGTAGCACAGCCGGGACTGCCTGTCAAGGGTGCGGAGCACCGCCGCGCAGCGGCGGCTTTGCCCTTGACAGGCTGCCCCGGTTGTGCTATGGGTGGCGCGGCGACGGGGGATATTCCACAAGAGCCGTTTTCACGGGGGATGGGAAAAGCTCTGGACACGGTGTCCAGAGCCTCCGCTTACTTCTCCCTATCCGTCTTTTTCTCGCCCTTGCCCAGCTCCGGGGGCTGCTTCTCTTTCCACTCCCCCAACAGGGCCATGATCTGATCTTTCATTTCACGGGGCGTCTTGTCCTTGCCGAAATACTGGGCCAATTCCGCAGAGCTGATGATCACGTCAAAATCCTCCTTTTTCTTCTCCTGGCTCAACACCGCGTCGATCACGTCCGGGTTGAGCTGGTTTTTTTCGTCCATTTCCCGCAGCTTCTTCGCCTGGGCCTTGGAGGGGGACGACTGCTGCCCCTCAATGGACACGGCGATATACTTCTGATGGTCCGGCCTGATACGGGAAATCTCCACAGCGGGGGTGAACGACAGCTTTCCGCCGTCCATGAACTGTTTCAGCTCCGGCACAAGGTCATTCAGATAAATGTACCGCTGCACCGTCTTTCCGCTCATGCCGTTGCGCTCGCCCACTTTGTCCAGAGACAGCTTGCCCAGGTCCGCGCCGTCGCCCCGCGTACCCTGGTGCTTGATGGCCTCATACTGCTGCTTCAAGGCCGCCGCCTTTTCGCTGGGCAAAATCGTTTCCCGGTGGCGCAGGTTGTCGTCCGTCATAGCGAGGACGGCTTCATCATCCGTCATGTTGCGGACGATACAGGGCATATTTTTGTACCCCGCCAGCTCGCTTGCCCGCTGCCGCCTATGGCCCGCTATGATCTCATAGCCCCCGCCCTCGCGGGGACGCACCAGGGCGGGCTGGTGGACGCCGCCTGCCTGCACAGACGACACAAGCCCTTTCATTTCATTGTCGTCCCGGACGCCGAACGGGTGATCCTGGAACGGGTGGAGCTGGTCGAGGTCCAGATAGACGATCTCCTCTTTTTCCCCACGGGAGGCGTCCTTGGGCTGGGGCGGCTCCTCTGGCGCGGGCGCGGGAGGCGGCGGGATCTCCTCCTTGGCCGGGGTGGATTTTCCGGCGGCCTTGCCCCGTGTGGCGGTCTTGGCCGTCTTGCCAGCTCCGCCCCCGCCGGGGGTCTGCTTCTCCGCCTTGGGCGGGCGGCCCTTGCGCTTGGGCCTCTCACCCTGGGCCGGGGCCTCCTTGTTCTTGGGGCGGCGGCCACGGCGGGGAGGCTCCGGCTGCTCCTGGGGCTTCTCCCACTCCTGCCCGCCCTCCTTGGCCGGGTCCGTCTGCTCCTGCCCCGCCCGGACGGACGACAGGTTGATCACCTTGTTCTCCGGGGCCGGGGGACCCTCCATGCCGGGGATCACACCCTGGGCCCCCGGCTCCGGGGCGGGCGGG
>CAJUOT010000088.1:0-3974 GCA_910588135.1 uncultured Oscillospiraceae bacterium | reverse complement strand
GGGACCCTCCATGCCGGGGATCACACCCTGGGCCCCCGGCTCCGGGGCGGGCGGGTCAGGGATCGTCATGCCGGGAAGTTCGGAGGCGTCCGGGATCGCCTCACCCATTTCTAAAAGGGCGGCCCGCCCCTCATGCTCTAAAATGAGCTGTTCCTCCACGGTCAGCACCTCCAGCCCCGGCGGGGTGGGGGCATCCGGCGTTTCCGGCGCGGGAGGCTCCGGCCTCTGCTCCTCCGGGGCCGGGGTCGTTTTCTTTTCTTCTGCCATTCGCTTGACCTCCTTACTTTTTCAAATACGAACGGGGCCAAAACCTTAGTTTGGCCCCGCCCCTTGATACCTTTTCCTCCTTTCCCTGTCACGCAAAAACGCCGCCCTTTTTACAGCCGGGCGGCGTTTTCGGTAAGGTTGACAGTCCATTTTGTTGTTGTTTATATTGTTTCCCTTTGTCAAGCGTTGCAACCCCTTGGATATGAAAAGGTCACATTCAGCATTGATGATCCGGCTGAGATGGACGCAATCATCAAAAGTATTCAGAACAACCGCGCAATCAACTGGGACTGCTTCAAAATTGAGTTTGACAACACCAGTTATCAGAGCGCGGAGAACGCGTTGAAGGGGATGGATCACTCCATTCGCATCATGATCGTCATGATCGTCCTGGCTGGCGCTGCAATCTTAGTTCTGCTGCTCTCCATTTGGGCAAAGTTCCGCGTCCGCGAGACAGGAACGATGCTTGCACTGGGAGAGAGTAAGGGAAAGATCCTTGCCCAGCGGATGATGGAAATAGCGTTGATTGCGGCGCTGGCCTTTGGCCTTTCCTGCCCTGTCAGCAGTATGGCGGCGAACAGTGTGGGAAATATGCTGCTGGCACAGGCCAATGAACAAATTATCCCCGAATCTGCCTCTAATACGATACAGGCCGGGATGCCAATTACTTCCGATAATTTTGATTTAAGCCCGGTCTTTGCAACGCCCAACGTGGAAGCATTAGATGTTGCGATTACCAACGATATTTTCGCGGCAATATATGGCCTGGGTTTGCTGATTGCCCTGCTCGCTGTCTGCGCCGCAAGTGTTCCAGCTATGAGAATGAAGCCAAAAGAAATCCTGTCAAAAATGGATTGAGGAGAGTTAAATTATGCCAATTTTAGAAATAGAACATCTCGGATATGCCTATGGGAAGCATACTGTGCTGCAAGGGATCAGCGTCCAACTGGAGCAAGGAAAAATGTACGCCATTCTCGGCCCCTCCGGATGCGGGAAAACAACGCTGCTCTCTCTGCTGGGCGGTCTGGACGATCCGGCCAGCGGTCAGATTTTGTATCAGGGCGAGGACATTGCTAAAACCGGCCTTGCCAATCACCGGCGCAGTCATGTGGCGTTTATCTTCCAGGGCTATAACCTGATCGACTATCTGACACCCATGGAGAACGTGGCCCTGACATCTAAGCAGCCGCCGCTCCCCATCCTGGAGCAGTTGGGACTGACCGCAGAAGAAGCGAGGCGTAATGTGCTGAAGCTGTCCGGGGGCCAGCAGCAGCGTGTGGCCATCGCCCGCGCCCTGGCCAGCGACGCGCAAGTTATTTTGGCTGATGAACCGACTGGGAATCTGGACGAGGACACCGCCGCTGAAATTACATCTATCCTCAAAGACAGCGCTCATCAGGCGGGAAAGTGTGTCGTGGTCGTTACCCACTCTAATGATCTGGCAAAAGAGGCTGATGTGGTTTTTCAACTCCGCAAAGGTCAGTTACAAATTTCTACGTCTGACACCGACAGTAATACAAAAAGTGGAGGGAAAAGCACGAAATAGAGGCTGTAACTTTCATTAACAGCAAAAGTATCTGCCGCACGACGAAAAAAGAAAAAAGCCGTCGTACAGTAGAGCATTGTCACGCCCAAAATGGCGGCTTTGAGAAATCAAGGCCGCTGTTTTTATATCCATTGGCGGCAACAGGAGGACGCCGCCATGCGATTGTGGAGAGATAGGCACTTATCAAAAAAAGCCTGACCCCCGCATCGGCGTACTCCACCCACACTTGCGAAAATAGTCGTTTCTTAGCAAATCATAATGTTGTCCCCAGCGCCCGAACAGTCTTGCACTGTCCGGGCGCTTTTCTATATCTGGGCCATCGACACCGGCCCCGCTGCCGCTCCCCGCCCCCTCTGTTCAGACCCTAAAAATCTGAACGGAGGAAAGTACGATGGAAATTACCATCAACTACTATGGGCAGTCTGTGTCTGTGTCGGTGGAGGTCTACGAATATCTCACCCAGGCCGACCACAAGGCGGAGAACCTTGCCCATGAACAGCGGCGGCATTGGGACGGGCGAGAGTGTGACGAGTACATAATCAGCACCGAGGGCCGCTTGCCCTACCGCGCCACGCCGGAAGAATTGATTTGCCAGCGGGAAACGCTGGACGAAATTCTGGCGGTGCTGGCGCTCTGTACCGATACCCAGCGGGAGCGGTTCTTGCTCTATGCCCTGCATGATTTCAGCTATGCGGAGATTGCCGGGATGTGCGGATGCTCCAAAGTTTCCGTTTGCCAGAGCATCACGAGCGTTCGCAAAAAGTTTTTCAAATTCTTCGGAAAAACATACTAACGATAGGCCCCCTAAGTGGCTACCAGGTGAGGGGCGTTTGCTCTATCACCGGGAGGGACAAGCAGTTTCGGCTGTTTGTCCCTCCTGCCATTTAGGAGGCTATATGAAAATCATCAACCTACGGCTCTATTACCCCCACTGTCAGCAGGACAAGCTGGTGGAGGTCAGCGAGGAAGTCTTTGACGTGCTGTGCCAGTCCGTCAGGGAAATGCGGAACTATGAGCGCCGCAAGCGGTATCATCGGGCGTTCTATTCGCTGGACGCTTTCGAGTGGACGGAGAACTATGCCCTGGAACACAGCCCGTCCCCGGAGCAGCTTGTCATGCTGGCGGAGGAACGGGCCGAGCGTGACCGGCTGGCCGCTGCCTTGCGGGAGGCCCTGGCCTACGCCACCCCCACCCAGGCCCGCCGCGTCTGTGCCTACTATCTGGGCGGGCTGACCCAGCAGCAGATCGCAGACCGTGAGCGCGTCCACAACAGCAACGTGTGTCTGTCCATCCGCCGTGGCCTGTGCAATCTCCGCCGCTACTACGCCGACCACCCCCAGGGGAAGTGAGGGCGGCATGGCAATCATCAATTTGCGGAAGTATTACTACCCCATCTACACCAGGGACACCTTCATGGAAGTGCCGGACGAGGTAGCGGAGGCCATCATCGAGGGCCAGCGCATGGAACGGCGGGAGGACGGCAAGAAAAGCTATCACGGCGTTTACTCGCTGGACGCCAGCATCGGTATTGAAAATCACGCCATGTTCCTTGTGCCGTCCCCGGAGGACATTTTGGTGGATGCCCAGGAACAAGCCGAGTACGAGGAACTTTTGGCAAGGCTGGCCGAGGCCATTTCCTGCCTGACCCCTACCCAGGCAAGGCGGCTCCATGCTCGGTATGCCTTGAAGAAAAAATTACGGGAAATCGCCGCTGACGAGGGCATTTCCGGCAGTTGTGTCAGTGCGTCGCTGGACGGCGCTATCAGGAAATTGCAGAAGATTTTTGTCAAAAATGGCTGGCTGGAAAAGGAGGATTGATAGCCGTGGACAAGCCCCAGGAAGAACAGCAGGTCGAGAAGAAAATCGGCCAGTTGCAGAACCGCCAGAAGATTTTGCTGAACAAAAAGCGCAGCGAGGAACACCGGGCCAGGACGCACCGGCTGATTGGCCGAGGGGCCATTCTGGAGGCCGTTTTCCCCGCCGTCGTGGAAATGGAGGGCGAGGAAGTCAAAGCGTTTCTTATCGCTCTTTCCCGTCTGCCGGGAGCGTCGGCGGCGCTGGACAAGGCCCGGAAAACCGAGGACGGGGGGAGTGCGTAAGTCCAAGGGCGCACTTATACACCGTGGCCGGTGTCGTGCGCCCTGCCGGGGGCTGTTGCGCT
>CAJUOT010000087.1 GCA_910588135.1 uncultured Oscillospiraceae bacterium | reverse complement strand
TAAATTATCGTTTAGTACACATTGAAAGGGAGTTGCTCCATGATTGATAAAATATGTGATATAAAAAGATCCATTGAAGCAAAGGCTTACCTTGCTGCCCTTTCATTAGCTTTAACTTTTCCAGATATTTGTGGAAAATTAGCATATCCAAATATTCAAAAAGTAAGAGAGCGATATATTAAGTGGTTTGATGATTATGTATCTCAATTCTATAGCCCGAATGAAAAAGAGTATCCGCAATTTACTGGGGAAATGTGCTATAAACTACGCTGTGCATTCCTTCACGCTGGCAATGCAGAAGGAATTCCAATAGATCAATTTGAATTATGTATTGATGGTTGTAGTTGTTTTGGATCAACATGGAGTGATGAAAATGATAAGAAACAATATATTCGCATCAATGTTGAAGAACTTTGCGCGGGAATATGCGGAGCAGCTGAACAATTCTATATCTTAAATTCCGATCAACTTGACTTTTCAGATACTCACATTACAATAATCAATATTTGCAAAGAGGCCGAGAAGCTTGAAAGGCTGAATTCATGTCAATAAAGGGGGCGTAGTTATGTCCACTAATTTCACCGAATCCCACTACGAAAACGCCATCCTCCAGCTTTTCCAGGAACGGTTGGACTACAACTACTTATACGGCCCCGACGTGGAACGGGACTACCACTCCCCGCTGTACGAGGACGCACTTCTCCCCGCTCTGCGCCGCATCAACCGCAACCTGCCGGAAGAAGCCATCACCGAAGCGGTGTACAAGCTGAAAAACTTTGAGGACGGCTCCCTGCTCCAAAAGAATATGGTATTCACGGATTGCCTGCAAAATGGCGTGCCCGTCCGATATTTTGAGGACGGACAGGAGCAGCACACCCTGGTCTATCTGATCGACTATGGCAACCCGGACAACAACGACTTCACCGTAGCCAACCAGTGGACATTCATTGAAAACTCGGAGAAACGCCCGGATGTGATCCTGTTTGTCAATGGCCTTCCCCTGGTGGTGGTAGAGCTGAAATCCCCCTCCCGCCAGGAGACGGACGCCTCCGCCGCCTACCGCCAGCTGCGCAACTATATGCACGAGATCCCATCTATGTTCATCTACAACGCTGTGTGCGTCATGAGCGACCTGACCACCTCCAAGGCTGGAACGATCACCTCTGGCGAGGATCGGTTTATGGCTTGGAAAACCACTGACGGGGACTACGAGAATACGCAATACGCCCAGTTCGATACATTTTTTGAGGGGCTGTTTGAAAAGCGGCGGTTTTTGGATATCCTGAAAAACTTCATCTGCTTCAATGTGGACGGGGAAAAGACGTTCAAAATCCTGGCGGGTTACCACCAATATTTTGCCGTGAAAAAAGCCGTGGACTCCACGGTGAAGGCCACGGCAACGGATGGCAAGGGCGGCGTGTTCTGGCACACCCAGGGCAGCGGGAAATCGCTGTCCATGGTGTTCTATGCCCACGGTTTGCAAACAGCGCTGGACAGCCCCACCATCGTGGTCATCACCGACCGAAACGATCTGGACGACCAGCTCTACGGCCAGTTTGCCCGGTGCCGGGACTTCCTGCGCCAGACGCCCCAGCAGGCCCAGAGCCGCCAACATTTGAAGGAATTGCTGGCGGGACGCCAGGCCAACGGGATTATTTTTACTACCATGCAGAAGTTTGAGGAGGGGGACGGGCCGCTTTCCGAGCGGCGAAATATCGTGGTGATGGCGGACGAGGCCCACCGGGGGCAGTACGGGCTGACGGAGAAGGTTGTCGCCCGGCGAAAGGAGAACGGCGAGATAGAGGCCCGCACTGTCATTGGCACCGCCCGCATCATCCGGGACAATCTGCCCAATGCCACCTTTATTGGCTTCACCGGGACGCCCATTTCCTCCAAGGATCGCAGCACCCGGGAGGTGTTTGGGGACTACATCGACATATACGACATGACCCAGGCTGTGGAGGACGGAGCCACCCGTCCGGTGTACTACGAAAGCCGGGTGATCCATCTGAAGCTGGACGAGGCGACACTGCGCCTGATCGACGCGGAGTATGACCTGATGGCCCAGAATGCGGACCCCTATGTGATCGAGCAGAGCAAAAAAGAGCTGGGGCAGATGGAGGCCATCCTGGGCTCGGATACCACGATTGAATCGCTGGTCAACGACATTTTGGATCACTATGAGAACTACCGGGCCAATCTGCTGACGGGAAAGGCCATGATTGTAGCATATTCCCGCCCCATTGCCATGAAGATCTACAAACGTATCCTGGAGCTGCGCCCCGCGTGGACGGAAAAAGTGGGGGTGGTGATGACCCAGGGCAACAACGACCCGGAGGAGTGGCGGCAAATCATCGGCAACAAGGCCCACAAGGAGGAGCTGGCCCGGAAATTTAAAGACAACGGCTCCCCCATGAAAATCGCCATCGTGGTGGATATGTGGCTGACCGGGTTTGACGTACCATCGCTGGCCACCATGTACGTCTATAAGCCCATGGCCGGGCACAACTTGATGCAGGCCATCGCCCGGGTCAACCGGGTGTTTGGGGATAAAGAGGGCGGACTGGTGGTGGACTATGTGGGTATCGCCCAGGCGCTGAAGCAGGCTATGAGTGACTACACTGGCCGGGACAAGAAGAATTACGGCGATCCCGATGTAGGCCGTGCGGCATACCCGAAGTTTTTGGAGAAGCTGTCCGTCTGCCGTGACCTGTTCCATGGCTTTGACTATTTGGCGTTCGTTTCCGGGACGGATTTGGAGCGGGCCAAAGTCATCAGCGGCGGCGTCAATTTCCTGTTGGGCAAACGGGTTGCGGAAAATGAATTGCCGGACAAAGAGAAAACCCACAATATTTTCATCAAAGAGGCGCTGCTACTCCGGCAGGCCCTTTCGCTGTGCGGCAGCATGGTGGATGAAAGAACCCGCCTTGAGTGCGCCTTTTTTGAGGCGGTCAGGACAATGGTTGTCCGGCTCACCATGGGCGGGGCGGGCGAAAAATTTACACTGCCGGAGGTCAACGCAAAGATCAACGAGCTTTTGAAGCACAGCATCAAAAGCGAAGGGGTCATCAATCTGTTTTCCGATGTGGGGACGGAATTTTCCCTGTTTGACCCAAAGTTCCTGGAAGAAGTGGCCAATATGAAGGAGAAGAATCTGGCCATTGAGCTGTTGAAGAAGCTGATTGCGGAGCAGGTATCTGTCTTCCGCCGAACCAATGTGGTGAAGTCTGAAAAATTCAGCGAAATCATCCAGGGCGTGATGAACCGCTACCTCAACGGAATGCTGACAAACGAGGAGGTCATCCAGGAACTGCTGAAGCTGGCGCGGGACATCGCCCAGGCCAACGCGGAGGGTGAGGCGCTGGGGCTGAACGCCGAGGAATTGGCGTTTTACGACGCATTGACAAAGCCCCAGGCGATCAAGGATTTTTACGAGCACGAGGAACTGATCGCCATCACCAAAGAGCTGACTGACCTTCTGCGACAAAACCGCACCATCGACTGGCAGAAGAAAGAGAGCGCCCGGGCTGGGATGCGGCGGCTGGTGAAGCGTCTTTTGAAAAAGCATAAATACCCGCCGGAAGGGATGGAGGACGCGGTGCAGACCGTTATGAGCCAGTGCGAAATGTGGACGGACAATGTAATGGCAGTTGGCTGAAAGCTGTAGCTTTGAATGTGGAGTACTCCACCAAAGAATCCTCAGAGGAACTATATCAACAAGACGCATCCAACAAGTAAGGGAGTTTCGCAAAAAGTTTTAGTAGCTTTCCCCGCCAACCTGTGGTATATGTTTGTGCCACAAGGAGGCGATAGCATGAACAAGACCCTGACAGCCCTATATGACAGCTTCTACACGCCGCCCCAGGCGGCGGACACCCGCACGGAAATCGAAGTCCTCCATAAGCAGCTTATTCTAAAACTGGACAAGCCGGAGCGGAAGATGGTTCTCCGTCTCATTGACGCAAAGGATCGTCTGGCAGAGGAACTGTCCATGGACAGCTTCGTCTGCGGCTTCCGGCTGGCCTGGCAGCTGGCTAATGAACTGATCAGCTACCCAGAACACGGGCGTCCCACCCGGTCAGATCAGACCGGGTGGGATGCCCGTGTCGCGCCGCAGGAGCGATGGAAGCTCCCAGAGAGGGGTTAACACCTCCCCGTCCCAGCGCGCCCCTTGTTAACCACCGTGAGGCCGTTTGTGGGCCTCGTTGAAAAGAGCAGGCGGTTGGGCCATTTCCTGGCCCAGCCGTCTGTCCTGTTACGGCAGAAATTCTGGCAGCACCCGGTACCGGCTGATGCCGAAGCTGCTGCTCCGCTGGATGATCCCCTCCGGGATCTGGCTGAGATACTTCCGTCCAAAGTTGGTGTCGCCGAACCAGCAGTCGAAATTCGCCACCGGCAGCACCACCCACTCACTATCCTCCGGCCTGTTGGCGGCATAGTAGGCAATAAGCGTTTGGATTACCTCGACGGGCAGTTTCGGTGGTTTTGCCATTTCGATTTTTGCCAACAGGTTATCAGGCAAATCAAAGGTACTCCGACGCAGCGGCCCCAATTCCAGCGCGTCGGCGATCACATCGTCAAAGCGGATGACCCACGCGGCGTCCGCGTCGGAGGAAAACAGCGGCATCTGAAACTGCCGCACCTTTTTGCGCCACTCTGCGTCGAATTTTTTGTCCAACTCCCCGGCGGTCTCGGAATACGCTTTCCGCACCACCTTCGGATTGTTCTGGACAAAGGCCATCGCCGCATGAAAGTGCCGGCAAAACCATCCCCGGCCATCGTCGGCCACCAGCGCCGGAAATTCCCTGTGGAGTGAGCCGAACCCCGTCCGATACTGCCACTCCGGCTTCGACCCTGCCCGCTCAGGCACACTGCACCAGGCACACAGCCCCCGGCGGGCATAGTCCATCTGCCCCCTGGGTTCACCATCCAGCGCCGCTCCATCCGGGCTGTGGAACAGGAATCCCCGGGCCAGGATGGTCAGGATTCGAGACAGCCCGCTGAAGTCCCGCAGGGCCTCAAAGGTGAACCGTCCCAGCCAAGTGGTATCTTTCTTGCTATTGGCTTTATAGACCACCGGCCCGGTATAGTCCAAAAACTCCTGCCATTCATTCAGCATGGTGCACCTCCAGCACGTTGGGCAAAATGGCGTCCGGCAGCAGCCCCCAAAGCAACCCCCGTTTGCCCAGCGCCACCACATACCGCACCGCAATCACAGGCTTCACGATCCCGTCCAGCAGCTCCCGGCACTTTTCGGAGACGGCGTCCCGGTAGGACTGGGAGGCCGTCTTTTTCTGATACGCCTCCATCATGGCGGCGAAGGCAGGGGAGTCCCCATCCCGTGTCAGCCTTATCCCGAGAAAAAGAATATCCCGAAGTTTTAGAGAAAGCCCTTGCAGTACAAGGACTTTCCAATGCCAACCTCTCATAAAGAATGACACTACACGCAGGACATAGCATCCCTGTTACCTCCGACGAAGCTGTTACAAAACGGAGGAAATGACAATGAGTGACTACGAAATTCTCACTGTCGGATTATCGGAAGCGGTTACCGAAAATCTTGGCAAGTATGGCCGTATGAGAAAACAGTACCTTCAAGAGCATATGCCGGAGCTTTACAACAGCCTGCTGCTGTCTGGGACATTGCATACGCACCTGCTGGAAATCGACCAGACTGCCCGCAAACGCTTGGAACTGATGATGCCGGAGATGGCGAAAGCAGCCGGAGCAACAAAGGAACTGAAAACCCATGACCCTCTGTGCTGGGCAGGTCTGATGAACACCTGCAAGGCGCAGGTGGAAGAAGTCATTTTGAGTGAACTGATATGGGACT
>CAJUOT010000086.1 GCA_910588135.1 uncultured Oscillospiraceae bacterium | reverse complement strand
CGCCTTGCTCTCCCCGCCGCCCCGGCGCCAGAACGGCGGGCGTCCTTCCGGGTGGGTCTCCGCCCATGCGCTCCGCCCCCCTCTCTGCTTAAATCTCTCTATTCGTGCTGAAAACAGCACGAATAAGTGGCTATAGCCACTTGCACTTTCATTATACACGGACCGGCGGGAAAGTCAAGGGCCGCCGCCCAAAAAGATGGAAGATTCCGGCCCTATCCCAGCACGCCCGCGATGCGCCCCACCGCCTCCTTTGTGGCGTCCGCGTCCCCGAACGCGGTGATGCGGATATAGCCCTCCCCGCTGGGACCGAAGCCCGCGCCGGGGGTGGTGACCACGCAGGCCTTTTTCAGCAGCAGGTCGAAGAAGTCCCAGGATGGGGCGCCGTTGGGCGTCCTGACCCACAGATAGGGGGCGTTCACCCCGCCGTACACCGTCAGCCCGGCGGCGGCGAGGCCCTCCCGGATGACCCTGGCGTTGTTCCGGTAGTAGTCGATGGCGGTTTTCGTCTGGGCCCTCCCCTCCGGGGACAGGGCCGCCTCCGCCGCCCGCTGGATCACATAGGGCACGCCGTTGAACCTGCTCCCCTGGCGGCGGTTCCACAGGGCGTTGAGGGAAACCCCCTCCCGCTCCAGCGCCTTGGGTATGACGGTGTAGGCGCAGCGGGTTCCGGTGAACCCGGCGGATTTGGAGAAGGATCGGAACTCAATGGCGCAGGTCTCGGCCCCCGCCACCTCGAAGATGCTGTGGGGGATGTCCGGCTCCGTGATGAACGCCTCGTAGGCGGAGTCGAACAAAATCACGCTGCCGTGGGCGTTGGCGTAGTCCACCCACAGCTTGAGCTGGTCGTAGGAGGCCGCCGCGCCGGTGGGGTTGTTGGGGGAGCAGAGATAGATGAGGTCGGGGATTCTGCCGCCCTGGGGCAGCTCGGGGAAGAAGCCGTTTTCCGCGGTGCAGGGCAGGTAGACCAGATCGGTCCACTTTTCCCCGTCGTAGTCCCCGGCCCGGCCCGCCATGGCGTTGGTGTCCACGTACACCGGGTACACCGGGTCGCACACCGCCACCACGTTGTCCGCCGAGAAGATGTCGCCGATGCTGCCGCAGTCGCTCTTGGCGCCGTCGGACACGAAAATCTCGTCGTCGGCCACGTCCACCCCCCGGGCCCTGTAGTCGTCCCGGATGGCGAAGCGCAGGAAGTCGTAGGCACAGCAGGTCTCCTCGCAGTAGCCCCGGAAGGTCTCCTTCACCCCCATCTCGCGGGACGCCTTGACCATGGCGTCCACCACCGCGGGGGCCAGGGGCCGGGTCACGTCCCCGATGCCCAGGCGGATGAGGGGCATGGGCGGGTTCTGGGCGGAGAAGGCCCGCACCCGGCGGCCGATCTCCGGGAACAGGTAGCCGCCGGGGAGCTTGCGGAAGTTTTGGTTGATGTGGGCCATGGGACCACTCCTCACTTTATTTTGTTAAACCATTTTACAACAACCCTCCGCTCCGGTCAATCGGCAACTTCGCCATCAAACACGGTCACGGCGGGGCCGGTCATAAACACATGGCCGGATTTTTCGTCCCAGCGCACCCGCAGAACGCCCCCCGCCAAATGGACCGCCGCCGCCCGATCCAGCTTCCCCTGGGACGCCATGGCACACACCGCCGCGCACGCCCCGGTGCCGCAGGCCATCGTCTCGCCGCTGCCCCGCTCCCACACCCGCATTTGCAGCTCGCCCCGGTTCAGCACCCGCACGAACCCGGCATTGACGCGGTGGGGAAAGGCGGGGTGGCGTTCCACCGCGGGGCCAGCGGCGGAAAGATCCAGCGCGGCGGGGTCCGCCGCCTCAATGACCGCGTGAGGGTTGCCCATGGACACGGGCAGGGCGGTGTATTCCACGCCATTGAGCGCCAGCGGCACAGGCGTGCCCAGGACAGGGGCGCCCATATCCACCTCCGCCCCTGCCACCCCGCCGTTTTCCATCAGCAGGGACAGTTCCCGCTCCCCCGCCGGGGTCTCAATAACGAGGCGGGTTTTCTCTGTCAGCCCTTTGTCGTAAACATATTTCCCCAGGCAGCGGATGCCGTTGCCGCACATGGCCCCCTCGGAGCCGTCGGCATTGAACATCCGCATTTTGAAGTCCGCCCGGTCCGACGGGCAGATGCAGATGATGCCGTCCCCGCCCACGCCGAAGTGGCGGTGGGACAGGCGGCGGGCCAGCTCAGGCAGGCCGTCCGGCGTGCCCTCCATACAGTTCAAATAAATGTAGTCGTTGCCCAGGCCGTGCATTTTGGTAAAGCGCATAGGCTCCCCTCCTTACAGGGGAGCCTATGCGCTTGGGCCTGACCGTTATGAGAGGCGCGTCAAGTCAATAGTTGATGATGTACTTGTCCCGCTCCCAGGAGGACACCCGGGTTTTGTACTCGTCCCACTCCGCCGTCTTGCCGGCGATGTACTGGGCGGTGACGTGCTGGCCCAGGGTGGCCGTGACCAGCTTGTCCTTTCTCATGGCTGCAATGGCCTCCTCCAGCGAACCGGGCAGGGCCTCGATCCCCCGGCGCTTCCGGGTGGCGGGGGTCATGGCGAAGATGTTCTCCGTCACTTCCGGGGGCGGGGTCATCCCCTTGGCAATGCCGTCCAGGCCGGCGGCCAGACACACCGCCAGGGACAGGTATGGGTTGCAGGCCGGGTCGGGGCAGCGCAGCTCCACCCGGGTGCCCTGGCCCCGGCTGGCAGGGATGCGGATGAGAGTGGAGCGGTTGGAGGCGGACCAGGCCATATAGCAGGGGGCCTCGAAACCGGGCACCAGCCGTTTGTAGGAGTTGACCAGGGGATTGGTGATGGCGGCCATCCCCTTCATGTGGCGGAGGATGCCCGCGATGAAGGCGTAGCACTCCTTGGACAGCTGTTTGGGGCCGTGCGGGTCAAAAAACACGTTTTCCCCGCCCCTGTACAGGGACATATTGGTGTGCATCCCGTTGCCAGCCAGACCGTAAATCGGCTTGGGCATGAAGGTGGCGTGGAGGTTGTCCCGCTGGGCGATGGTTTTCACCGCCAGCTTGAAGGTCATGATCTTGTCGGCGCACTCCAGGGCGGGGGCGTATTTGAAGTCGATCTCGTGCTGCCCCGGGGCCACCTCGTGGTGGGACGCCTCAATCTCATACCCCATCTTCTCCAGGGCCAGGCAGATCCGCCGGCGGGTGGGCTCGCCGTGGTCCAGCGGGCCCAGGTCGAAATAGCCCGCCTCATCGTTGGTCTTGGTGGTGGGCTTGCCCTCCCCGTCGGTCTGGAACAGGAAAAATTCCGCCTCCGGCCCCACGTTGAAGGTGTCGTAACCCATGGCCTTCGCCCGCTCCAGCACCCGCTCCAGCACCCCCCGGGGGTCTCCCACGAAGGGGGAGCCGTCCGGGTTGTGTACGTCGCAGATGAGGCGGGCCACCTTGGCCTCCTCCGGCTCCCAGGGGAAGATGACAAAACTGTCCAGGTCAGGGTGCAGGTACTGGTCGGATTCGTTGATGCGCACAAACCCCTCGATGGACGATCCGTCCAGCATGATCTCGTTGTTCACCGCCTTCTCAATCTGGGAGGCGGTGATGGCCACGTTTTTCAGCTGGCCGAAAATATCGGTGAACTGCATCCGGATAAACTGAACGTTTTTCTCCCGCACCATGCGGATGATATCCTCTTTTGTATATCCCATCTCTGACTTCCCCTTTCATTCGATCAGCGAGGCGGAAATCCGCGCTTTTGGCGTCCTCTATTTCGCTTTTTCCCTTTTCAGCATAGCACAAACCGCATTTTTGTCAATTATTTTTTGCTTCTGCGCCAAATTTCAGCGCAGAAATCAGGTTTCCACCCTGCTGAAACCCTCTTTTTGTTGAATATCACGTTTTCTTGTGAAATGTTTTGCTTTTTTGTGAAATGTCGCTTTACCGGGAACTGTCGCCGGAAAATTCCGGACCAGACGGCAAATCTTACTTGACCATTTCACGCTGTTCTGCTAAAATACCTGTATGAAACTTTTCCCAGCATTTCCCGCGTATCCGATAAAAAATTGGAGGAATGTACTATGGCTCACAAATACGTCTACCTGTTCTCCGAGGGCAACGCCAATATGCGCGAGCTCCTGGGCGGCAAGGGCGCCAACCTGGCCGAGATGACCAACATCGGCCTGCCCGTGCCCCAGGGCTTTACCATCACCACCGAGGCGTGCACCCAGTACTACGAGGACGGGCAGAAGATCAACGACGAGATCCAGGCTGAGATCATGGAGTATATCGTCAAGATGGAGCAGATCACCGGCAAGAAGTTCGGCGACAAGGAGAACCCCCTGCTGGTTTCCGTCCGCTCCGGCGCCCGGGCCTCCATGCCCGGCATGATGGACACCATCCTGAACCTGGGCCTCAACGAGGACGTGGTGGACGTCCTCACCCGCAAGTCCGGCAACCCCCGCTGGGCCTGGGACTGCTACCGCCGCTTCATCCAGATGTACTCCGACGTGGTCATGGAGGTGGGCAAGAAGTATTTCGAGCAGCTCATCGACCAGATGAAGGAGAAGAAGGGCGTCACCCAGGATGTGGAGCTCACCGCCGACGACCTCAAGGAGCTGGCCGGCCAGTTCAAGGCCGAGTACAAGTCCAAGATCGGCGTCGACTTCCCCTCTGACCCCAAGGAGCAGCTCATGGGCGCCATCAAGGCCGTGTTCCGCTCCTGGGACAACCCCCGCGCCAACGTCTACCGCCGGGACAACGACATCCCCTACTCCTGGGGCACCGCCGTCAACGTGCAGTCCATGGCCTTCGGCAACATGGGCGACGACTGCGGCACCGGCGTGGCCTTCACCCGCAACCCTGCCACCGGCGAGAAGAAGCTGTTCGGCGAGTTTTTGACCAACGCCCAGGGCGAGGACGTGGTGGCCGGCGTGCGCACCCCCATGCCCATCAGCGAGATGGCCGACAAGTTCCCCGAGGCCTTCGCCCAGTTTGAGAACGTGTGCAAGACCCTGGAGGACCACTACCGCGATATGCAGGACATGGAGTTCACCGTGGAGGCCGGCAAGCTCTATATGCTCCAGACCCGCAACGGCAAGCGCACTCCCGCCGCCGCTTTGAAGATCGCCTGCGACCTGGTGGACGAGGGCATGATCGACGAGAAGAAAGCCGTGGCCATGATCGAGCCCCGCTCCCTGGACACCCTGCTCCATCCCCAGTTCGACGGCAAGGCTCTCAAGGAGGCCCCCGTGCTGGCCGCCGCCCTGGGCGCTTCCCCCGGCGCCGCCTCCGGCCGGATCGTGTTCTCCGCCGAGGAGGCCAAGGAGTGGGCCGCCAAGGGCGAAAAGGTCGTCCTGGTCCGCCTGGAGACCTCTCCCGAGGACATTGAGGGCATGAAGGCCGCCCAGGGCATCCTCACCGTCCGCGGCGGCATGACCTCCCACGCCGCCGTGGTGGCCCGCGGCATGGGCCGCTGCTGCGTGTCCGGCTGCGGCGAGATCAAGATGGACGAGGCCAACAAGCAGTTTGAGCTGAAGGGCAAGACCTTCCATGAGGGCGACTGGCTGAGCCTGGACGGCTCCACCGGCAAGATCTACGACGGCGCCATCCCCACTGTGGACGCCGTCATCGGCGGCGAGTTCGCCCGGGTTATGGGCTGGGCGGACAAGTACCGCCGCCTGGATGTCCGCACCAACGCCGACACCCCCCACGACGCCGCCCAGGCCCGGAAGTTCGGCGCCCAGGGCATCGGCCTGTGCCGCACCGAGCATATGTTCTTCGACGATGACCGCATCCCCGCCATCCGGGAGATGATCTGCTCCGACACCGTGGAGCAGCGCGAGAAGGCTCTGGCCAAGCTGGAGCCCATGCAGCAGGGCGACTTCGAGGCCATGT
>CAJUOT010000085.1 GCA_910588135.1 uncultured Oscillospiraceae bacterium | reverse complement strand
TCATACCCACGTGGCCCATGGCGATGCCGTCGCACACGGCGATGGCGGGGAACTCAATGGGGGTGCCCCCCGCGGCGCGCACGCCCGCCTTGACCGCCTCGGCGATCTTGTCCAGGTTCATGTGGCCGGGGACGATCTCGTTATAGGAGCACACCACGCCGATGAGGGGGCGCTCCAGTTCCTCTTTTGTGTAACCTAGGGCGTAGAACAGGGAGCGGTTGGGGGCGGCGGGCACGCCTTTTTTCACATGGTCGGAACGCATCGCGCAAGTCTCCTTTGCGGTTAATATTTCAAAGCATTATATCACAGAAACGCCGGGGACGCAATGGAAAAACGGCGGATTTCCACTGCGCCCCCGGCGTTTGTTGACAAGATATCCCCTCGGTGCTGAAATATAAGCGGCGCTGTCGTGAAAACGGTAGGCGGTTGGCTACATAACCCCGGAAGGGGGGTGTAGATATGCCGATTACTTTGACGTTCCACGTCCGTAACTGGACTGTGACGATTCGGGTAAAAAGCAGAAACCGCCACTCGGCCAAGTGACGGTTTCTTAATCTAGGTTAAGCAAACTGTTCCACCGGGCCAACCGCTTACCGGCAGCGCCCTTATATCCTTATTATACACCCCCGGGGCGTTTTGTCAAGCACAAAGCGCCCCGGTATTTTTACCGCCGGGGTTCGTCCTCCGCCTCCGCGTCCTCCTTCAGGCTCTCCAGGGCCACCCGGGTGGCCTCAATGACGAAGGCGGAAAAAGAGGCCCCGGTGCCGCGGATCGCCTCCTCCACCTCGTCGATGATGTTATTGGGGAAACGGATGGATTTTGAAGTTGTTGCAGGAATAATTGGAACTTTGAATTTCGCCATGTCACTCACCCGTCTTACATTATATGCTTTACAATGTAATGCAATGTGTGCTATAAATAAGCAAGACGAGCGTTTTGCAAACGCATTGCAAGGAGGTAAAAACTATGAAAATATTACAAGTGGTGCTGTCAAACCTGATCCGCGCGGGGAAGGTCACGGTGGAAACCCCGAACCTGGATATGTCCAAGCTGAGTGACGCCGTTTGGAACTATGCGCTTGAAGTGCTGGAGGAGATCGAAGAGATCGCCTACAAAGAGGCGATGACGGACGCGGAAAAGGTGGAGAGGATTCAAGAGTGCCTGGAACGGACAGCATAAAGCGGCGGCCTGCGTGAAGCGGGCCGCCGCTTTTTGGATCGTTTGTTTTGACGCGTTGGTTTGCAGGGGCGGATGCCATCCGCCCGGATGATACCCATCGTGTTGCGATAGAAGCGGGCGGGTAATGCCCGCCCCTGCAGCGCGGCATCAACATATTTGAAAATTGCTCTCAGTTGGAAGCCGTATCCAGGTTGGAATCCCCGCCCCAGATCATGTTTTTGCGCAACTCGCCGCCCACGATCTCCATCTGGTGCTTCTTGAGCTGCTGCCGCTTGGAGTTGAAGAAAGTGCGGCCGTTCTTGTTCTCTGCGATCCACTTGCCGGCGAAGGTGCCGTCCTGGATGTCGGAGAGCACGGCGCGCATCCGGGCCTTGGTCTCCTCGTGGGGGATGACCCGGGGGCCGCTGACGTACTCGCCGAACTCGGCGGTGTCGGAGATGGAGAAGTTCATGGCCGCCACGCCGCCCTTGTTGATGAGGTCGATGATGAGCTTCATCTCGTGGATGCACTCGAAGTAGGCGTTCTCCGGCTCGTACCCGGCCTCCACCAGCACCTCGAAGCCGCAGCGCATCAGGTCCACCACGCCGCCGCACAGCACGGTCTGTTCGCCGAACAGGTCGGTCTCGGTCTCGTCGTGGAAGGTGGTCTCCATCACGCCGGCCCGGGCGCCGCCAATGCCCGCGATGTAGGCCAGGGCGATCTGGTAGGCGTGGCCGGTGGCGTCCTGCTCCACCGCCACCAGGCAGGGCACGCCCTTGCCCGCCACGTAGGTGGAGCGCACGGTGTGGCCCGGGCCCTTGGGGGCGGCCATGAACACGTCCACCCCGGCGGGGGGGACGATCTGCTGGTAGCGGATGTTGAAGCCGTGGGCAAAGGCCAGAGCCTTGCCCTCGGTCATGTAGGGGGCGATGTCCTTCTTGTAGACCTCGGCCTGCACCTCGTCATTGATGAGCATCATGACGATGTCCGCCCACTCCGCCGCGGCGGGCACCGTGCGGACGGCCAGCCCGGCGTTCTCGGCGGCGGCCCAGTTCTTGGAGCCCTCCCGCAGGCCCACGCACACGTCGCAGCCGGAGTCCTTCAGGTTCAGGGCGTGGGCGTGGCCCTGGGAGCCGTAGCCGATGATGGCGATTTTCTTGCCCTTCAGCCAGCTCAGGTCGCAGTCCTTCTCGTAGTACATCTTTGCCATGGTAAACACTCCTCAAATAAATTTTGTGATGTGGTTTTCCTTATATCCGGCCAATTCCCAGGATTGTGCCCGTAGGGGCCGACGACCTCGGCGGCCCGCCCCCTCATAACGGGGGCTTTGCGTGACACACGGCGTGCCGGGTCGTCACGCCCTACCCGATTCTGCACGGTTTGGGCTTGCCTACAACTCAATTGGGTCAGGGAAAGGAGGGAAATAACCGCTTTCAGATATCATATCACAGCGGCGGGGAAAAGAATGATAACTGTGATACAATTACAGGATGTTCTTGCCCAGGTCGAATTCCTCCCGCACCTTGTTGCCGGAGTTGTTGCGGATGGTCGCCTCGCCCCGCTCCAGGGCCACCATGCCGGTGCGCACCAGCTCCAGGATGCCGAACTCGGACAGGAGCTTTTCCAGCGCGTCGTCCTTGGACTCCTGGCCGATGATGGCCAGGGTCAGGCTCTGGGTGGACACGTCGATGATGGAGGCGCGGAAGATGTTGGCGATCTGGATGACCTCGTTGCGCACCTCACGGCTGGCCGCCCTCACCTTGATGAGCACCAGCTCCCGGCGGATGGACTGCTCCGGCGGCAGCAGCCGGACGGAGTAGACGGAGAGCTGCTTGCGCAGCTGGTTGATGATCTGGCTGATCTGAGCCTCGCCGCACAGCACCTCAATGGTGATCCGGGACACCGCGGGGTCGTCGGTGGTGCCCACCGCCAGGGACTCGATGTTATACCCCTTCCGGGAGAACAGCCGGGACACCTGGCTGAGCACACCGGCGGTGTTTTCCACCAGGACGGACAGGGTGTGGCGTTTCACGATGGTATTCATGGCGTTTCTCCCTCCTCAATGCAGTAAAAAGTCAGTGACGGGGGTGCCGCCGCCCACCATGGGGTGGACCATGGCGTCGATGTCGATGGCGCAGTCGATGACGCAGCCGCAGCCCGCCTCCAGCGCCTGCCGGAAGGCGTTCTCGAACTCCGTCTGGTTTTTGGCCCGGAAGCCCTTGAGGCCGTAGGCCTCCGCCAGCTTGACGAAGTCAGGGCCCCGGTCCAGGGTGGTCTGGGAGAACCGCTTGCCGTAGATCAGGTTCTGCCACTGACGGACCATGCCCAGGGTGCGGTTGTCGAAGATGACGGTGATGACGGGGATGTGGTAGTGCTCCACGGTGGCCAGCTCGTGGCAGTTCATGCGGAAGCAGCCGTCCCCGGTGCAGTGGACCACCACCTTGTCCGGGTTGCCCACCTTGGCCCCCATGGCGGCCCCCAGGCCGAAGCCCATGGTGCCGAAGCCGCCGCTGGTGAGCAGTTGGCCGGGGCGGGAGAAGTGGTAGTACTGGCAGGACCACATCTGGTGCTGGCCCACGTCGGTGGCGATGATGGCGTCGCCGTCGGTCAAATCGGAGATGGTTTCCAAAATCTCGTGGGCGTGGAGGATATCGTCCTTTTTGAGGGGCAGCTCCTTCCGGGCGAACACCTGGGCCTTCCAGGCGGAAAAGTCGTGCTGGGGCAGCTTTTCGTTGAGCAGCTCCAGCACCCGCTTGGCGTCCCCGATGATGTGGTGGCAGGTCTGGACGTTCTTGTCGATCTCCGCCCGGTCGATGTCGATGTGGACGATTTTGGCGTTCTGGGCAAAGGAGGGGGGATCGGTGGCCACCCGGTCGGAGAAGCGGCAGCCGATGGCGATGAGCAGGTCGCACTCGGCGGTGGCCATGTTGGAGGCGTGGGAGCCGTGCATCCCCACCATGCCGGTGAACAGCGGGTGGTTGCCGGGACAGGCGCCGCCGCCCATGATGGTGGAGCCCACGGGGGCGTCCAGCGTCTCAATGAACTTGCGGAACTCGGGCACCGCGCCCTTGGAGCGGATCACGCCGCCCCCCACCAGCACCATAGGCCGCTGGGACTGGGCAATCAGCTCCAGCAGCTTGTCAATGTCTCCCCGGTTGGGCTCGGGGTTTTTCAGATCCCGGTTGGAGCGTTTCAGCAGGGTGGCCAGCCGCCCGTGGTTGGGGTGCTCGTGGACGGGAAGATACTCGTATTCCCCTTCGGTGGCGGTGATGTTCTTGGCGATGTCCACCAGCACCGGGCCGGGCCGGCCGGAGCGGGCGATGGCAAACGCCTCCCGGATCACGTCGGCCAGCTCGTTTACGTCCTTCACCAGGAAATTGCACTTGGTGATGGGCATGGTGATGCCGGTGATATCCACCTCCTGGAAGGAGTCCTTGCCGATGAGATTCTCGCTGACGTTGCAGGTGAGGAACACCACGGGGGAGGAGTCGTAGTAGGCGGTGGCGATGCCGGTGACCAGGTTGGTGGCCCCGGGGCCGGAGGTGGCGAAGCACACCCCCACCTTGCCGGTGGAGCGGGCGTAGCCGTCGGCGGCGTGGGACGCGCCCTGCTCGTGGGCGGTGAGGTAGTGGCGGATTTTCTGGTTGTAGCCGTGGAGCTCAAACTCGTCGTAGATGTTCAAAATGGTGCCGCCGGGGTAGCCGAACACCGTGTCCACCCCCTGCTCCAGCAGGCATTCCATCACAATCTGGGACCCTTTCATCAACATATCTGGAACCTCCTTCAATACAAAAAAGCACAGCCACGCCCTCTCATGGGACGAGCCATGCTCCACAGTGCTTCCTCACAAAGCGCGTACATAATTTAGCGTATTGAAGCTATCATATCCTTTTGCGGAGGGTTTGTCAATGTAAATTGGCGGGAGTTTCGCAAATTGCGCCAGTCAGACAAAGCGGAACTGGTTTTTGCTCGTTTTTTGGGAGAAATATCAAGAGACAGGAAGGGCCGAGGCCCTTCCTGTCTCCTGGGGCGGTTGTTATTTGCAGCCGCAGCTGGTGCCGTGGTCGCCCAGCTTGAAGGAGGCGCACTCGGTCTCCTTGCAGTCGCACACGCTGTTCTGGCAGTGGCCCACCTGGATCTCGTTCAGGGTGCAGCGCTGATCCTTGTGGTAGGTGCAGCTGTTCACAGAACACTTGATGCTGGGATTGGTCTGATTGGTCATGGTCTTTTCCTCCTTGTATTCCTGAATACAAGGGGGAGTATGCCCTGGAAGGAGGGAGGCTATTCAGCTTTTTCCGGCGCCTGCTGCTCCGCCCCAGCGCCGTCCTGGGCGGGGACGTTCCCGGGCGGGTTCTGGGCGGCGGGTCTGCGCTGGAACCGGGGGATGAACCGGCGGGCAAAGCCTCCCCTGCCCCGGCCCTGGACATAAAAATAGCCGATTGCGGAGAACACCACCGCGCCGATGAAATTGACGAACAGGTCTTTCATGGTGTCAATGATGCCTACGTCCAGGTAGCCGCCCAGCCCTAAAGGCATCTGGGTGCCGTCCTCCAGCACCAGGATCACGTCCCGGATGCCCTGGACGACAACGGCGGTGGTGCCGTGGTTGGGGTCCAGGTTGACGGTGGAGATGGTGTTGATGACGGTGTCTTTCTGCATATCAAAGAGCACAAACTGGTCCATGGCAAACTCAAAGAATTCCCAGAGCACTCCGATGGTCATGGAGAAGCAGAAGGCGGTGACCGCCATGAAGAAGGGGGACAGGTGGAGGGACACCTTCTCCTCCCGGTTGAGGATATCCACCAAGGCGAAGCCGATGGCGGCGCAGAGGAAGCCGTTCATGGTGTGCAGCATGGTGTCCCAGCCGGGATAGCTGGTATAATAGGATTGAATCTCGCCCAGGATCTCGGCGGCGTAGATGAACAGCAGAATGATGATCTCCAGCGTGTCCGGCAGGTCGATGTGCAGCCGCCGCTCAAACATGGAGGGCAGCATGAACAGCACCAGGGTGAGGACGCATAAAAGCACGTTTTCAAAGTTCCGATTGAAGAACTGGGCCACCAG
>CAJUOT010000084.1 GCA_910588135.1 uncultured Oscillospiraceae bacterium | reverse complement strand
GCTGCCGGCGCTGCCGGCGCGACAGGTGCTACCGGCTCCACGGGCGCTACGGGCGCCGACGGTGCCACAGGCGCGACAGGCGCTACCGGCCCCACCGGGGCCGCGGGCGCCACCGGGGCCACCGGGGCCACGGGCCCCACCGGTCCCACCGGCCCCAACGTCACCGCCACCTCCGCCTACGCCGCCAACACCGGCGGTACGGTGATCACCGTCATCCTGGCGGGCACCCTGGTGCCCCTGCCCAACGCCCAGCTGCTCTCCCCGGACATCACCGTCAATGGGGCCAGCACGGTGTTCACCGTGAACACCGCCGGGCGCTACCGGCTCGCCTATGACATCAACACCACCGTGGCCCTGGCCAGCGGCACCCGGCTGCTCATCAACGGCGCGGCCAACACCGCGTCCACGGTGGCCCCGCTGGTGTCCCTGAGCCACTTTGCCAATGAGATCCTGCTGGACCTGAACGCGGGGGATACGGTCTCCCTGCAAATGTTCGGCATCGCGTCGGCGGCCACGCTGCTGCCCGGCTCCGCCGGAGCGTCCCTGACGATTCTGCGTCTGAGCTGAGGAGGGGTGCTTTATGTCTCAGCCCACATTCCCTCAGATTGATCCCCCCCTGACCCGGGAGGGAAGCCTCAACGAGATCATCGCCTCCATCGCCATGGAGGAGCTCAGCCTGAGCCACATCCTCAACGCCGAGGGCGAGAAGCTGCAATACGTCCTGGGCACCCTGCCGGGGCTTGACGGGGCGGTGGCCCTTGAGGAGGTCATCCAGGTCAACCAGAGCGTGCAGGATACCCTGTCCAGTATCGTGGAGCAGCAGATGGTGCTGTCCGCCAAGCTGGGCGCGGCCCTGAGCGCCCCCACCGCCCCCGGCCCTGCCGGCCCCACGGGCGCCACCGGTCCCACCGGCCCCGCCCAGGGCGTCACCGGCCCCACCGGGGCCACCGGGGCCACCGGCGCGACGGGAGCCACCGGCGCCACCGGGGCAGCCGGTCCGGACGGCGCGGCCGGTCTCACCGGAGCCACCGGGCCTGCCGGGGCAGCCGGGGTTGACGGAGCCGCAGGAGCCACAGGCCCCACAGGCCCCGACGGCGTGGACGGGGCCACTGGAGCCACCGGGCCCACCGGGCCGGATGGTGCTGCCGGAGCCGTGGGCGTCACCGGCCCCGCCGGGGCGGACGGCGCCACCGGGGCCACGGGTCCCACCGGGGCCGCCGGGGCGGACGGAGTGACGGGTCCCATTGGGGCCACCGGACCCACGGGGGCCGCGGGGCCAAACCCCACCGCCACCGCCGGCTTTGCCGCCAACACCCAGGGCAGCAGCGTCCTGGTGGCGCTGGGGGGCAGCCCGATCCCGCTGCCCAACGCCCAGCTCCTGTCCCCGGACATCACCGCCAACGCCGGGAACACGGTGTTCACCGTGGCCTCGGCGGGCACCTATCTCATCTCCTACCACGTGAACACCACCCTGTCCCTGCTGATGGGGACCCGGCTGGTGATCAACGGCGCGAATAATACCGCGTCCACCATCGCCCCGGTGGTGTCCACCTCCAGCTTCGAGAACCAGATCAAGGTGGCCCTGCCCGCCAACTCCACCATCACCCTTCAGATGTATCCGGCCACGTTGGCCGGGACGGCGGTCCTGGTGGGCGGCGGCGCGGGGGCATCGCTGACCATTATCCGCCTGGAAGAGGCTGGCGCTGTGGCCGGGTCTGGTTCGGAACACGACACCGATGTAGAGATCGACGACGACTAACCCGGAGCGTCAAGGCTCACTCGAAAGGATATCCCGATCAAAGAAGCGGCTGTACCGCTTTTTGACGCGCTGCGGCCGCCCGCTGGCATCACCGGCGGGCGGCCGCTCATTTGGTGAATGAAAAGGAGGCTCTCGCATGGTTAGTATCAGCCTGTGCATGATCGTAAAAAATGAGGAGGAGGTGCTGGGGCGGTGCCTGGACAGCGCCGCCGGTCTGGCGGATGAGATCGTCATCGTGGACACCGGCTCCACCGACCGTACAAAAGAGATTGCCGCCCGGTATACCAATAAAATTTTTGACTTCCCCTGGCGGGACGACTTTGCCGCCGCCCGGAACGAGTCCTTTGCCCGCGCGTCCATGGACTACTGTATGTGGCTGGACGCGGACGACGTGCTGCTGGAGGAGGACCGGGCCGCGTTTTTGAAGCTGAAAGAATCCCTGGACCCCGCCGTCTCGGTGGTCATGGCCCCCTACCACACCGGCTTTGACGGGAGCGGCCGGGTCACCTTTTCCTACTACCGGGAGCGGCTCATTAAAAACCGGGCCGGGATGCGCTGGGAGGGAGCCGTCCACGAGGCGATCGCCCCGGCGGGCCGGGTCCACTACGCAGATTTTGCCGTCACCCACCGCAAGGCCCGCCCCTCCGACCCGGACCGCAACCTGCGCATCTATGAGGCCCAGCTGGCCGCGGGCAAGGAGCTGGAGCCCCGGCAGCAGTTCTACTACGGCCGGGAGCTGTACTACCACCAGCGCTGGGAGGAGGCCCTGGCGGTGTTTGAGACATTCCTGGCGGAGGGCCGGGGCTGGCTGGAGAACTGCATCGACGCCTGCTGCCACTGCGCCTACTGCCGGGAAAAGCTGGGGCAGCCGGAGGCGGCGCTGGCGGCGCTGTTCCGCACCTTTGCCTATGACCGGCCCCGGGCGGAGGTGTGCTGTGAGCTGGGCCGCTGGTTTTTTGAGCGGGAGCGGTACTCCCAGGCGGCCTACTGGTACGCCCTGGCCCTGACCTGCCCCCGGGACGACCGCCGGGGCGGGTTTGTCTCGCCGGACTGCTACGGATACCTGCCCTGTATCCAGCTGTGCGTCTGCCATGACCGCCTGGGCGACCGGGAACGGGCAGAAGAGTTCAACGAGCTGGCGGCGGCCTGCAAGCCGGACGACCCGGCGGTGGCCCGCAACCGGGCTTATTTTCAGGCATAGAAGAGGCTGACCCACCCTCAGCCTCTTCTATGCCGCCATTTCGCGCTGGAAATTTTGGAGTGCCTGTGCTATAGTGGACAAAAACGACGGACAGGGGGCCGGGGGCCATGGACTGCCGCATCGCGGTCTGCGATAATGATGAAAAATACGTCCGCTATCTGACAGAGCTTATCGCACAGTGGGCGGCCCCGCCGGAGATGAGGGCTGTGGTGGAGTGCTTTCCCTCGGCGGAGGCCTTCCTGTTCCGGTATGAGGAGGAGCGGGGCTTCGACATTCTCCTGCTGGACGTGGAGATGGAGGGCATGGACGGCGTGGAGCTGGCCAGACGGGTGCGCCGGCAGGACGACGCGGCGCAGATCGTGTTTATTTCCGGCTACGCGGACTATATCGCCGAGGGATATGAGGTGGCCGCCCTCCACTACCTCACCAAGCCCGTGGACCCGGACAAGCTGTTTCAGGTGCTCAACCGGGCGGTGGGGCGGCTGCGGCGGAACGAGCCCACCCTCACCCTGGAGCTGCCGGGGGAGGTGGTGCGGGTGCCGCTGGGCAGAATCCGCTATGTGGACGTGCTGCACAACTATGCCACCGTCCACGCCGGCCGGGACTATGCCGTGAAGCGCCCCCTGGGGGAGCTGGAACGGGAGCTGGACCGGCGGTTTTACCGCATCAGCCGCTCCTGCATCGTCAATTTGAGCTTTGTGAGCCGGGTGACCCGCACCGCCGTGGAGCTGTCCGGCGGCGGTGCGCTCCCCCTGCCCCGGGGGCAGTACGAGGGATTGAACCGGGCCATTATTGAGCGGATTTGAGGGAGGGGCTTTTAGTGGCATTGCTTGCAAAGCTGATGGACCGGCGGCTGGCCGCCTACCAGCGGGAGCTCATTGAGATCCACTATGCCGAGGTGGACAATATGTACCGGCAGATTCGGGGCTGGCGGCACGACTACCGCAGCCACATTCAGCTGATGAAGGCGCTGGCGGCGGAGGAGGACTGGGACGCCCTCCGGAGCTACCTGGACGAGCTGGAGACGGATCTGAGCAGCGTGGACACGGTGGTCAAAACGGGCAACCCCATGGCGGACGCCATTCTGAACAGCAAAATTTCCCTGGCCCGGGCCCAGGGGATTCCGGTGCGGGCGGACGCCCACATTCCGGTGGCGCTGGCCCTGTCTGAGCTGGATCTGTGCGTCATCCTGGGGAATCTGTTCGACAACGCCATTGAGGCGTCCCTGGCCCTGCCGGAAGAGGGGCGGCTCATCCGGGTGTATCTGGATATGAAGGGCAGTCAGCTCTATATCTCGTTCACCAACTTCACCGCCGTGAAAAAGCGGGGCAAGCACGGGGGCCGCTTCCGCACCACCAAGGGGGAGGGGCACGGCTTCGGCCTGGTCCGGATTGACGCCATTGTGGAGCGGCTGGGCGGGTATCTCAGCCGGAACAGCGAGGACGGGGCGTTTACCACGGAGATTTTGCTGCCGGTGGGGTAGGGGATATGGGACCGCTCGTAGGGCGCGACGACTCGGCGCGCAGCTGTCAGTCGGCGAGGGCCTGTAAGAACGGCGCGCCGGGGTCGTCGCGCCCTACCGATGAAAATCGGCGATCCTGACAATTCAGCCCCCCAAAACGACAGTTCAGCCCCCGGTTTACACAGCCGGGGGGTTTTGTGCTACACTGCCCCTTGAGGTGAGAGACATGGAAACAACCAAAACCGACAAGCAGAAGCCCGCCTACGGCATGGCGTCCAACTGCGCGTTCATGATAACCCGGGCGTGGCGGGACTGCAAGAGCGTGCTGCTCATCTGCGCGGGTATGGCCCTGTGCGGCGTGGCGGCCAACCTGCTGGAGCTGTTCGTGGTGCCCGCGGTGCTGGACGCGGTGGGCCGGGGGGTGGCCCCCGGGGAACTGGTGCAAATGATCCTCTGGTTCACCCTGGGGCTGATGGCCGTGTACGCGTTCACCGCCTATCTGGATGAGAACGCCATCTTCGGGCGCATCCACGTGCGCGTGGGGCTGTGCATGGACGTCCACATGGCCTTCTGCCGGACGTCCTATCCCCACACCGAGGACCCCGCTTACATCAAGCGGGTTCACAAAGCCATGAGGAGTACCAGCGACAACAGCTCCGCCGGGGAGGCTGTGTGGAAAACAATGACCGACCTGGCCTCTAACCTGATCAGCTTTGTGGTGTACCTGCTGCTGCTGGCCCAGGTGGGGCCGGCGGTGGCGGCGCTGTGCATCGTGCTGGCCGCCGCGGGCTACTTCGCCGGGGAGCGCATCCGCGCCTGGCGCTACCGCCGCCGGGAGGAGGAGGGCGAGCTCTTCCACAAGACCAGCTACTGCATCGCCCGCGCCCGGGACATCAAGCTGGCCAAGGACATCCGCATCTTCGGCCTGGCCCCCTGGCTGACGGAGCTGCTGGACAAATACACCCGGCTGTTCCAGGACTTCTACTCCAAAGCCCAGCGGTACTACCTGTGGGCTGACCTGCTGGACGTGGCCCTGGCCTTTCTGCGCAACGGCGCGGCCTACGGCTGGCTCATCGTCATGGCCCTCCGGGGGGAGCTAAGCGCGGCGGAGTTCGTGCTGTACTTCACGGCGGTGGGCGGTTTCACCCAGTGGGTGACGGGCATTTTCACCGGCCTGGGAACCCTCCACCGGCAGAGCCTGGAGCTGTCCACCCTGCGGGAGCTTCTGGACACGCCGGAACCCTTCCGCTTCGAGGAGGGCAAGCCCCTGGCCGTCCGGGAAAACCATCTGTATTCCATCGAGCTGCGGGACGTGTCCTTCCGCTACCCCGGCGCGGAACAGGACACCCTGTCCCACGTGAACCTCACCATCCGCCCCGGCGAGAAGCTGGCGGTGGTGGGCAAAAACGGCGCGGGCAAGACCACCCTCATCAAGCTGATCTGCGGCTTCTACGACCCCACGGAGGGCCAGGTACTGCTGGACGGGGAGGACATCCGGCAGTATAACCGCCGGGACTACTACAAGCTCTTCTCCGCCGTGTTCCAGCAGTTCTCCCTGCTGGCGGGCACCATAGCGGAGAACGTGGCCCAGGCCATGGACGGGGCCGTCGACCTGCCCCGGATGTGGGACTGCCTGGAGCGGGCGGGGGTGGCGGACAAGATCCGCGACCTGCCCCAGGGGGAGGACACCCACCTGGGCCGGGAGGTGTATCTGGACGGCATCGACCTGTCCGGCGGGCAGCTGCAGCGGCTGATGCTGGCAAGGGCGCTGTATAAAAACGCGCCGGTGGTGGTGCTGGACGAGCCCACGGCGGCCCTGGACCCCCTGGCGGAGAGCGACCTCTACCAGCGCTACAGCGACCTGACCGGGCACTGCACCAGCGTGTATATCTCCCACCGGCTGGCCTCCACCCGGTTCTGCGACCGGGTGCTGCTCATCG
>CAJUOT010000083.1:4024-6928 GCA_910588135.1 uncultured Oscillospiraceae bacterium | reverse complement strand
CTGGAATGTGAGCGTTTGCAGGGCTTCCCGGACTTCTGGACGGAGCAGGGCGGCGGGCGGAGTATCAGCGACACCAGCCGCTATCAAATGCTGGGAAATTCTATCGCCGTCCCCTGCGTGGCTTACATCATGCAGGGGATTTATCACGCTCTGGAAAGGAGGAATTGACCTATGGCCTATGTGTCCGTCCCCAAGGACTTGACCCATGTGAAAAGCAAGGTACTGTTCGGTCTGACAAAACGGCAGATCGTATGCTTCGGCGCGGCGCTCGTGATGGGCTTGCCGCTCTTTTTCACGCTCCGGGGCAGCGTCCCCACCAGTGCCGCCGCCCTGGTGATGATCTTCGCCATGCTCCCCGGCCTGCTGTTCGGGCTGTACGAGAAGCACGGCCAGCCGTTGGAGGTGGTGATCGGGCAGATCGTCCGAAACCGCTTCACCATGCCGAAAGTCCGACCCTATCAGACCAATAACCTTTACGCCGTGTTGGAGCGGCAGCGCCAAATGGAAATGGAGGTGAAAGCAGTTGTCCAGAAAGCAAAACGCAGACAGGCCGGTAAAGCTGTCCCGCGCCGAAAATCGGGAAATACAAGCCATCATCCGCAGGTATAAGGGCGACGGCAAGCCCCATACCGCCCAAGAGAGCATCCCCTATGAGGTCATGTATCAGGACGGCGTTTGCAGGCTGAACCAGCGTTCTTTCTCCAAGTGCATCGAGTTTTCCGATACCAATTACCAGCTTGCCCAGCCGGACGACCGCACGGCCACCTTTGAATACCTGTGCGACCTCTATAACTATGTGGACGCCTCTATCCATGTCCAGTTTTCCTTTGTCAACCGCAGAACAGACCCGGCGCAGTACGCCCGCAGCTTCGAGATCGCCCCGCAGGGGGACGACTTCGACGACATCCGGGCCGAGTACACCGGCATTTTACAGCGGCAGTTGACACGGGGCAACAACGGCATCGTCAAGACCAAGTACCTGACGTTTACCATCGAGGCGGATAACCTGAAAGCGGCGCGGGCGAGGCTGGAACGCATCGAAACCGACCTGCTGGGCTACTTCAAGATGATGGGAGCCGCCGCCCGTGTGCTGGACGGGGCCGAACGGCTGGAAGTGCTGCACGGCGTTTTCCACCCGGACGGCGAATTGTTCCGCTTCGATTGGAAATGGCTTCCCACGGCGGGGCTGTCCACGAAAGATTTCATCGCCCCGTCCTCCCTCCGCTTTGGGAACAGCCGGGTATTCGGCATCAGCGGCAAGTACGGGGCGGTGAGCTTCCTGCAAATCCTGGCCCCGGAGCTGTCCGACGAAATGCTGGCGGATTTCCTCAACACGGAAAACGGCATCGTCGTGAACCTCCATGTGCAGGCCATTGAGCAGACCGAGGCCATCAAGCGGGTAAAGCGGAAGATTACCGACCTGGACGCCATGAAAATTCAAGAGCAGAAAAAGGCGGTGCGCTCCGGCTACGATATGGACATTTTGCCCTCCGACCTTGCCACCTACGGCACGGACGCCAAGCAGTTGCTTTCCAAGCTGCAAACCCGGAACGAGCGCCTTTTCATGGTGACGTTCCTTGTCCTGAACATGGCCGATACCCAGCGGAAGTTGAGCAACGAGGTATTCCGGGCCGCTGGCGTGGCGCAGAAATATAACTGCGCCCTGGTGCGGCTGGACGACCAGCAGGAGCAGGGCCTAATGGCCTCCCTCCCCCTGGGGCAGAACCATATCAACATCCAGCGGGGCCTTACCACGTCCAGTGCCGCCATTTTCGTCCCGTTCGTCACGCAGGAGCTTTTTCAGGGCGGCGGGGCCATGTACTACGGCGTCAACGCCAAGACCCACAACATGATTATGCTGGACAGGAAGCGGGCGCGGTGTCCCAACGGGCTAAAGCTGGGTACGCCCGGCAGCGGCAAGTCCATGTCCTGCAAGTCCGAGATCGTCAGCGTGTTCCTCACCACCCCGGACGATATTTTTGTCTGTGACCCGGAGGCGGAATATTTTCCCCTTGTTCAGCGGCTTCACGGGCAGGTTATCAAGCTGTCCCCCACCAGCAAGGACTATGTAAATCCGCTGGACATCAACCTGAATTACAGCGAGGACGAAAACCCGCTGGCGCTGAAAAGCGACTTCGTGCTGTCGTTCTGCGAGCTGGTGATGGGCGGCAAGAACGGTTTGGAGCCTATCGAAAAGACGGTGATCGACCGGGCCGTGCAGGTGATCTACCGGCCCTACCTGGCAGACCCCTCCCCGGAGAAAATGCCCGTCCTTTCCGACCTCCACGCCGCCCTGACCGCCCAGCACATCCCGGAGGCCGACCGGGTGGCGCAGGCCCTTGACCTGTATGTGTCCGGTAGCCTGAATGTCTTTAATCACCGTACCAATGTGGACATTGAAAACCGGCTTGTGTGCTTCGACATCAAGGATTTGGGCAAGCAGTTGAAAAAGCTGGGGATGCTGATTGTCCAAGATCAGATTTGGGGCCGTGTCACCGCCAACCGCAGCATGGGCAAGGCTACCTGGTATTTTGCCGACGAGTTCCATTTGCTTCTGAAAGAGGAACAGACGGCGGCGTATTCCGCTGAAATCTGGAAGCGTTTTCGCAAGTGGGGCGGCATCCCGACCGGGGCCACGCAGAATGTGAAAGACCTGCTTTCCTCCCCGGAGATCGAAAACATCCTGGAAAACAGCGACTTCATTACCCTGCTCAATCAGGCCAGCGGCGACCGCAAGATTTTGGCCGAACGGCTGAATTTGTCCCCCGACCATCAGAAGTACATCGACAACTCTGAGCCGGGGGCAGGGCTTCTGATTTTCGAGAACGTGATCTTGCCCTTTACCAACCCCATCCCCAGCAATACCGAGCTGTATAAAATTATGACGACCCGGCTTTCCGAGGT
>CAJUOT010000083.1:0-3924 GCA_910588135.1 uncultured Oscillospiraceae bacterium | reverse complement strand
GAACAGGACTTCACCCCCGCCGGGGCCACCGGCAGGGCCGAAAAGGTGCTGGAACGGGCTGACCGGGCGCAGGAGCGCCGCAGTATGAAAAAGGCGGCGAAACAAGCCGGGCAGGTGGAGGATGCGGCTGACACCGGCCCCCGCCCGTCTGCCCGCCTGCAATTTTCCGAGGAAGAACGCTCCGCGCCGGAGCTGAAGAAGTACATCCGCAAGTCCGACCGGCGGGCCGACCGTCTGGACGCGGCGAGGGCCGCTATTCCGAAAGAAACCGTCAAAATCAAGGAAAAGGTCTTTGACGAGGCCACCGGCAGGGCCAAGACCCGTGTGCGTAAGGAAACGAGGGACAAGCCGCCTCCGTCCATGAAGCCCAACCCGGCCAGCCGCCCGGTTCAGGAAGTTTTACTGTTCACCCACGGCAAAATCCATGAGGTAGAGCATGAGAATGTGGGCGTGGAGGGCGGACACAAGGGGGAGGAATTGGCCGAGCGGCAGGCGGGCCGGGCCGTCCGGGGCGCAATCCGCCGCCACCGCTTGAAGCCATACCGGGAGTTGTCCAAGGCTGAACGTCTGGTGGAAAAGGCAAATATCGAATACTTCTATCAAAAGACCCTCCATGATAACCCCCAGCTTGCACAAGCAGCCAGCAACCCCATTTCCCGGTTCTGGCAGAAGCGGCAGATCAAGCAGCAGTATGTCAAGGCGGCGAGGGCGGCAGGCCAGATGGGAGCCGGGGCCGCACAGGGGGCGGCGAAAGCGGCCAAGACTTCCGGCAAGGCCGCAAAGGAAGCGGTCAAGGAGAGCGAACGGCTGGCCTCCTTTGCCGTCCGGCACTGGAAAGGCTGTCTTGTGGCACTGGCCCTGCTGATTATGACGGCGTTCCTGATGGGCGGCTTACAGTCCTGTTCCTCCATCGTGGGCGGTTTTGGTTCCGGCTTCACAGCTACCTCCTACCTCTCCGACGACGCAGACCTGATTGCCGTGGAAAATGCCTATGTGGGCATGGAGAGCGACTTACAGCGGCAGATCGACAACATCCCCAGCACCTACCCCGGCTATGACGAATACCGCTACGATTTGGACGAGATCATCCACAATCCCCATGAATTGGCCGCTTTCCTGACCTCCATCCTTCCGCGCTACACACTGGCCGAGGTTCAGGCGGAGTTACAGCGGGTATTCAACAAACAGTACACCCTTACCACCACGACGACGGTTGAAGTCCGCTACCGCACGGAAACCCGGACAGACAGCGAGGGCAACAGCTACACCGTCCAAGTCCCCTATAACTATTACATCCTGAATGTGAAGCTGACCGCCCGCTCTATCGCGTCCATCGCCCCGGAGCTGCTGACCCCGGAGCAGTTGGAAATGTTCAATATCTATCTGGAAACGAGCGGCAACAATCCCCTTGTGTTTGGCGGCGGTTCCTACGACATCAGCGCATCTGAGGACATCAGCGGCGTTCATTTTGTGGACGGCGCACGGCCTGGAAATACCACTGTGGTGGACATCGCGAAATCACAGGTGGGGAATGTGAACGGCCAGCCCTATTGGAGCTGGTATGGCTTTGACAGCCGTGTGGAGTGGTGCGCCTGCTTCGTGTCCTGGTGCTATAAACAAATGGGCCTGACCGAGCCAAAATTTGCCAGCTGCACCTCCGGGGGCATGGCATGGTTCCAGTCACGGGGCCAGTGGGCCAACCGGGGGTACAGCGACATCGCCCCCGGCGACGCAATTTTCTTCGATTGGGACAACAGCGGCAACGCCGACCATGTGGGCATCGTGATCGGCACGGACGGCACGAACGTCTACACTGTGGAGGGCAACAGCGGAAACGCCTGCAAGATCAAGAGTTATCCTTTGAACAGCAGCGTTATCCGAGGTTACGAATTGATGAATTGGGATTAAAAAATCTATGGAGAATTGGAGGTAAATCTATCAATATCGTATCCTTTGGCGGCGGCACGAACAGCGCCGCCGTTCTTGTTGGGCTTCACAAGCACAGCATCCCCGTTGACCTGATCTTATTTGCCGACACGGGCGGCGAACAGCCCCACACCTATCAATTCATCCACACAATGGATGATTGGCTGGCCGCTCACGGTATGCCGCAGATCACGGTGGTGGAGAAGTACGACCGCAGCGGCCACCGGCTGACCCTGGAAATGGAGTGCTTACGCTCCTGCACCCTGCCGTCCATCGCCTACGGCCATAAGCATTGCTCCCAGAAACACAAGATCGGGCCGCAGGAGAAATTCTGCAATCACTATCCGCCCTGCCGGGAGGCATGGGCGCGGGGGGAGAAGATCACCCGCTTCCTGGGCTATGACGCCGGAGAAATGAGACGGTACGAACATTCCAAGAAGTTCAACGAAACCGACAAGAAGTACATCAACCATTATCCCCTGATTGAAGATTGGGGTTGGGACAGGAGCGATTGCGTCCGGGAGATATTGGCGGCTGGCCTGCCGCTTCCGGGCAAGTCCTCCTGCTTTTTCTGCCCCAGCATGAAACAGCCGGAGATTTTGGCGCTGAAAGAGCAGTACCCCGACCTCTACCGGCGGGCCGTCGCTATGGAGGACAGGGCGATGCCCCACCTTACCAGCGTTAAGGGGCTGGGCCGCAACTACGCCTGGCGGGAGCGGTTCGGGGCGGCGGATGGAGGGCTGGGGCCGTGCTGACACTGACGCCCATATCCTTGAAAGACGCCAACGCCTTTGTCGCCCAGCATCACCGCCACCACAAGCCCGTGACCGGCCACAAGTTTTCTATCGCCTGCACCGAGGCCGGGCGGCTGGCAGGCGTGGCTATCGTGGGCCGGCCCGTCAGCCGCTATTTGGACGATGGCTATACCCTGGAAGTCAACCGTCTTTGCACGGACGGCACGAAAAACGCTTGCAGCTTCCTCTATGCCGCCGCGTGGAGGGCGGCGCGGGCGATGGGCTATCAGAAGATCGTCACCTACATTCTGGACACGGAGAGCGGGGCCAGTCTGCGGGCCGCTGGCTGGGCCTGCGCTGGGCTGGCGGGCGGCAAACGCTGGACGGGGAGCCGCCTCCCCGAGGAGGACTTATATCCGGCGCAGATGAAATACCGCTATGAAAAATCCATCGGAAAGGAGTTTTGACTATGGCAAATAAACTTGACCGCATCGAAAAGGACATCCAGAAAGTGAAGTCCAAGATCGCGGAGTACAACAAGCAGCTTCGGGAGTTGGAGGGGCAGAAAACCGAGCAGGAGAATTTGCAGATCATCCAGCTTGTCCGGGGCATGAACATGACAAGGGAGGAATTTGCGGCGTTCCTGCGGGGCGGGGCCTTGCAGACCGCCCCCACCCTGACGCCCTATCACGAAAAGGAGGACACCGGCCATGAGGAATAAGATCATTACCCGTTTTCTCTCTGTCATTCTGGCTGTGGGCCTGTCCGCTGCCATGTTCACCACGACGGCCTTTGCCGGGGGCGGTGACGAGGAAGGGGATGTCATACCCACCGAGCCGACCGGGGAAGTGGTGTCCACGCCTGCCCCCAAGCCCCTGACCCCGGAGGGCAATCTATCCCTGGTGGACGACATCGACGGCGAGGCGTCCGAGGATAAACAGTTTATCACCGTCGTTTCCAAGAGCGGCAATTATTTTTACATCATCATCGACCGGGCCGGGGACGGCGAGAACA
This sequence comes from uncultured Oscillospiraceae bacterium, assembly GCA_910588135.1. Lineage (GTDB taxonomy): Bacteria > Bacillota > Clostridia > Oscillospirales > Oscillospiraceae > Enterenecus. The sequence goes on along the minus strand of CAJUOT010000083.1, from coordinate 250 downwards.
CGGTGCATTTTCTCAATCAGGTGGACGAGGCCGATTTGCTGGCCTTGATGGAGGTGGAGGAAGCACCGCCCGCCGTCTGTACCTGTTCTGTGAAGTGTGAGGCCGGGGCTGTCAATACCGCCTGCCCTGTCTGTGCCAACAGCATGACCGCCTGTGCTGGGAAAACGCCGGAGCCGCAGGAGCCGGAAGAACCTGAACCCCCGGCCAAGGAGAACAAGGGCGGCATGGGCGGTCTGCTGGTGCTGCTGAT
>CAJUOT010000082.1 GCA_910588135.1 uncultured Oscillospiraceae bacterium | reverse complement strand
GTCCACCATCATCTCCCACGGCATGCCCTACCCCCAGAATGTGGAGACCGCCCTGGCGGTGGAGAACATCATCCGGGAGAATGGGGCGGTCCCCGCCACCATCGCCGTCATCGGCGGGCGGCTGAAAGCGGGCTGCACCAAGGATGAGATTGAATACCTGGGCAAGACGGGCACCAAGGTGGCCAAGGCCAGCCGCCGGGATCTGGCCGTCCTGTGCGCCCGGGGACAGGACGGGGCCACCACCGTCACCACCACCATGATCGTCGCCCACATGGCGGGCATCAAGGTGTTTGCCACCGGCGGCATCGGCGGCGTCCACCGGGGCGCGGAGACCACCATGGATATCTCCGCCGACCTGGAGGAGCTGGCCCACACCCCGGTGATGGTGGTATGCGCCGGGGCCAAGTCCATCCTGGACCTGGGGCTCACCCTGGAGTACCTGGAGACCCACGGCGTGCCCGTGCTGGGCTACGGCACCCGTGAGCTGCCGGCCTTCTACACCCGCCACAGCGGCTTTGCCGTGGACTATCAGGTGGACAGCCCGGAGGAGCTGGCGGCGGCCTTCCAGGCCAGCCTGGACCTGGGGTTCCAGGGCGGTATGCTGGTGGCCAACCCTATCCCGGAGGAGTACTCCATGGACCGCGCCACCATTAACGCCGCCATCAATGAGGCGCTGATCCAGGCGAAAGCCGAGGGTATCCACGGCAAGGAGACCACCCCCTTCCTTCTGGCCAAAGTGAAGGAACTGACCGGAGGGGACAGCCTGGAGTCCAACATCCAGCTGGTGTTCAACAACGCGAGGCTGGCGGCCCAAACGGCGGTCTGCCTGGCAAAATAACCCGTCAAGCCCCGCCCCGGCGGGGGCTTGAGCCATCCTGCCGTCCGGCTGTCGGAAAGGGCGGCTTGTCCGGCGAAGAAAAAGGGAAGCTCCCGCGTCTGCGGGAGCTTCCCTTTTTCCGGGGGTGGTGTCCAGGCCCCGCCTACAGCTCAGGGGAGTGGAACAGCTCCGGGTCCTGCCACTCGTCCAGCTCAAACCCCGCTCTGGGAGGCGTGGACTGGGGGCCGGCCTGCATCCGCCCTGCCACAAGGCTGGACAGATCCTCATAGGGGGGCTTGCGGTACCGGGGGTCCCGGGCGGCCAGCTCCCGCTCGTTGGGCGTTTCGGGTTTCATGGCGCTTCCTCCTTCCAAGACAGAAGGCGGAGGGCGCAGCCGCCCTCCGCCTCCGCTGGCTCAGTAGCCCCGGTTATGGTTCTTGTTCTCGGGGTTGTTGGAGTTCTTCTTGTTGTCGGGGCACTGGTCCTTTTTGTTCTGGCCGCCCTGCTGGTTCTTGTTCTGGCTGTTCTGCTGGTTCTTGTTTTCCGGATTGTTGAAATTGCGGTTATCCATGATTATCACCTCACGCAGGACAGTATGCCACCCTTCCGGCGGAATTATACGGGCTGGAAAAATTTTTGAAAAAACAGTATCCTTTTGGCAAGACCATATGTTATAATACGGAAAAGTGCTGCGTGACGTCCGGCCGTGTGCGAAGCAGGCGCCGGAGCGGGGCGGACAGGCAGGGCGATTTACGATTTTGGAAAGGAAGGATGCCGTTGTGAGATGCCCGTACTGTGCCCATTTGGAGAGCAAGGTGGTGGATTCCCGTCCCGCCGATGAGGGGAGCAGCATCCGCCGCCGCCGGGAATGCCTTTCCTGCCGCAAGCGCTTCACGACCTATGAGATCATGGAGAGCCTGCCTTTGATGGTCATCAAGCGGGATGGCAGCCGTCAGGCCTTTGACAAGAACAAGCTGCTGAACAGTATGCTCAAGTCCTGCGAGAAGCGCTCGGTGCCCATGTCCACCCTGGAACGGCTGGCAGGGGAGATCGAGCAGTCCCTGCAGAATGAGATGGAGCGGGAGGTGCCCAGCACCGAGATCGGCGAGCTGGTGATGGAGAAGCTCAAGGACGTGGACGAGGTGTCCTATGTCCGCTTCGCCTCTGTCTACCGGCAGTTCAAGGATATCAACACCTTTATGGCGGAGCTGACCAAGCTTCTGGAGGAGAAATGAGCCAGGGCCCCGGCGCGATGCGCCGGGGTCTTTTTGTGGCGGAATTTAGCAGTCTGGGGCGGGTGGTGAAAACGGCGCGGCGGGATGAATGTGAACGGAGAGTGAATTTTTGCCGTCCGGCCCAAATTTTTTGAATTTAGGGGTTGATTTTTTCCGGCAAAGAGGGTATTATCATACTCGTGGTTAGCACTCAGACTTATTGAGTGCTAACCCCGTGACCTTGTTTATACACATATCAACATATAAGGAGGAACCTGCTATGAATCTCAAACCCCTGTCTGACCGCGTGATCCTCAAGGCCCTGGAGGCCGAGGAAAAGACCAAAGGCGGCATCATCCTGACGGCCAACGCCAAGGAGAAGCCCGAGATGGCCGAGGTGGTGGCCGTGGGCCCTGGCGGCACGGTGGACGGCAAGGAGGTCGTCATGACCGTGAAGGTGGGCGACAAGGTGCTCACCAGCAAGTATTCCGGCACGGAAGTAAAAGTCGATGGGGAAGAGTACACCATCGTGCGTCAGAGCGACATTTTGGCGATTGTGGAGTAAGCCAATCCCCCGTCATTTGCTTCGCAAATGCCACCCCCTTTCCAAAGGGGGCTTTGAAGGGCTCCCGCGGCTGAATTACCCTTTTTTGAAAGGGCGGTTGTGGAATAAAAAAGCCTTCCCCCTGGAAGGGGGAAGGTGGCATCCGCGAAGCGGATGACGGATGAGGGTGCGGCGGTATGGAGGGGGGCGTGCCCCCTGTTTGCCCCCTCATCAGTCAGCCTTCGGCTGACAGCTTCCCCCCTCAGGGGGGAAGCCTGATTTGAAAATTATTTTGGAGGTAATGCGATATGTCTAAGATCATCTGCTATGGCGAGGAGGCCCGCCACGCCCTGGAGCGGGGCGTCAACCAGCTGGCCGACACCGTCAAGATCACCATGGGTCCCAAGGGCCGCAACGTGGTGCTGGACAAGAAGTTCGGCACCCCCCTCATCACCAACGACGGCGTGACCATCGCCAAGGAGATTGAGCTGGCCGACCCCTTTGAGAACATGGGCGCCCAGATCGTCAAGGAGGTCTCCACCAAGACCAACGACGTGGCCGGCGACGGCACCACCACCGCCACCCTGCTGGCCCAGGCCATCATCCGCGAGGGCCTGAAGAACCTGGCCGCCGGGGCCAACCCCATGGTCATGAAGAAGGGCATCTCCAAGGCCACCGACGCCGCCATTGAGGCCATCAAGGGCCATTCCAAGCCGGTGTCCGGCACCTCCGACATTGCCCGGGTGGGCGCCATCTCCTCCTCCGACGAGGCCATCGGCACCCTCATCGCCGAGGCCATGGAGAAGGTCTCCCACGACGGCGTCATCACCGTGGAGGAGTCCAAGACCGCCGAGACCTACAGCGAAGTGGTTGAAGGCATGCAGCTGGACCGGGGCTACATCACCCCCTATATGGTCACCGACACCGAGAAGATGGAGGCCGTGCTGGACGACGCCCTCATCCTGCTCACCGACAAGAAGATTTCCTCCATCCAGGACCTGCTGCCCATCCTGGAGCAGGTGGCCCAGTCCGGCCGCCGCCTGCTGATCGTGGCCGAGGACGTGGAGGGCGACGCTTTGTCCACCCTGCTGGTGAACAAGCTCCGCGGCACCCTGAACGTGTGCTGCATCAAGGCCCCCGGCTTCGGCGACCGCCGCAAGGAGATGCTGGAGGACATCGCCATCCTCACCGGTGGCCAGGTCATCTCCTCCGACCTGGGCATGGAGGTCAAGGAGGCCACCATGGATATGCTGGGCCGCGCCCGCCAGGTGAAGGTCCAGAAGGAGAACACCATCATCGTGGACGGCGAGGGCTCCTCCGACGCCATCTCCGCCCGGGTGGGCCAGATCCGCAAGGCCATTGAGACCACCACCTCCGATTACGACAAGGAGAAGCTCCAGGAGCGGCTGGCCAAGCTGGCCGGCGGCGTGGCCATCATCCGGGTGGGCGCCGCTACCGAGGCCGAGATGAAGGAGAAGAAGCTGCGCATCGAGGACGCCCTGAACGCCACCCGTGCCGCTGTGGAAGAGGGCATCGTGGCCGGCGGCGGCGCCGCCTACGTGGACGCCATCCCCGCGGTGGAAAAGCTGGTGGACGGCCTGGAAGGCGACGAAAAGACCGGCGCCAACATCGTGGCCAAGGCCCTGGCCGAGCCCATGAAGCAGATCGCCGCCAACGCCGGCATCGACGGCTCCGTGGTGATGGAGCGGGTCAAGTCCTCCGGCAAGACCGGCTACGGCTTCGACGCCTACAAGGAGGAGTACTGCGACATGATCTCCGCCGGCATCGTGGACCCCACCAAGGTGACCCGTTCCGCCCTGGAGAACGCCGCTTCCATCGCCGCTGTGCTGCTCACCACCGAGTCCCTGGTGGCGGATAAGCCCGAGCCCCCCGCTCCGGCTCCCGCGCCCAATCCCGACATGGGAATGTATTGATTCCAAGCTGAATGCAAGAGGCCCCGCAGTCCACAGACTGCGGGGCCTTTTCTCGTCAATCATCCGATGATTTGCTGTAATACCCTTGTAGCGCCGGAGGAAGCTCGTCATACTGCACCTCGGCCCAGGTCATCACCCCCCGGCCGGGCCGCACCGTCAGGCACAAGAACGCCCCCTCCCGCAGTTCTCGGGAAACGCCGAAGGTGATATTCTTCTCTCCGCCCTTCTCATCATAGGAAGTCAGTGTGTAGGAGTAGTCCATTCCCCCGTTCCCCGACAGGTCGATGGCCCCCTGCCCTCCCGCCCGGCTCAATTTGCTGTTGTCGATCTGCGTATAATAGGCGATGTCGCCGGAGCCGGTGAAAAAAATAGTGTAACCGAGGATGACGCCCGCGATGACAATTGCGGCGCTTCCAAATCCAATAAGCCATTTTTTCTTCATGATGAAACCCTCCATAAAACAGTGTTTTCCCTGATGGGCCGCCCCATCAGACGGTTTCATATTACCGCGCAAAGATAAAGCTTTCGTTAAGGGAAGCTCAAGATAGTCTCAGAAACATTTAGTAAAATACTTCCAGGCCAATGACCGCCCCAATCGTGGAAATTTCCATCTTTCCGTGATTTTTTGGCAAATTCCAACTGCTTTCTCTGTTCAAATCTTCTCCCCCGTGGTATGATGGTATCCTGAAGGAGGGGATCGCCATGACTGTGCCCGAGCACTACGACAGCGACGTCCTGTTCTTTTTTGACGGCAGACCGGACCAGCGCGCCCTGTATCAGACTCTGTTCCAGGTTCTGGACGGGGCCTTTCCGGAAGCGTCGGTGAAAGTCCAGAAGAGCCAGATCAGCTTTTACGGCCCCCGCCTGTTCGCCATGGTGTCCCACCCCAAGCGAAAAAAAGACCCCGGCATCGTGGTCACATTCGGCCTGGGGCGGCGGGAGAGCTCTCCCCGCGTCGGCGTGGCGGTGGAGCCCTATCCGGGCCGCTGGACCCACCACGTCACCGTGGTGGAAGAGCATAAGATTGACGCAGAACTGCTGGGCTGGCTCCGGGAGGCGTGGGAGTTCAGCCAGAGGAAAAAGGGTGGGGGAAGGGCGGTCTGACGGCCTGGAACTGGAAAAAGGAAGCGCGCGAAGGCTGTGCCTTCGCGCGCCTTTTGTTTACCCGTGCTGGCCGTCCATCGCGCCCAGCAGCTCCCGGGCGTAGGGCAGTTCTAAGATCGCTGCGCAGAGGGTATGCCACTCGTCCAGCTTGTGGCTGCGGCGGGCAAAATAGATATTGGCCAGCACCTCGTAGTTCAAGGACACGGTGCGCATCTGGTTGTAGCTGGAGGGGAGCAGCTGGATGAGGTCGTACCAGTCAGCCTTGTCCTTTTCCGCCACATAGCGCTGGCGCACCGTCTCCAGATAGGCCGTGTACCGTTCAAACTCCGCCAGGGACGCGGGGGTGAGGCGGTCGGTGGAGAAATCGGTCAGCTCCAGAGGCCGGGCGTGGAGCTTGTGCATGGTGGAGGTGGAGTTGGCCACGGTGCCCACCTTGTAGGTGTCGAACTCCTTCCACCAGTACAGCGGGGCGGTGATGTCCATGGACACGAAAATCTGCCGGATAAACTTCCGGTGGTCGCGGCCCGAGGCGCACAGCCGCGTGGCCAGGGCGAGGTCGTTTTCCCCCAGCACATATTGGCCGTCTGGGCCGTAGCGGCTGTCCGAGCGGTCCCAGCTGTTCAGGGGATTGCGGGCCCCCCGCATGGCGTTGTCCAGATTCATGACGCTGACGCGTTCCACTTTCAGCATAAAAAAGCCCTCCTCAAAGCGGAGCGCCGCCCGCCAGGGCGGCGCTCGGATCATCAATTGGCGGAGACATATTCGCCCAGGACATAGCCGGTCATGGTGGAGCCGCCGCTGCCGGCAAAGCTGATCTGATACCAGCCGCCGTCGGCGGCCGCCAGCACGTTGACAGAGGTGCCGTTGGTCAGGCTGGCCAGGATCTCATAGGAGGTGCCCGGGCCGGAACGCACCCGCAGGCCCAGCTCCGCGTTGACGATGGTGCCCGGCCGCCCCACCACGGGGCCGCTGCCCCCGCTGGGGGGCGGGGTGGTGGTGGCGGTGGAGGGGGGATCGCTGGCCGCGGGGGCGGGGGATTGGGCGGGGGGATCGTTCTGCTTCCTGGACTGGACGCGCACCACGCACTGGGCGGAGACATCGCCAACGGTGGCGGTGATGTAGGCGTTGTGGTACTTGCCGCTGGCATTCACGTTGGTGACCAGGCCGGTGTCGCTCACAGTGACCCACTCCGGGTTGGAGGAGGTCCAGGACACGGCGCCTGACCAGTCCGCCGGGGTGAAGGTGGTTTTCAGCTGCCAGCTGTCCCCCACCCACAGGGTCATGTCCGTCTTATCCAGGGCAATGCCGGTGAGAAGATCGGAAGAGCGTCGTGTAGGGAAAGAGTGTAGATCTCGG
>CAJUOT010000081.1 GCA_910588135.1 uncultured Oscillospiraceae bacterium | reverse complement strand
TATGTGGAGCACAAAGACCCGGGCTTCTACCAGAAAACCTGCATATAGTGGAGAAAAAGGCGGATATTCCCTCTGGAATGTATGCCTGCGGGGCCATCCAATACCGCTGTCCGGAGTGCGGCAGGCGGGTGACAGTGCTGGACCCGTTCCTGCCGGTGCGGGATGAGGAAAAGCACGAGGGGACCGTGGTATTTGAAAACGGGGAACTGGACGAGTTTCTTTGGCGCTGAATGGACGCGGCGGCCCGCTTGGCGGGCCGCCGCTCAACAAAAGGAGTTGGGTTATGGGTCATCAGACGGTAATTGTGTTGGATTTTGGCGGACAGTATAACCAATTGATTGCCCGGCGGGTGCGGGAGTGCGGGGTATATTGCGAGGTCAGGTCCTATACCACCCCGTTGGCGGAGCTGAAGGCGATGGCCCCTATTGGGATTATCTTTACCGGAGGCCCCAATTCCGTTTATTTGGACGGCGCGCCCTGTGTAGATTCGGAGGTTTTTACCTGGGGTGTGCCCATTCTGGGGATATGCTACGGCTGCCAGCTCATGGCCCATGTTCTGGGGGGGCGGGTGGTTCCCGCCCAGGATGACAGCGCCCGAGAGTACGGCAAGACCATGACCCGTTTTGATACAGGCTGTAAGCTGTTCCAGAGCCTGCCGGACACCGGCGTCACCTGGATGAGCCATGGGGATTATATGGAAAAGGCGCCGGAGGGCTTTGCTCTCACGGCTCGGTCTGAAGCCTGCCCCAACGCAGCTATCGCCGATGAAAAGCGGGGATTTTATGGGGTGCAGTTCCATCCGGAGGTGAATCATACTAGCCGCGGTACGGATATGATCCGAAATTTTCTATTTCAGGTGTGCCGCGCTGCCGGAGACTGGACCATGGAGGACTATAAGCGTTCCGCGGTCAAATCCCTGCGGGAGAGGATCGGGGAGGGCCGGGTGCTGCTGGCCCTCAGCGGAGGGGTGGACTCCTCCGTGGCGGCGGCGCTGCTGGCCGAGGCGGTGGGGGAGCAGCTCACCTGTGTGTTTGTGGACCACGGCCTCATGCGAAAAAACGAGGGGGACGAGGTGGAAGCCGCGTTCTCCAAGTGGGCGATGAATTTTGTCCGGGTGGACGCCGGGGAGCGTTTCCTCACCAGGCTGGCCGGGGTGGCCGAGCCCGAGCGCAAGCGGAAGATCATCGGCGAGGAGTTCATCCGGGTGTTTGAAGACGAGGCCAGAAAAATAGGCGCCGTAGACTATCTGGCCCAGGGCACCATTTATCCAGACGTGATTGAATCCGGGGCGGGCGCCGCCGCCGTTATCAAGAGCCACCACAACGTGGGGGGCCTCCCGGACTGCGTGGAGTTCAAGGAAATCGTGGAGCCCCTGCGGCTGCTGTTCAAGGATGAAGTGCGCCAGCTGGGCCGTGAGCTTGGCCTGCCGGAGTATCTGGTCACGCGCCAGCCCTTCCCGGGGCCGGGGCTGGCCATCCGGGTGATCGGGGATATCACGAAGGACAAGCTGGATATGCTCCGGGAGGCGGACGCCATTTTCCGAGAGGAGATGGAAAGGGCGGGGGAGGAGAAACGGCTGAGCCAGTTCTTCGCTGCTTTGACCAATATGCGCTCTGTGGGGGTCATGGGGGACGGGCGTACTTATGATTACGCCATTGCCCTGCGGGCGGTGACCACCGACGACTTTATGACGGCGGATTGGGCCCGTATTCCCTATGAATTGCTGGACCGGGTGAGCGTACGAATTGTCAACGAGGTGCCAGGGATCAACCGGGTGCTGTATGATGTGACGTCCAAGCCCCCGGCGACGGTGGAATTCGAATAGGATGCTTTGAGGACAGAGAGAGGGTGGACAAATTGGCAGAGATAAAGCTGTTTTCTTTGGATGGAGAGGTGAAAGAACGCACCTCCTCAGAGGTGATTTTGGAGAAGGAGCTGCAAACTCTGATTGAGCAGAATATGGAGGCCTTTTTTGGTGTACGGTTTTTTAAACGTTCCAACAGTAAAGCCGATTGTAGAAAACATAGTGAGCGACAACGAGACAAAGAGCAGCACGCAGAAATCGCATATAGAAAAGCTGGCGGCAGCAACAGATGGCATGAAAAGCCTTTACTATTCGATCTGTGATTTCATTGAATCTTTGGGAGACGACATTGCCTCAAACCAGCTGAAATTATATCTGGCATATAAAAAAGTTCAAAATATGGTGTGCATTGAGATCTATAGTAAGCAAATCATATTGTTTCTCAAGCTGAACCCAGAAACCGTGGTATTGGAGAGCGGCTTTACGCGAGACATGCGTGGGGTTGGGCATTATGGTACAGGTGATTTGCAAGTGGTGATCAAAAATGCGTCGGATTTTGAAAAGGCGAAGCCTTTGATTGAAAGAACTTATAATGAATCATAAGGAGGATGGACAAATGGAAAACAAGATGCGCCCCGCGGAGATGAAGCGGATCAACACCCCTGAGCTGGCCCAGGCCTTTATCCATGGGCAGGTGAAGGCGGTCCGGGAACAGGTGGGGGATAAAAAAGTGCTGCTGGCCCTGTCCGGCGGGGTGGATTCGTCGGTGGTGGCGGCGCTGCTCATCAAGGCGATTGGGAAGCAGCTGGTGTGCGTCCACGTGAACCACGGCCTCATGCGCAAGGGGGAGAGCGAGCAGGTTATTGAGGTGTTCCAGAACCAGATGGATGCCAACCTTATCTATGTGGACGCCACTGACCGCTTTCTGGACCTGCTGGCCGGGGTGGACGAGCCGGAGCGCAAGCGCAAAATCATCGGCGGCGAGTTCATCAAGGTGTTTGAGGAGGAGGCCCGCAAGCTGGAGGGCATCGACTTTTTGGCTCAGGGCACCATCTACCCCGACATTCTGGAGAGCGACGGGGTGAAGGCCCACCACAACGTGGGCGGTCTGCCCGATGACTTTGACTTTGAGCTGGTGGAACCGGTGCGTCTGCTGTTCAAGGACGAGGTGCGCTGTGTGGGCCATGCCCTGGGTCTGCCCGCCTCTATGGTGGAGCGCCAGCCCTTCCCCGGCCCTGGCCTGGGGGTGCGGTGCCTGGGAGCCATCACCCGGAACCGGCTGGCAGCCCTGCGGGAGTCCGACGCCATTCTGCGGGAGGAGTTTGGCAAGGCGGGTCTGGCGGACCAAGTGTGGCAGTTCTTCACGGTGGTGCCCGACTTCCGCTCCACCGGCGTGCGGGACGGCAAGCGGGCCTTTGATTGGCCGGTAATCATCCGCGCGGTGAACACTGTGGACGCCATGACCGCCACTGTGCCGGAGATTGACTGGGCGGTGCTGAAGACGATCACCGATCGAATCTTGGCGGAGGTGCCGGGTGTGTGCCGGGTGCTGTATGATTTGACGCCTAAGCCGGTGGGGACGATTGAGTGGGAATAATTTTTTCCGCTTGCCCGAAGAAATATCAACGAATGCGGAAAACATCTGGTCCGGCCAAATGGAACGCCGCCCGAATTTGGGCGGCGTTCCATTTGCTCATCTAGGGCGGTTTATCTCGTATACGCGATTTTGACATCCTGATAAAGAGGATTGCGGCTGATTTCAGCGCTGTCACCGGTAAATGCCCCGGCTGCGCGCTCGTCGCCCTGCAAATGCCACATAAACCATGCCGTCACATATCCGTCCATCTCATATAACGTCTGCCCATGTTCACAGCCTGTCTTTCGCGCTATCACCTTAGGGACGTCCATCCGCTGGTACATCTTTTCCATTTGCCCGATGGGGATTACCAGCTGGGTTTCAAAATCTCCGGCAGTGCCAGCCAGCAAAAGGGTAGGGATGATGAGTTTGGTCAGGTCATAGGGCATATTCAGCGCTGCTGCCCCCTCCTCCTGGGTCGGGGATAGGGCCACGGCGGTTTTATAGCAGCTGCTGTGTGCGGCTGCTGTGACTGCGTTGAACACTCCGACACCGCCCTGGGAATGGCCGGAGATACCGATGTTTTCCAGGTCTACCCTGTGGAAAAAGACACTGTCAGGGTTGCTGTTTTCTGCCAGCAGATAGGCCAGTGTGGCGTCGGCGGAGTCCCCGGCGCAGGTACTGGGGTCCTCGTTGCCCAGGACGATAAAGCCCCAGGATGCCAGATGCCGGAACAGCGCTTTGTACTTGGAGCCATACACCCCGGTGCCGTTGACAAACACCACAACAGGATACGTATTTTCACCCTGCTCCAGCTCGGCGGGGTAGTACAGCTCGAACTTTTTCCAATCACATGGGGCCGGTGCCTCGGCATACTTGACCTTGTGGCCGCCCTCTGCCAGATAGGCGGCTTCGATGCCGCCACCGGTCTTCACGGCTTTGGTGTAGCCAGCCGGGACCATCGGCGCGGTGAGCAGCCGGAGAATCAGAACGGCGAGCAGAGCGGCAACCGCCAGGACCACGATACTGATAACCGTTAACATTTTCACTGCGGTTTTCATCTCTACGCTCCCAGATAGCGGCCCAGATATTCCTCTACCTGTTCCATATAGAGCTCGTACTGGGCATTATCATTCTGCAGTCCATGGCCGGAGTGCTCAAACACAATGTACTCATGGGGCACGCCGTATTTTCTCAGCGCTGCGTCCAGCCGCTTGGAGGCGGGGAAGGCTTGCACCTTGTCACAGGCGCCGTAGGCGTGGACCCCGGGAACGCTGCGCCCGTCAATCCAGGATACGGCAGAGATGTCCCGGATAGCCTCCTCATAGGCGTCTGTGCCGAACATCTCTGGTTTTATGTCTTTGCCGGACATGGTGCTGAACATGGCTGCGGCGGCCTCGGGATTTTGGTCAAAGCCGAACACGCCCCAGTCTTCAGGATAGAAGCAGGATGGTCCCACCGCGCCGAAAACCATTTTTACCGGGACAGGCGACGTATCTGCGTCCCGGTAAGCATACAGCATGGCCAGCGTGTGGCCCGCCGAACCGCCGGATACCGCCATCCGGTCGATGGGAAAGCCCCGCTTTTCCGCTTCGGCCAGCACGAAGGGGATGCTGTCCCGAATTTCCACAGACTGGGTGTACACGTTGGCGTTTGGGTGTTCTTGGCTGAACAGGGTGTAGTTGATGCCCGCCGTCACATAGCCTTTGGAGCACAGCCACTTTAACATCTCCGCATCTCCCGCCTTGTCTCCGCTGGTGAAGCCTCCGGCGTGGAGATAGACCACTAGGCCATAGCTGTCCCTGAAGCCGCCTGCTGGGACATAGAGGTCAAACTTGTTGGCCTCCCCCTGGCCGTAGGACAGATCTGTATAGATGGTTCCCACTGTATCGTCCCAGTGGACCGCGTATTTCCCGCCGGTGGGGTCAACCGTCATTTTCAGCGTGGCGGATACTGCGAATGCAGCCAGAAACGCGCCCGCATAGATTAGTCCCCACATAAGCCGTCCCTTTCTTTTCGCTTTTTCTTGGTTCACAGGAAGTTCCCTCCAAACAGCGTGCCGCCCAGCAGGAGGTTCAGCACAGCCCGTACTGCCAGACGGCCCAGAACCGCCCCCGCCAGAATTGACGCGGCCAGGATGATGCCGCGTTTTTGCGTCAATGCCATCGCGTTTTCTCCCCTTTCAACCTATGCTTGACTTTTTGCCGCGACAGTTGTAGTATCATGATGCGGCAAGTGTAGCACTTGTGCCGGAGACTGTCAAGCAGATTGAGAAAATGCTACAAAAGGGAGGAAATGTAGCGCCATGAATAACGCGGAGCGAAACACCTATGTGAAGCGGCAGCTCACTGCCGCCCTGCTGGAGCTGCTGAAGGAGCAGGAGCTGCGGGATATCTCCGTCAGCCAGCTCTCCGCTGCCGCAGGGGTCCACCGGGTGTCCTTCTACCGCAGCTTTGGTGAGAAGGAGGACATATTGCGGGAGCACATGAACGTCACCTACAAGCAGTGGGAGGCCGGAAAAGCGCAGGCTGGGGAATCGGCGTCCGGACAGGCGGCCACCGCCGGCCTGTTCGCCTACATGGCCCACAACGGGGAGCTCTACCGACTGCTCTACCGCCGGGGCCTGTTCGGGCTGTTCAAGGACGTGCTGCTGGCCAACGTGGGCCCCAAGCCGGAATTCTCCAACCACATGGCCTATGCCACGGCCTTTATCGCAAACGGCATTTATGGCTGGATCGCGGAGTGGGTGGCCCGCGGGATGCAGGAATCGCCGGAGGAGATGGCGGAGCTGTTAAACCGGCAGGTGGAGTGACGCCGCCTTTGAAAACCGGCAGTGCGGGCCCCAGCGCCCGCAGCTTGGATGTCAGAAACCGCATGGACACGGCGCCAGCGGGGAGCGGGTGTGAAAGGACGCGGATCAGGATCAAATTGGGAGGGAAAAAACGATGGTGAAGCTTTGGAAACAGGAGCAGGCCCAATGGCGGGTAGAGCTGAGGCCAGGAGAGGGTAAAGCCCTTACGCAGCGCATGGGGAAGGAGCCCTGTCAGCTTCTTGTCAGCCTGGGGAGCGGGGAACAGGTGACGGCGGAGCTGCTGCGCCGCGCCGCCGCCAAGGCGGTCAAAACAATACGCGGCTTGGGGGGACAGTCTGCCCTGCTGGGCGCCGGCCCTGCCGTGGAGGCCCTGGGTGCGGAGGGGGTAGCCGCTCTGGCGCTGGGCGGGGAGCTGGCCTGTTACAGGCCTGAGTGCTGGAAGGCGGAGGAGAAAAAGGAATCCTTTGCTTTGTTTCTCAGCGGGGCGGAGGGACAGGAGAATGGGCTGGCGGAGGCTTCGGTGCTGGCCAGGAATATCTGTTTTGTCCGGGATCTGGTGAACTGTCCGGCCAACCTGCTCACCCCGGCGGATATGGCCCGCAGGATGGCGGAGGCGGCAGCGCGAACCGGGGTGGAGGCACAGGTGCTGGACAGGGACGAGATCCATGCCTTGGGGATGGGGGCTCTCCTGGCTGTGGGGGACAGCGCCCTCCATCCGCCCCGGCTCATTGTTCTGCGCTGGCGGGGCGGCGGGAAGGAGGAGGCCCCCATCGCCCTGGTGGGCAAAGGGGTGTGCTGCGACACCGGCGGCTACTGCCTGAAAACCGCCGCCGGACTGAAGGCAACCCGGGGAGACATGGCGGGCGGCGCGGCGGTGTGCGGGGCTGTTTTGGCGCTGGCGGAAAACCGGATTCCGGTAAACGCTGTGGCGGTTATCCCAAGATCGGAAGAGCGTCGTGTAGGGAAAGAGTGTAGATCTCGGTGGTCGC
>CAJUOT010000080.1 GCA_910588135.1 uncultured Oscillospiraceae bacterium | reverse complement strand
ATGGTGCCGATGAGCAGGGAGCAGAACAGGCCCTGGGCCATGGCCCCCAGGGCGTCGATGCCGTAGCGCTTGGCGGAGACCACGATGTCTTTGCGCTTTAAAAACGCTTTAAAGCTCTCCATATCCATCCCTCAATTCTCAATCAAAAATAGTCCGCACAGGTGTCAAGACACCTGTGCGGACTATTATAACGCAGCGGGGAAAAATGTCAACCGTTGTTTTGCCCAAAATCGGGAGCCTTTCGCAACTTATGGCGGAATACCGCCAGCACTGCAGTCAAAATCCCACTCATCAGCAGATCAAAAGACAGGTACACCGTCCATGTCAGCACCGAAGGGTAGGGGCGTACAGCATAGCAAAAGATCCACCAGCACAGCCCTGCCGTCGGTATGGGCAGCACCAGCCAGTTGGCAATCATGTAGAACCCCAGCCGGGCCGCTTTCCGCCCCTCCCCCATTCGGGGCACAGCCAGCTCAAAGAGGAGGACGCCCCCCACCTGAATGATGAGCCCGATCACCAACGGCCCGGAAGCCCGCTGACTGAGCCAGCCCCCAAGAGCCAGCAACAGCCCCACAGCACACACCGCCAGCGACAGAGCCAAGGCGTTGTGCGCCCACCCCTGCCGGTCCAGATGCGCCCTGCCAGGGGCGGGCAGGGGCACGCCTGCCTCGTCCACCTCGTCCCGGAGCAGGTAGTCGCAGCTCACCCCGAACAGGCGGCTGAGCTGAACCACGTTCTCTGTTTCAGGCATGGTTTCGTCCAGCTCCCACTTGGACACTGCCTGACGGGATACCCCCATCCGTCCGGCCAGCTCCTCCTGAGAAAACCCCGCCTGTTTGCGCATCTGCTGTAGCTTTTCTCCCAATGTCATAATATTTCCCTCCTGATCCCGCTGCCCATGGCCACGGGCAGCGTAGCTTCAGGATAGCGGTTTTTCCCCGGGCAATCAACCAAATCGGGCTGGAAATTCCGCAATTTCAGGTTGCGGAGCCGTCGTGAGCAGCGCGGATGGAGCGGAGCGAGGGGAAAAGCCCAGCCGCCGCGCAGCGGAGGCGGGTTTTGCCCGAGACGCAGGGAAGCCGCGCGTCGCGAACAGGCGAGCACGACTCCCAGGTTGCGGAGCCTCCGTGAACAGCGCGGATGGGCCGGGGCGAGGGGCGCACTTGCCGACAGCAGGCGCGTGTCAGAGTCTCTCCCTCCCCTTCTGGTAGAGGTAAACCGCCAGCGCCAACCCGGCGGCCATGGTGACTGCGCCGATGGCGATGATGACCGTGGAAAATCCCAGGAAAAACCCCTCAATCCCGCCAGCGGGAGACGCGGCATGGGCCATGCCCATCTCCTCCAGAATCGCCTGCTGCACCTCCGGGGGCGTTCCAGGGGTAAACTCCACGCCGCCCATTCCACCGAACCCGCCCATTCCGTTCATCATGCCGCCCGCCGTGTCAAAGATGGCCCCGAAGCCCCAGCGGGCCAGGATGCCCACCACCGTTGTGCCCAGGCCACTCAAGGCAAGGTACACCCCCGCCAGCCAGCCGTACCGCCGGACAAACCGCCCGATCAGCCCTGTGGTCTTTTCAACGGCATCCCCCGCATGGGACGCGCGCCCATCGGGCTGCGGCGGCAGCGTCCCTTGGCGCAGCTTCTCCTGATACGGCCTCTCCTGCTCCCGGGACAGCGTGGGTTCCCGTTCGCTGAGCAGTTCATCGGTGGTCACCCCAAAGGCCCGGGCCAGCGAGAGCAGCTTGTCCACCTCCGGCGTGGCGTCGCCCAGCTCCCACTTGCTCACTGCCTGACGGGACACCCCTACCTGGCCGGCCAGCTCCTCCTGGGACAGCCTGGCCGCCTTTCTATAATACAGAATTTTTTCGTTCAGCTTCATCAAAAACCGCCTCCTTCATGCCTCTATGGTAGCAGAAACCCCGGTTGCGCGCCACCACGGAGGGCTGGAAGTTTCCGCAACCGGCGGTTGCTCCGTCATGGCAAGCTTTACCTCCCCCGTTTTTACCCGTAGCAAAACTCAGTTACCGCGCTAAAAACCCCGCCTGTTCCAGCGCCGCGCGGACCCGCTCAAAGGCCCCTTCGCCGGGGCAGCGCAGAGTGTGCAGGTGTACGCCGTCCGTCAGCGCCGACAGGGGCTGGGCCCCGTATTCCTCAACTTTCCGTATAAATTCTGAGATATCATACCGGGAGGACAGTTCCAGCGGCCCGGTGAGCTGTCCGTACACCGGATGCTCCACGATGACGTTCTCCACCGTGCACCCCTGGTCCACCATCAGCGTCAGCTCCCGCTCCATGTCCGCCCCGCTGTGGACACAGGCCACCGTGCGGATCAGCCCCGCCCTGGGCCGCTCCAGCACATAGCCCCGCGGGGTGGCGGTGATATCCTCTCCCGCCGCCCGGAGCAGAGCCACATCCCCCACAATGATCTGCCGGCTTACCGACAGCTCTCCGGCCAGGGCGGTGGCGGACAGGGGACGGTCCGCGGCCTTCAGGCGTTCCAAAATGCGCGTCCGGCGCTCATTCGCATTCATGGCTGGGCTCCTTTCTGGGGTGCAATCAAGCAAATGTCTCGGCAACAGTATACCACTCCACGCCGCCCTTGACAACCCGGCCCTGAAACGGTATACTGGCCCTGGACCGGGGAGGCACCCATCGGAAAAAACGGCGTCCGAACAGCCCGCGAAATATTGAGGCAGGGGGATGACACCCATCGAAAAAAACATTCATGTGATCGACGAGCAGGGCAATGTATATGAAGCGACCTGGCCGAAACGGGCCAGGGGGCTGGTCAAGCATGGCAGGGCACGCTTCATCTGGGATGACACGATATGCCTTGCGTGCCCGCCAAATTCGAATTTGGAGGACACTGACATGAACGATAAAGTAGAGATGAGCTGGCTGCTCCAGCAGATTGCCGCCCTTCAGAGCGACACAGAATACTTAAAGGAGGGCCTCGCCCATTTGTCCCAGATGAATGTGGGCGGCAAGACCGCGCCCTATGAGCCGGAAGATGTGGCGGGGCAGGCCAAAGCCCAGGCCCTGCGGGACATGATCCAGGGCCGGGAGTCCACCAACCAGCGGCTGCTGGCCTTGTACGAGAAAATGTATGACGATTGCGTCCAGGCCTCCCGCCGCCAGACAGACGCCGCAACGTGAACCGCTCCAGGGGGTGCGGGTGGCAGAAAAGGAAATCATCCATTTCAAGGGGGGGAGCGCCGCGTAAGCGGCGCTCCCCCCCTTCCGTCCTGTGCAAAGAAGTGCTTACCGCAAAACCGCCACGCTGTAGGAGGGCAGCGTAACCGTTCCGTCCTCCACTGTCACCTCGACGCCGTCCGCCGAGAGGTACCCTACCAGTTCCAGCTCACCGTACTGCCCCAGATCCACCTGTTTTTCATCGGTTTCCGAAATGTTGTACAGCATATAGATGGTCTCCCCGCCGTAAGTCTTGGAGATCGCGGCAATATCCAGGTCCTCAACCTCCTCCAGCCGGGCCACCGTGCCCCGGGCAATTTCCGGATTCTGGTTGCGCAGCAGAATGGCGTCCTTATAGAAGCTGTAGATGGAATTCCGGTCCTTTCTCTGCTCCTCGGCGCAGGGGAACTGGTTCTCCTGGGGTTCCATATCCGCCGGCCCCTTTGTCATGCCCTTGGCGGCGGGGTCGGCGGACCAGTACATGGGAGCCCGCTTGTTTTCGTCCTTTCCGCTGCCGGTCATACCAATCTCTTCCCCGTAGTACACAAAGGCGCTGCCGCTCATCAGCACGTTCAGGGCCCCGGCCATTTTGACCTTGCGCGCGTCATAGGACATATATCCGGCCGCCCGCGCCATGTCGTGGTTCACAAAGAAGGGGGCGTCAATGGCGTCTTCCCGGTTCTCCCGAATGGCGTTCTGCACCCGGACCAGAGCCTTCGCGTAGGCCTGGGCGCTGTTCTCCGCGCCGCTGTAATTGATCGTCTTGGAGATCACCCCTGTGGGACCCGCGAAATCAAAGTCAAAAAAGCTGTCAATGCCGCTGGCGTAATACTGGGAGTAGGAGCCAAGCCCCTCCCACGCCTCTCCCACCAAGTAGGCGTCCGGCTTGACCGCCTTGACGTAATCGTTTACCCAGGAAAGCACCTCCACATTTTTGGTGAGGGAACCGCTGTAGAATTCCTTCACCGCGTCCAGGCGGAATCCCCCCACCCCCTTTTCCAGCCAGAAATCCATGACCGCCTCAAATTCTTTTCGAAGCGCCTGGCTCTCAAAGTTCACATCGGGCATTCCGCTCCAGAATATCCCCTCGTAGTAGTAGTCGGTGGAGCCCACCTGATACCAGTTTTCCGAGTCGGGGCGGCCTTTTACAAAATGGTAGTACTCATAGTAAGGGCACTCCGCGACGGAAGGTTCTTTCTCCGGCGCGAGCGACTTCAGATACTCGCAGGCCGCCGTGAACCAGGGGTGCTCCGATGAGGTGTGGTTGAGAACCAGATCGACGATCAATTTGATCCCCCGTTTTTCACACTCCGCCGACAGCTGCTCAAAATCCGCCATCGTGCCATAGGCCGGGTCAATTTCCAGGTAATCCTTTACGTCATACTTGTGATAGGAATCAGAGGGCATGACCGGCATCAGCCAGATCCCGTTAAAGCCCATATCCTCGATGTAGTCCAGCTTTGAGATGACGCCCTGAAGATCCCCGATCTGGTCGCCGTCGCTGTCGCAGAAGGAATATACGAAAACCTCGTACCATGTGCGGTAGTTGTCATCTATCACCGCCGTCTCCCTGGCGCGCCAGCCCTTTTCCGCCCCGCACCCGCTCAAGCAGCTCAGCAGGAGCGCAAGCGCCAGCACCAGTGCGAAACTTTTTCGAAACACTCTAAATTCCCGCTTCATATTTCTCGTTCCTCCCGTGTTCAGATTGAATTTTCGCAAAGTTTCGATAGCCGCATTCAGAATAGCAGGTTTTGCCGCATTCGTCAAGGCGCCTGCGGCGTCTCGTCTCTCCGGATGCAGAAAGCTGAGCGCAGAAAAGGTTCCTCCCTTTTCTGCGCTCAAGCTCATTCTCCGGTTTTACCGGACAGTAGACTTTCGAACCATCAGGTTCGACGTGGTGACATAGGTCTGCACCTGGGTGTTGGGGTGGCGGATGATGTCCAGCAAAAACTTCCCCGCCTGGCTGCCCATCCCCCGTACGTCGATGTCCACCACTGTCAGCGGCGGCTCCATGATCTGGGCGAACGGGTGATTGTCAAAGGTCATGACAGCGATTTCCCTCGGGATATCCATTCCCTGTTCCCGGATGGCGGAGACACACCCCAGGGCAATGTGGTTGTTGGCGCACACCACCGCGTCAGGCAGGGGCTCCCGGCTCAAGAGCTTGCGCGCCATGCGCCGGCCGTCGGCCCAGGTGGAGTCCCCCTGCCAGATGTACTGGTTGTCCAGGGACAGCCCCGCGTCCTCCAGCCCCTGGCGCACGCCGTCCAGCCGGTGGGCGGAGATACGGTCGTGATCCTGCCCGCCCAGGAAGGCAATCCGCCGGTAGCCCTGTCCGGCCAGATGGGCGGCGGCGATGATGCCGGAGTAGACATTGTTGATGTCGATCCAGCACACCTGGCTGTCGAAATTGGGCAGGCCCAGCACGATGTGGGGGAAGTGGGTTCGCACCAGCAGGGCAGCCAGCTGGTGGGTCATCACCGACACGTGGACGGCCAGGGCGTCGGCGCTGCGCCGAGAGATGAACTCCTCCGCCATCTCACAGGCGGTGGAGGGCTGCGCGCCGCACAGGGTCAGCCGGTAGTTCCGGGCACGCAGGGTCTCCTCCAGTCCGGCGATGATCTCAAACATATGGGAGTTGGAAAACGCGGCGTTGGGGCTCAGGTCGGCCAGCACGGTGACGCAGCGGGTGGCCCCTTTGGCAAAGCTCTGAGCGCTGGCGCTGGGGTAGTAGTTCATCTCCCGCATCACCTTCCGCACCCGCTCCTGTGTCTCCTCCGAGATGCTGTAATGGCCGTTGAGCACCTTGGACACAGTGGAGATGGAGACCCCGGCGGCCTTGGCCACGTCTTTGATTGTCACTCCCATGGCACACGCTCCCTTCATGGCATACCCCAATGATAGAGCAATCAGCCGCGCCCGTCAACCAGCACCGCAAATCCAAAGCCTGCCAGCACATGGTTTTCCAGCCCCTCGGCCCAGTACGCCGTACCCAGGCAGGCGGGCAGCGCCGCCGTTTCCGAAGCACAGTTGAGGGCTATTGTGACCCTCTGGCCGCCATAGCGGCGCTGGAACACCAGCAGCCCGGAGCCGGGTTGGGCCAGCAGGACCCGGAAATCTCCCAGGCGCAGGGGGGACAATTCATGGCGCATGGCGATGGCCCGCTGGAAAAACCTCAGCAGCTCTGTGTCGCCCCCCTGCCAGGGCATGGGGGCGCGGTACTCCGCCTCCAAAACGCCCCGCACCCCCAGCTCGTCCCCGTAAAAAATGGTGGGCATCCCGATGAAGGACATCAAAAACAGGATGGCCAGACGGTAGGGCCGCGCGTCCCCGCCGCACAGGGAGAGGAACCGGCTCACGTCGTGGCTGTCCAGCAGGTTGAGCTGGGCGGGGAGCAGCTGCAGCCGGTATCGGGTGAGCATATTGGTGAGCCGCCCGGAGAACTCCGCGGCGTCGATGGAGCGATCCCCGAAGAAGCGGCGGCAGTGCTTGCGGAAGTCGTAGTTCATGGTGGAGTCGAACATATCGCCCCCGAGCCAGTGGCCCGCACTCTCCCACACCTCGCCAATGAGCAGGGCGTCCGGGTTTTCCCCCTTCACCGCCGCTCGGAAGGCCCGCCAGAAGCCGTCGTCCACCTCGCTGGCCACGTCCAGCCGCCAGCCGTCGATGTGGAACTCCCGCACCCAATACGCCCCCACCCCGGCGAAGTAGTCCCGTACCTCCGGGTTGGCGGTGTCCAGCTTGGGCATCATCCGCTCATAGCCAAAGCAGGCGTAGGCGGGGTACGCCTCCGGGTCGTCCGGGCGGATTACGGGGAATTTCAGGTGGTAAAACCAGTCCTTGTACTTGGAGCGCTCCTGATTGCGCACCACATCGTCAAAGGCGAAGAACTGCCAGCCGCAGTGGTTGAACACCCCGTCGATGATCACCCGGATGCCCCGCCGGTGGAACTCGTCCACCATGGCCCGGAACGCCTCGTCCCCGCCGAAGCATGGGTCCACATGGTAGTAGTCCAGCAGGTCGTACTTGTGGTACTCTCCCGCCGCGAAGATGGGGTTGAGATAGACGCAGTTGACCCCCAGCTCCTGGAGGTATCCGGCGTTTTCCGCCGCGCCCCACAGGGTGCCCCCCAGCTTGCCCTTTACGGGCACGCCGTGGTAGAGCCGCTCTGACGGCTGGAGGGAAATGCTCTTCCGGCCGCTGGCAAAGCTGTCCGGGAAGATATTGTACACCACCGCGTCGTGCACCCAGTCCGGGACGCGGGCGATATCCGCCCGATGGTTGAAGGGCAGCTTGAAGTATTCCGAGCGGTCGTCCACCAGGCGGTCGGTGAACACGTCCCCATAGTAGAGGAGCGTCCGCTCCCCGTCGTCCAGCTCGAAGTAGTAGAACAGGCGCTGGTAGGGGCTGTCCAGGATGAGCTGGTAGTAGTCGTGGAGCTGATCGCTGAGGACAAGCTCCATGGGGGCGGGGGTGAACAGGATGGGGGTCACCCGGCAGGCGGTGTCCCCGTAGTGGAGCGTACACCGCTT
>CAJUOT010000079.1 GCA_910588135.1 uncultured Oscillospiraceae bacterium | reverse complement strand
TTTTTCGGCACCAGCCGGAAGCTGAAGGAGGACGAATGATATGGCGAAAGAGAAAAAAGGCGTCCGCTTGGAGCACATCTCCAAAATCTATCAAGACCCCAAGACAAAAAAGGATTTCTATGCCGTGCACGACACGTCTTTGGAGATCGCCCCCGGCTCCTTCGTGACCCTGCTGGGCCCCTCCGGCTGCGGCAAAACCACCACCCTGCGGATGATCGCCGGGTTTGAGAGTCCCGACGAGGGGGAAATCTACCTGGGGGACGAGCCCATCAACGCCCTCACCCCCAACAAGCGGGACACCGCCATGGTGTTCCAGAGCTATGCCCTGCTGCCCCACTACAACATCTTCGACAACGTGGCCTACGGCTTGAAGCTGCGCAAGCTGGACAAGGAAACCATCAAGACTAAGGTGATGGATATCCTCAAGCTGGTGGGGCTGGAGGGCATGGAAGGCCGTATGACCAACCAGCTGTCCGGCGGGCAGCAGCAGCGGGTGGCTCTGGCCCGTGCCCTGGTGCTGGAACCGGGGGTGCTGCTGTTTGACGAGCCCCTGTCCAACCTGGACGCCAAGCTGCGCGTGTCCATGCGCACCGAGATCCGCCGCATCCAGCAGGAGGCCGGGATCACCGCCATTTACGTCACCCACGACCAGAGCGAGGCCATGGCCCTGTCCGACCAGATCATCATTATGGAAAAGGGAATTGTGGCCCAGATCGGCACCCCTCAGGAGGTGTATTATCACCCCAGCAATGAGTTTGTGGCCGACTTCATCGGCGAGGCCAACTTCCTCCGAGGCACGCTGGTCAGCGGAGACACCGCTGACATCGGCGGCCACAAGGTGGCGGTAAACGCCCCCGGCCAGGGTGCCGGCGGAGCCTGCACCTTAGTGCTGCGGCCCGAGTCCGCTGTGCTGGGCGACGCGGGGCAGCTGCCCTGCAAGGTGATCCTATCCTGCTTCATGGGCTCCTATCAGAATTACCATGTCATGGTGGGGGACACGCTGGTAAAAATCACCGACTTTAACCCCAAGAGCAAAAAAATCTATCAAGTGGGCGACGATGCCTGGGTGGCCTTCACCCAAGAGGATGTCCACGTTTTGTGAAAGATGGTTGAACAGCATGAAAAAAAGATTCTTACTGCTGGCCGCCGCCCTTGCTCTCGGCCTGCTGGCAGGCTGCGGCGGTGAAAAGGCCCCTGGCCCGTCCGCAGCCTCCTCCCAGCTGGAAACCAGTTCCCCGGCCGGCCAGGGAACTGCCGCCGCGCTGGGCAGCCTTGCCTCCTTCTCAGCAGCCACCCTGGATGGCAGCGGTTTTTCCCAAGACAATGTCAAAGCCCGGGACGTCACCGTTGTCAACTTCTGGTCCACCACCTGTCCCCCCTGCATCGCCGAGCTGCCGGACCTGGCTGAGTTTTCCAAGGCCCTGCCGGATAATGTGCAGGTGATCACTGTCTGTCTGGACGGCTATGGGAACGAGCAAACCGTTGCAAACATCGTTCAGCAGACGGGTTTTGACGGCGCCGTCCTCCTCGCCGGAGATGGCGACCTCCTGGCGCTGTCCCGGAACCTGATGTATACCCCGACCACCGTGTTTGCGGACAGCAATGGGCAACTGATCGGAGATCCCATCATCGGTGCGCAGAAGGATTTGCCCGCGTCCTTTCTGGCAGCGGTGAACCAGGTGCTGGCGGCCGGCGGAAAAGATGCGGTCAGCCTTACCGGGCAGTAAGCGCCCTATCCAGCCCCGGCGCACGGTGATTTATCCACACCCGCCTGGGGCTCCCCTTCCCAAAACACAGCAAGGCCGCCGGACATTCTGTCCGGCGGCCTTCTTTCAGTTTTCCTCAGTCGTCGCCAAAGCTGATGCCCAGCAGACGGGCCTCGGTAATGATATCCGACTTCGGGTCGATGGTCTTGAGCTTGCCCGCCACCTCTTTCAGGGGGACGGAGGTAATGACATGGTCGTGGATGGCTACCATATTGCCATACTCCTCCCGCGAGATCATCAGCGCCGCGGTGGCGCCCAGCCGGGAGGACAGCACCCGGTCATAGGCGCAGGGGGTTCCACCCCGCTGCATATGACCGGGAACGGTGACCCGCACTTCCTTACCGGTCTTTTTCAGAATCTTGTCCGCAATGGCGTAAGATACGGAAGGATACTTCTCCAAAAGCTCCGCCATGTGCTGCTTGTATTCCTTTTTGGACATGGCGGCCTCTTTCTGGGACATGGCCCCCTCCGCCACCGCCAAAATGGTGAAACCGTGTCCGTCGGCGGCCCGCTGGTTGATTTTGGCGATAACAGAGTCAATGTTGTAGGGGATCTCCGGGATGAGGATGATGTCCGCGCCGCCGGCCATGCCGGCGTTCAGGGTGAGCCAACCCGCCTTGTGGCCCATGATCTCCACCATGAACACCCGGTTGTGAGAGGCGGCAGTGGTGTGGATGCAGTCGATGACATCGGTGGCGATGCCGATGGCGGACTGGAAGCCGAAGGTGGTGTCGGTGCCCCACAGGTCGTTGTCAATGGTTTTGGGCAGGCCGATGACGTTCAGCCCCTCTTCACTGAGCAGGTTGGCAGTCTTCTGGCTGCCATTGCCGCCCAGCACCACCAGACAGTCCAGCCGCAGGCGGCGGTAAGTGTACTTCATGGCCTCCACCTTGTCCAGGCCGTTGTCATCCGGGGTTCGCATCAGCTTGAAGGGCTGACGGCTGGAACCCAGGAAGGTGCCGCCCCTGGTGAGCAGGCCGGTGAAATCAATCGGGGTGAGCTTTTTGTAATCCTCATACATCAGGCCCTTGTAGCCGTCGATGAAGCCGATGATCTCCACCCCGTTGCCATAGATGTTGTAGAGGCCCTTGGCCACGCCCCGCATGGTGGCGTTGAGCGCCTGACAGTCGCCGCCGCTGGTGAGTAATCCAATCCGTTTCATGTCTTAAGCTCCCTTTCCATACCATATATTCAGCCGTTCCGGCTGTGCAGCACAAACATTCTCTACCGGCCCAAAATCCGGCCCAGCAGGCCGTTCCACCGGGTCTGAATCTTGACGGTGGGGGCAGTCTTCCGCTCTTCTGCCGGGGCTCGGCTCCGGGAGGACGCGGCTTCTTTTTTAGCAGAAAGCCCTTCCGCCGCCGGTTTTGAATCCACCGGACAGGGTTCAATCGTTCCCCGGCCCCCGGAAAGCGCCCACGCGCCTCCATAGGCCTGACCGCAAAAATATTCCTGGGAGTTGAAGGGCTCACCCTCCGCACGGACATATCCGCCGTCCGGCTGCTGGACGCGGCCCTTGGCGGTATCCCGCAGTTCGTCGGCAAACATCTGCTCCAAATGGGCGCGCAGGCCGGCATCATAGACAGGGACGGCCACCTCCACCCGCCGGACCGTATTTCGGGTCATGAAATCCGCTGAGGAAATATAAATCTGCCGCCGCTCCCCCGTGCCAAAGATATAAATCCGGGCGTGCTCCAAATAGCGGCCCACGATGCTCACCACCCGGATATTGTCCGTCTGTCCTGCGATGCCGCCCAGCAGACAGCAAATACCCCGCACCACCAGGTCAATCTTCACTCCCGCCTGGGATGCCTCAACCAGCTTATCGATGATTACCTTGTCCGTCAACCCGTTGAGCTTGAACCCCAAATAGGCGGGCTCACCCGCCCGGGCCCGCTCCACTTCCCGGTCTATCAGCGTCAATATCCTGGGGCGCAGGCAGGCGGGGGCCACCATGAGGTGCTGGCTGTCCTCCACCACCTCGCCCATGGACAGGGCGTTGAACACCCGGGCCGCGTCCGCCCCAATCTCCGGCGAAGCGGTCATCAGCGCGTAGTCGGTGTACAGCCGCACGGTGTCCTCGTTGTAGTTCCCTGTGCCCACCTGGGTAATATACTCCACCTGTTCCTCCCGTTTCCGGGTGATGAGCAGCAGCTTGGAGTGGACCTTCAGTCCGTCCAGCCCGTAGATCACCCGGCAGCCCGCCCGTTCCAGCACCCGGGACCAGCCGATGTTGTTCTCCTCGTCGAACCGGGCCCTCAGCTCCACCAGGGCTACGACTTCCTTTCCGTTCTCCGCCGCGTCCACCAGGGCCTCCACAATCTTGCTGTTCTGAGCCACCCGGTAAAGGGTCATCTTGATGGACACCACCTCCGGGTCCTGCCCCGCCTCCTGCAAAAGCCGCAGCAGCGGGCGAACGCTCTCGTAGGGGTAGCTCAGCATCAGATCCCTTTGGCGGATCTGCCCGGTCATGGGGGCCAGAGGGTCCACATTGGGCGAATTCTGCGGCACCCTGCGGGGATAAAACAGCTCAGCTTTATCCCGGAGGATATCCCTCAACGTTCCCAGAAAGGACAGATCCAGCGGAATTTCGCTGGCAAAAAGGTGCTTTTTGGACAGTCTCAGGCAGCCGCACAGGCTGTCCCGCACAGAGTCGGTGAGCTTGCCCTGATAGTCCAGCTTCACCGGGCGCAGGCGTTTGCGGCGGCGGACCATCCGCTCCATGGTTTTGCGGTATTCGTCCGCGGCCATGTCGTCCACCTCGGGAGAGGCGTCGTCCAGGTGGATATCCGCGCTTCGCACCAGGCGGATGAGCACGGTGCCCTCCACCCTGTAATGAGTAAAGATTTTGGGCAGAAATCCGGCGATCAGCTCTTCCACGAGCACAAACCGCTGTCCTTCCCCCGGAAGGGAGACCAGCCGGCGCAGCACTCCCTCCCCGCAGGGCACAATGCCCATGCGCTCACCGCCGCTCTTCGTCTTGAGCATGGCCACCGCGTAAATCTCCTTGTTGCGCAGGAAAGGGAAAGGCTGTTTCCTGCCGATAATCTGGGGGGACAACAGGGGCAGGACACTGGAAGTAAAATACTTCTCTAAAAAGGACTGCGTCTTATCCGGCAGGCTGCCAAACCGGCACAGCTCCGCCCCCTGGCCCGCCAGCTCCCGCAACAGATTTCTACAGACCTGATCCCGCTGCGCCAACAGGCTCCGGGTCTTATCCAGGACGGCGGCAGTCTGTTCGGCGCTAGTCATGCCGGTCTTGTCGTCCGCCGCGCCCGTATGGATTGCGTCCATGAGCGCCCCCACCCGGACCATGTAGAACTCGTCCAGATTGCTCTGGAAGATGGCGGCAAAATTCAGCCGCTCGCACAGGGGGTTGACGGCATCTTCCGCCTCCTCCAATACGCGCTGGTTAAATTGGAGCCAGGAGAGCTCCCGGTTCACATAGTATGGATGCACGTCGGGTGCGGGGGCGGCGCTGGGCTGTTCTTTCATTGTCGGTCACATCTCCTCCGTCAAGCGCCATTGGTCAGGCGCCGGCTTGAAGCGCTCTCTACGAAATAGAGTATCATTCTTTTCCGTCAGGCGCAAGCCCTTTCCTAACTTTTTTCCCTGTCCGGCTCCAGACCCCGGTCATGGGTGGAAGCGCAGTGTCCAGCCGCCTGGAGCAGCAGTTCCGCCGCCCCTACCCGGTATCCGCTGACGCTGTAGACCGCCCGTCCCCCGCCGTCAGACACTACCGCCAGCGGCGGGCTGCCGGCGTCCCGGCCCAGGTGCCGGGCCACGGCCTCCAGATCATAGGCCCAGTCATCCAGCATCACCTGCGCACCCTCCAGCCGCGCCAGAGCCCGGGCCAGGGTGGGCTGACGCAGGCTTTCCCTTCCGCGAACCAGAAAAAAGACCCGCACAGGCAGAACCGCCAGCTCCGCCCTCCGTTCCATCAGCTCGTTGAGCATATGTTCCGTAGGCTCTCCGCCCTCCTCCAGCCAGAGGACCAGAATAGCCCCGCCGCCCATGCGGAACAGGTCCGGGATTTCTTCCCCAGACAGGGTTTTGGCGCGCAGGGCGGGCAGCTCCTGGTTGGTGAGCAGATCGTCCAGCACCCAGGGCCGGAATTGGAGCCGGACAGGCCGCTCCTCCCCTTCCGTCAAAAGCACCTCCCGGCGCAACGCCAACTGATCCCCGCTGGGCAGGCGCACCGTGGTGGCAACGCGGTATTGTCCGGCGGGCAGAGCCAGCCGCCAGCCGTTCTTCCAGTCTCCCTCCTCCGGAACCAGAAGCCGCCATGCGTTTCCCATCCGGCGGGAGATGGACCAATCCTGCCCAGCCCGCAGCGGCTTTTCCAGGAGGCAGGACAGCAGCAGGGCGCCCATTGCCTCCGGACAGGCCAGACGAAACGCCCCCTCTTCCCAATGCTCCGGCGCGCCGTCCAGCGGCCGCAGGCGGGCAGGAATCCCCAAGGCCCGCAGCGCGGCCACAAACAGCAGACGCTTGCTGCTCTCATCGCAGCCACCCGCCTTCAACGCCGCCTCCGGCGTCCAGCACAGATTCCCATAAGCCCGGTCCCGGGGTTTCATCACGCTGTCCATCTCCTGCCAAAGGGCGGCCGGCTCCTGCGTCCTCCCGGACAGCCACGCCAGCAGCGGCCCCCTCCAGGGCGTGAGCCCTTCCAAGCCAATCCGGGGACAGGCCGTCCACTTCCAATAGACCTCCTCCGGCACCCCCGCCCTCTTGGGCGGCAAATGGGAAAAGTGATCCTCCAGAACCCGCCGGGTCACGTCCCGCAAATCCTTGTCCGCCAGGGTGCGCACCAGCTGTTCCCGGTTTTCCCCATCCGGCCCGGATAGAAACGTCAAAAGCTCATCCCAATTCCCCCGGGCAGCGGACCGCAGGTCCTCCCATTCGGGCCGCCCCGGTTGAGAATAACCGGCCATCCTTCTCTCACGCAGGGTGTTTCCACGCCTCAAAGTCCTTTTCCGCTCTTCTCTTTTCTCCGAGGACAGCGCCGCCGGAGCAGGCCGGCCCGCCGGCGGCGCCCGGAAGTCAAAAGGAATCCACGGGGTATCCTCCCCTCTGGCCGGGGCCAGATGCAGGACAATTCCCCCCTCTCCACATTCCCCCTCGGCACGCAGGCCGTCCAATACGGCCAGCACATGGAGGCTCCCCAGCCCCAGGCAGGCCTGGGCTGTACCTTCGTCTCCGGCGGTAAGTTTGGCAATGGTATGAAACGATGCTTCGTTGAGCACCTGAAGATAGAATTCCGCCCCCGCGGCCGACCGGCCGTCCACAAAGGCCTGGAACGTACAGCGCCGCACCGGAGCATAGCGGGCGGTCTGGTTGAACCAGGCCGCCCCGCCGGCCCTGCCTAATGGTTCCCCGTGAAGCGGAGAGCCTCCCTCCCCAAATATCCGGCTGTGAATCAGTATGGCCCGGGAGGCGGCGGTGGTAAACCAGCCCCGGTCCAGCACCGGCTCCGGCTCACACGCCCCCAGGTACCGCCACTCCCCGCCGCACAGAACCTCCACCCAGGCATGGTTGTCGTCGCAGTGGGCCCAGCGGGGGGCGTATACCTGCCGGGCGGGCAGCCCCACGCTGCGCAGGGCGGACACCAGAAACGCCGATTCCTCCCCACACCGCCCGCTGCCGCACCGCCAGACAGTGAGCGGGGATGCGGTGCGCTCGTCCTGTGCCTCATAGGAGGCGCACTCGTGGCACCAGCGGTTGACCGCCAGCGCCTGTTCCTCCTCTGTGGGCAGGTCACAAATCCTGGGCCATAGATCGCCATAAAACAACGCGCGATGGAAAGACAAATCCTCGTCGTTCACCCTTGGGAAGAGGACGTAATGGGCAAATATCTCCCATTCCAGCGCTCCACACCGGGGACAGCTTACCCGCAGCATCAGGGCATGGTCAGCAAATTGGAGAAACAGCTCAAAGGGGTAACAGTCCAGATCACATTCCGGCAGGTGGTCCCGTAGAAATTCCATCGCCTGCCGCCGCTCCGGAGCCAGGGCAGGCAGCGTTTCCCATCCCCGCTCAGCCATGGGACAGCCCCCGGCACAGCTCATAGAGGGCGGCCGTCCCCGCGCCGGTGGCGCCCGCAGTCTGGTACTCTCTCCGGGGCCGGTCCGCCCAGGCTGTCCCGGCGATGTCCAGATGGAGCCAGGGGACATCCTGCGCAAACGCCCCGACAAAAAGGCCCGCGGTAATAGCCCCGCAGCCGTCGTTGGAAATGTTGGACAGATCCGCCACCTGGCTGTCAATCATCCGCCGGTACTCCTCAAAATCCGGCAGCCGCCAATACTGCTCTCCGCACCGGTTGGCAGCGGCCTGAAATCGGGCGCAGAACTCATCGTTGTTGGTAAGCAGCCCCGCCGTGGTAAAGCCCAGGGCCTGCACTACCGCACCGGTGAGGGTGGCGATGTCCACCACCTTCCCCGCACCCTCTTTTACGATCGCGTAGGTCACGGCATCTGCCAGGATAAGCCGCCCCTCTGCGTCGGTATTTCCCACCTCAATGGTCATGCCGGACATGGAACGGATCACATCTCCGGGGAGACAGCTG
>CAJUOT010000078.1 GCA_910588135.1 uncultured Oscillospiraceae bacterium | reverse complement strand
GTCGTTGTCCCGCTGGTGCAGGCCGATGGAGGGCTCGTCCAGGATATACAGCACCCCCATCAGGGAGGAGCCGATCTGGGTGGCCAGCCGGATGCGCTGGCTCTCGCCGCCGGACAGGGTGCCCGCCTGCCGGGTGAGGGTGAGGTATTGCAGCCCCACCGACTTCAAAAAGCCCAGTCTTGCCCGAATTTCCTTCAAGATCTGGTCGGCGATCATGGCCTGGGTGTCGGTGAGGGTGATGGTGTCCAGGAAGGCCAGGGCCTCGTCCACCGGCTTCTCGCAGAAGGCGTGGATGGAGCTGCCCCCCACGGTGACGGCCAGCGCCTCCCGCTTGAGCCGCCGGCCCTGGCACTCGGGGCAGGGGCACTCGCTCATGCACTCCTCGATTTCCCGCTTCATGGCGTCGGACTGGGTCTCCCGGTAGCGGCGCTCCAGGTTGTTCACGATGCCCTCAAAGGGCTGGTACAGGGTGCCCTTGCCACGGGGCTGGTCGTAGTTCAGGGTGAGCTTTTCCCCTTTTGTGCCATACAAAATGATGTCCATCACCTCGCCGGACAGCTTTTCCACCGGGTCGGTGAGCTTGAACTTGTATTTCTTCGCCAGGGCGTCGAAGTACATCCGGGAGATGCCGTCGGACTTGATGTGGTTCCAGCCGGAGGCGGTAATGGCCCCCTCCAGAATGGACAGGGAGCGGTTGGGGAGGATGCGCTCCGGGTCGATCTTCATCTGGCTGCCCAGGCCGGTGCAGGCGGGGCAGGCCCCGAAGGGGTTGTTGAAGGAGAACATCCGGGGGGTGAGCTCCTCGATGGACACGCCGCAGTCCTCGCAGGCGTAATTCTGGGAGAACAGGATGTCCCGCTCCTCGTCTCCCAGGACGTTGATGATCACGATGCCGCCGGACAGGTTGGAGGCGGTCTCCACACTGTCGGTGAGCCGCCTTGCCACGTCCTCCCGGATGACCAGCCGGTCCACCACGATCTCGATGGAGTGCTTCTTGTTCTTGTCCAGCTTGATCTCTTCCGTCAGGTCGTAGAGGGAGCCGTCGGCGCGGACGCGGACGTAGCCGGATTTCCGGGCGTCCTCGAAGATTTTGGCGTGCTCGCCCTTCTTGCCCCGGATCACCGGGGCCAGCACCTGGATGCGGGTGGCTTCGGGCAGGGTGAGCACCTGGTCGATGATCTGGTCGATGGTCTGCTGCTTGATCTCCTTGCCGCAGATGGGGCAGTGGGGGGTGCCCACCCGGGCCCACAGCAGGCGCAGGTAGTCGTAAATCTCGGTGACCGTGCCCACGGTGGAGCGGGGATTTTTCGATGTGGTCTTCTGGTCGATGGAGATGGCGGGGGACAGGCCCTCGATGTAGTCCACGTCGGGCTTCTCCATCTGGCCCAGAAACATCCGGGCGTAGGAGCTCAAAGACTCCACATACCGCCGCTGGCCCTCGGCGTACAGCGTCTCGAAAGCCAGGGAGGACTTCCCCGACCCGGACAGCCCGGTGAGCACCACCAGCTTGTCCCGTGGGATGGTGACGTCGATGTTTTTCAGGTTGTTTTCCCGCGCGCCTTTGATGACGATCTTGTCCTGCATGGGTGTTCTCCTCGGTTCTCGTTAGATTTGGGCCCGGACATAGAATACTCGAACAAATTTTTAATGTCAAGCCCCAGTTTCACCGGATTTTGGGGGATTTCGCCGGGTTCGGGCGGCCGGGCCGCACCGTTCCATTGCTTCAAGGTATGATCTCCACGTATAGGTACCAGTTCTCTGTCAAAGGCGTTACCTGCTCGGTATTTTCGTTGGAAAAGGCCAGCCTGTCAGCCTCGGGGATATAGGCTAGGTACTGGTCTCTCAAGCCCTTTACTCCATCGCCGCTGGGAAATTCTTCCTCATGCAGGGAAAACAGCACCGCCGGGGTATTGTGTATGCCTATCTCGGTGCACCACACTCCATCTGCCACCCCGCGGCCCGCCCGCAGCGCCTCATCCAGCTCCCAGAAAATTTCTTCCGGGAAATCCTCTGGCATACTGGCCCAGTACCGGCCCTCTCCGTCCCGCAGCAGGGCCTCCCCCACCGTGTCATAGGCCGTTTGATGATGCTCATAGAGGCGCTGGGCGTCTTGGGGTGTATATGGGTTGGTGTTCACCCAGAGAAAATTCACCAGCGCCGCGGCAATAATCGCCGTGGCCGCCAGCCCGATCCACCGGCGCTTCCGCTCAGCCACCGCCCGCCAGCTCCCTTTGAACGTACTTGGGCAGCTTGGACACCACCAGCTCATAGGACATATCGCACAAATCCTTCAATACCGCGTCGGGCAGCTCCCCGTCCAGCAGGGCGGCGATCCACAGCTTTTTGTCGCAGTAGAAGCCGGGGAGAATGTCCGGATACTGCTCCCGGAAGGCCTCGGCCAGCCGGGGGTCGCACTTTAAATTCACCAGATCGTGGTCATTGTACCGCTCGTCCTTCATGCCCCGGGGGGAGCACACGGCGGCGAACAGCTTGCCCCGCACCATGTAGCGGTGCCAGCCCCACTCCAGCTTGTAGTCCTTCTCCGCCCCCGGCTTGTCCAGAAGATATTCGTCCAGCCATTCATATTTCATGGGTTTGTCCTCCTTGTTGAAGTTTGTCTTGCGGTGCGGCGTCAGGAGATAATCAGCCCGGAACCCAGGGCATAGGCGAACAGGGCCACGCCCGTCAGCGCAGCCCAGCCCACCCAGCGGGAGAACAGCTCCCAGTCCGACGGCTCGGCGCGGTCTGGGTTCCGAATCTGGAAGGTCAGGCTCCAGCGGAACAGCTGATCCTCGAACAGCAGGGTGGCAAGACACATGGCGCTGAGCAGCAGGCCCCACAGAATGAACTCGGCGCTCCCCCGGCGGGAGATGTTCGGGCCGTTGGCTATGGTGAGGATGGCTTGGGGGGTGGGAGCCGGGTCAGGGGTTGAGGTTCCTGTGGTTATGGTAAAGCCGTGGAGACTGCCCTTGCCGTTTTCGTCCAGCAGCCAGTAATAGGGAGGGTAGGAGCGGGGCTGATAGGCCCCCCGGAACCACACGTCGCCATCCTGCCGGATCTCGATGCCGGTGAGGTCCTCCGAGTTGCCGAGCATACCCGCCTCGCCGGCCTGAGGGATGGCGGTGGGATCGTCGGTGACGGTGTAGGTGCTGTCCAGCGCTCCGTCCAGCCAGAATTCCACCGCCGGCCCCGGGGACACGGCATATTTGACCTTGTGCCCTTCCACCCGTCCGGAATAGACGGCGGTTTCCCCCTGCTGTTCATAGCGCAGGTGTCCGTCCCGATAGGAAGTCACCAGCCGCTGTCCAAAGGTCAGGTGGAGAACCAGGGCCAGGATGAACAGAACGGGGTGTACCAGCAGGATGATCCGCCGGCCCCGGCTCATCTCATCCCAGCGTTCCTTCAGATACTCCATGGCTCCTCCTCCTTGTCAGTTCAGTCCGGCGGCGTACCGCAGCGCGCCGTCCCGGAGCAGGGCGATGTTGGCCTCGTCCAGCACGGTGTCCCGGGCGGTGTGGATGCGGTTCATGTACCAGCCGATGACGGGCCTGTGCTTCAGGGCGCACACCCCCGCGCCCTTCTTGAAGCTGGCGTTGTCCGAGGGGTAGAACCCGAAGCCCCGCACCAGCTGCACGTCCTTGCCGTCCGCGGAGAGGAAGGCGGCCTCGATCCGTCCCAGGGCATCCCCGTCCTTTTTCAGCTTCCGCCGGGGGAAGAACTGGATGGAGTTCCCGTCCCCCACGCAGTCGAAGTTGATGACGGGGGTGTTTTTCTTGGCGTTTTTGTGCTTCTTGGCAAAGGAGGCGGAGCCCAGCATTCCCTTTTCTTCGTTGTCGAAGAACACGAAGCACACCTTGTCCCGCTGCTCGGGGGGCAGGGCCAGGGCGGTCTCTACCAGAGTGAGCACGCCGCTGGTGTTGTCGTTGGCGGTGTGCCGGTTGGCGGGGCCGTCGATGATCCACCACATGAAGAAGCCGCAGATGACGATGGAGGACAGGGGGCCCAGCCACCAGGCCACGGCCTCCGGGGCAAAGGCGAACACGCACCCGCTCACCACCCCCACCAGCAGGAACAGGGGCAGCACGATGAGCAGCTGGTAGAGCAGGTAGAACAGGAAATTTCGGGGGGTGATGAAGTTGGGTACGGGCAGCACGGCCTGGGTGTCGTAGTGGGCGGTGAACAGCACCTGGGCCCTGTCCGGGCTGCCCGCCACCACGTTGCGGGCGGCGAAGCCCTCCTCCACCTTTGGGGCATAGCCCGCCGCCTCCAGCTCGCCGCAAAGCCATGCGCGAAACGCCGCCTTCTGTTTGCGGGACTTGCGCACTTGCATTTCAGACAGAATTTTCTTCGACTGTTTCGTCATCGCACTATCCCTCCACAACCAAATCGGCGGTTGACGCGCCCACCAGGGCCAGCAAATCGGCGGGCTTTATCTCCACCTGGAAGCCCACCCTTCCGGCGGACGCGCAGATGGTCTCGTGCTCCAGGCAGCTCTCATGAAAGACGGTGGGAAACCGTTTTTTCATTCCCACCGGGGAACAGCCCCCGTGTACGTACCCGGTCAGGGGCAGCAGCTCCCTCGCCGGCAGCATGGCAATGGATTTTTCGCCCACGGCTTTCGCCGCTTTTTTCAAATCCAGCGTGTCCGCCACCGGGATGTCGAACACGTAGTATCCCCCGGACGCGCCCTTGGTCACCAGTGTTTTAAACGCCATGGCCGGGTCCTGCCCCAGCAGCCGGGCCAGCGTCACGCCGTCGGGAACCTCGTCCCCCACAGGATAGGCGTGGGGGGTGTAGGGGATCTTTTTCTGGTCCAAGATGCGCATCACGTTGGTTTTTTCCTCTTTTTGTTTTGCCATGATATCACTCCCGGTGGTCTGTCCTGCCCAAAAGATAATCGGCGGATACATGGAAATAATCGCAGAGGAACATTAACGTTGTGGCCGTCACATTTGTTTTTCCATATTCCAATCTCTGATAATTCCGTTCCGCGCATTGTAATAACTCGGCCATCTCTTTTTGCTTAATTTTTCGCTCTTTTCGGAGCCCTTGCAAACGCTGTCCAAATATTTCTAAATCATATTTCATTTTTATTCACCACCACTTGACACGATAGGGAAAATCGTATATAATCAAAATACGATACATAAAATCGTATTTTGGAGGTCTCCCATGAACCCTTTTTATGAATGGCTCTATGACTGCTATGCGGAACCCAAGATGGACGAAGCCCTGCTCCACCCCATTTATCAGGAGCACAAACAGGCATGGCAGGCGGTGGCCGACAAATTATCCCCCGACGATGCCTTTGCGGCGGCAGATTTTATCGAATGCCTCAAAATCCATTGGGGCACCCTTGCCTTTGCCCATGGGATCAAGGTGGGCTTCATGCTGTCCGCCGGACTAGCGGCGGGGCCCCAGGAGGCGGCTATGTCCCGCTTCCCCTCAATTTGATGATCTGATCTCTCAATGCGGCGGCCACCTCGAACTCCAGCATCTTGGCCGCCTCCTTCATCTGCTTCTCCAGGCTGGCGATGGCCTCCATCCGCTGGAGCTTGGTCAGCTGGGAGATAGACTTGTCGTTGTAGTCCGGCTTGTCGTCGGCGGACAGGGCCATCAGCTCCCGCACCGCCTTCTTCACCGTCTTGGGCACGATGCCGTGGGCGCGGTTGAAGGCGTCCTGCTTTTCCCGGCGGCGCTCCGTCTCGTCCATGGCCCTCTTCATCGAGGGGGTGACGGTGTCGGCGTACAGGATGACCACGCCGTCGGCGTTCCGCGCCGCTCGGCCAATGGTCTGGATCAGGGAGGTCTCCGAGCGGAGGAAGCCCTCCTTGTCCGCGTCCAGGATGGCCACCAGGCTGACCTCCGGCAGGTCCAGGCCCTCCCGCAGCAGGTTGATGCCCACCAGCACGTCGAACTCGCCCAGCCGCAGGTCCCGGATAATCTCCATGCGCTCGATGGTGTCGATGTCGTGATGCATATACCGCACCCGGATGCCCGCGCCTTTCAGGTAGTCGGTGAGGCTCTCCGCCATCTTCTTGGTGAGGGTGGTGACCAGCACCCGCTCGTCCCGCGCCGTCCTCTCGGTGATCTCCCCGATGAGGTCGTCGATCTGCCCCTCCACCGGGCGCACCTCCACCCTGGGGTCCAGCAGCCCCGTGGGCCGGATGACCTGCTCCACGATCTGGCCCGAGCGCTCCCGCTCGTACTCGCCGGGGGTGGCGGAGACATACACCACCTGGTTCAGCCGCTTTTCAAACTCATCGAATTTCAAGGGCCGGTTGTCAAAGGCGCAGGGCAGGCGGAAGCCGTACTCAACCAGGGTGGTCTTTCTTGCCCGGTCGCCGTTGAACATGGCCCGCACCTGGGGCAGGGTGGCGTGGCTCTCGTCGATGAAGAGCACGAAGTCGCGGGGGAAGTAGTCCAGCAGGGTGTGGGGGGGAGAGCCCACCGGCCTGCCCTCGATGACCCGGGAGTAGTTCTCAATGCCGGAGCAGTAGCCCAGCTCCTGCATCATCTCAATGTCGTACATGGTGCGCTGCTTGATGCGCTGGGCTTCAATCAGCTTGTTTTCGCTTTCGAAGAAGGCCACCCGCTCCTCCATCTCCTTGTAGATGTGCTGGATGGCGGCGTCCATCTTCTCCTTGGGGGTGACGTAGTGGGTGGCGGGCCAGATGGGGATGTTCTGGAGGCGCCGGATGGGCGTCCCCGTCACCACGTTGATCTCGCTGAGCCGGTCGATCTCGTCCCCGAAGAACTCCACCCGGATGGCGGTGTCCTTCCAGTAGGCGGGCCAGACCTCCACCGTGTCCCCCCGGACCCGGAACATGTTGCGCTCAAAGGCGATGTCGTTGCGCTCGTAGCGGATGGCCACCAGCTTTTTCAGCAGGTCCTCAATTTTGATGACCGTGCCCACCCGCAGAGCCACCATCATCTTGCCGTAGTCCTCCGGTTCGCCCAGGCCGTAGATGCAGGACACGGAGGATACCACGATCACGTCCCGCCGCTCCAGCAGGGAGGCGGTGGCGGACAGGCGCAGCCGGTCGATCTCCTCGTTCACCGACGAGTCCTTTTCAATGAAGGTGTCGGTGTGGGGGATATAGGCCTCGGGCTGGTAGTAGTCGTAGTAGGAGACGAAATACTCCACCGCGTTGTGGGGGAAGAACTCCTTAAACTCGGCGCACAGCTGGGCGGCCAGGGTCTTGTTGTGGGCCAGCACCAGGGTGGGCCGCTGCACCGCCTCGATGACCTTTGCCATGGTGTAGGTCTTGCCCGAGCCGGTGACGCCCAGCAGGGTCTGCTCGTCCAGGCCGTTCTCGATGCCCGCCGCCAGGGCGGCGATGGCCTCGGGCTGGTCGCCGCTGGGGGTATATTCCGATATGACCTCAAATTTTGGCATGGGCGCACCTCCTGGAGTAAATCAATAACTTGTTCTTATGATAGAACATAAGTTTTAATATGTCAACCCTGTTTATGGACAAATATTCAGCGGATACGCTGGAATTTTGAGCATATCATTATATCACGCGGCGCCATGGGCGGCAAGGTGTTTTTGCCGGGGAAATCTTTAGATTTGATAAAGAAACCGGAGGGCGTTCCGCCGCCGCCGGATGGGGTCCGCCAAAATCTGAGGGGAAACCGGCCTGATTTTTGTGAATTTTTGGCTTGCGCATTCCGGCCTGGAATGCTATGATTTGTACCGCTCAAAAAATGGGCGGGTCCGTTGACAGGACGCAGGCCCGCTTCACGGAAAAAATCGAGGTGTCATCCATGGAAATTCTGATTCAGCTGTCTGTCTGCCTGGTGGGCGGGCTGCTGATGTCCCGTCTGGCAAAAAAGCTGAACCTGCCCGCCGTCACCGCCTATCTGGTGGCGGGGCTGCTGCTGGGTCCCTATGTGCTGGGAATGCTGGACGTGAGCGGCATTGGCTTCCACAGCCCGGAGGCGGTGGCCCGGCTGGACATCATCTCCCAGGTGGCGCTGGGCTTCATCGCGTTCACCATCGGGAACGAGTTCCGCCTGGAACAGCTCAAGCACATGGGCAGACAGGCCATCACCGTGGGCGTTTTGCAGGCGGTGATCACCACCGCCCTGGTGGACGCGGCCCTGGTGGCGCTGCATTTCATCCGGCCCGACCTGATTTCCGTCTCCTCCGCCATCACCCTGGGCGCCATCGCCGCAGCCACCGCCCCCGCCGCCACGCTGATGGTGGTGCGGCAGTACAAGGCGGACGGCCCCCTGACCCGCCTGCTGCTGCTGGTGGTGGCCATCGACGACGCGGTGGGGCTGGTGCTGTTCTCCGCGTCCTTCGGCGTGGCCACGGCGCTGGAGAGCGGCGCGGTCAGCATTGTGACGGTTCTGGTGGAGCCGGTGATTGAGATCGTGCTGTCCCTGGCTCTGGGCGCCGTCGCGGGCTGGGTGCTGTTCTGGGTGGAGAAGTACTTTCATTCCCGCAGCAAGCGCCTGTCCATTTCCATTGGCTTTGTGCTGCTCACCGTAGGGCTGTCCATGGTGGAGTTCGAGGCGGGCGGCGTCCACTTCGGCTTCAGCCTGCTGCTGGTGTGCATGATGACGGGCACCATTTTCTGCAACATCTGCGACTTCTCCGAGGAGCTGATGGGCCGTGTGGACGGCTG
>CAJUOT010000077.1 GCA_910588135.1 uncultured Oscillospiraceae bacterium | reverse complement strand
AGGGCTATGGCGTTTAGAAACATTTGATGAACATGGCACAGGTGGCGAGGATTTGCGAACATACCGGCGGCTTCAATTGCAATCATCAAATGATCCTCCCTCAAATCTGCACATAGGGGAGCCGATCCAAATTCAACTCCCGCAGATTGTTTTCTCTGCACAGGTTCTGCGCATCCGGGAAGACGATGGCCGCGCAGATCAGGTAGATGCGGATAAGCTTGGTCATATAAGCCTCCACATAAGAATAACCCATGTAGGCGCAGCGGTGGATCGTATACAGATATGCCATCATACCTGCGTCATAGCAGTCGTCATACCGTGCCTGGGACGGGTAGATATGAAAATACCGCAGCTGCCTACGCAGGCGCTGCGACGCAAACCCCTCAAAAGGGTATCGCTGCAAGAGCTTATCCACCTTCTTTGGGCACTTTTTTTGGATTTTCTCTATGGCGCGGTAGCAGTATTCGCCGATGGTTTTCCGGCTGATAGATACACGGTGCCGCTGGCGGTACTTCTGATCCATCTGGCGGAAGTACTCCAGGTGATTGGCGCGATACTCTCGGCGTTTTGCGAGATATGCCTCATGGTTTGCGTGGCGGTACTTCCGAATGCGCTCGGCGTGCCACGCACGCCCCTTCTGCCGGTAGTACTCCCGGTTGTGGGCCAAAATCTGTTCACGGTGCTCCTGATAGTATTTCTGTGCCCGGAGCCGCCGGCGCTCGAGCTGTTCTGGGGTGAGTTCTTTTCGTTTCATGGCAATAAATCCTCTCTTGGTTTTGTAGTGGAAGAAATGATCTTCCCCGTTAAAGATACCATGAAACGCCGCGATGCGACAGAAAATCAGGCCAATGCACCGGGTTCTTTGTACGTGATCTCGCCGATGACCTCCTGTGCCCAGACGAACCCGCCCCGGCTGCCAGGGCAACAGCCGGCACCAGGAGCGAGAACCCTCCCCTTGAAATTTCCCTCAGTACGTAGTAAAATTTCTGAGCCATCATTACGCATGGATGAACAGCCGGAAGGAGCCGGGATATGACTTATGACTGCCTCGTTATAGACGACGAAAAGCTGCTGGCGGACAGTACGGCGGAGTATTTTAACCTATTTGGCGTCAAGACCGCGGTTGCCTACAGCGCCTCGGACTGCCGGAGCTTTTTCGGAGAGAATTCGGCGCGACTGCTTCTGCTGGACATCAACCTGGGCGACGGCAGCGGGTTTGCGTTGTGCAAAGAGCTTCGGGTGGCCACAGAGATCCCCATCCTGTTCATTTCCGCCCGAACCAGCGACGACGACCAAGTCGCCGCCCTGAGCATCGGCGGGGACGACTATATCCAGAAGCCGTACTCCCTCAGCGTCCTGCTGGCCAAAGTGAAGGCGGTGCTGAAGCGCTGTGGGAAACAGGGCGGCGCGTCCTATTCCGACGGGTGGCTGAGCGTGGATTTCAACGCGCGGCAGGCGATGGCCGGCGGGAGCCCGGTTAAGCTGACGGCGCTGGAGTTCAAACTGCTGGCCTATCTGATTCAAAACCAGGGGCGGATGATCTCAAAGCAGGAGCTGTTTGAAAAGGTCTGGGAGGACAAATTCACCGGGGACGGCACCTTGAACGTACACATCCACAAAATACGGGAGGCCATTGAGCGGGACGCGGGCAACCCCGAATACATCCTCACGGTCTGGGGGGAGGGCTACCGGTTCCAGGGAGGCGCCCAATGAAAGGCCGTCTCTTTTTCGCGGGTCTGCTCCTGGCCTTTGGGCTGGAGCTGGCTACGCTGACTTTGCTTGTCCCCCGTCAGGCCGGGAGCCCTCAGGATACCGTGGCGGTCAACGAAATCGTGCAGACGGTACAGCGGGATTGGAGCTCTTTAGAGGATCACACCAATGACACCGGCTTTGACTATGTGGTGCTGGACGGGGACGGGACGGTTTTATATCGGACGAGGCCGGGGCTGAGCGAGAGCGTCAACGCCGCGGTAGCCCACAGGGACACCATGCTGGATGTGGAGCTGGGCGGCGCACCTGTGGGAAAGCTCATCGTTTACAACAGCGATGGGGAGACGGTTCAAGCTGAAAAGCGGGCCGTTTTATCTGCCGCCGCCGGGGCCATGCTGGTTCAGCTGGTTCTCTGCGCGGGATATTTCTGCTATCTGCGCCGCACGGTAATACTTCCCTTCCGCAGGCTGGAGCGGTTTGCCCAGCGGGTGGCGGGGGGCAATCTGGACATCCCCTTGGAAATGGATCGGCACAACCTGTTTGGGGCGTTCACCGAGAGCTTTGACCTCATGCGTGCCGAGCTGAAAAAAGCCCGGATCGCCGAGGCAAAGGCCAGCGCCGCCAAAAAGGAGCTGGTGGCCAAGCTGTCCCACGACATCAAAACGCCGGTAGCCAGCATCAAGGCGGCGTCCGAGGTGGGTGCGGCCCTGGCGGAGGACGAAAAAAACAGGGAGAACTACCGGCAGATCGAGCAAAAAGCGGATCAGGTCAACACGCTGGTGACCAACCTGTTTTCCGCCACGCTGGAGGAGCTGGACGAGCTCTCCGTCACGCCCTCGGATTTAAGAAGCGGGGAGCTGCGTGCCTTGCTGGAAAACGCGGACTACCTGCGCCGGGCGGCGCTGCCGGACATCCCGGACTGCCTGCTGTTTGCGGACAGACTTCGGTTGCAGGAGGTTTTTGACAACATTTTCGCCAATTCCTACAAATACGCCGGGACAGGAATCGACGTCGCGGCGGAGCTGGAGGAGGACTGCCTGAGAGTTTGCGTTGAGGATTACGGCGGCGGGCTGGCCGAGACAGAGCTGCCCCACTTGAAGGAGAAATTCAGGCGGGGCGGCAACTCGGAGGGGATCGAGGGCGCGGGGCTTGGCCTGTACATCGCCGACCACTGCATGCGGGAGATGGGGGGCCGGCTGACGCTGGAAAACGGGGCCTCCGGGCTGAAGGTGACGGTATCTATCCCCTTAAGCCGGGGGATTTAAGGAACAATTAAGGATTCCATAAAGACAGTTAAGGTTTCAACCTCCAAAATAGGACGTGTAAAGGAGGTATCCCGTTATGAAAGAAATCCTGTTGAAAACGGAAAAGCTGAGCAAAGCCTTTTCTAACGGCGGTTCTATGCAGCACGTCCTGAAAAACATCGACCTGGAGCTGTATAAGGGCGACTTCACCGTCATCATGGGAGCCAGCGGCGCGGGCAAGTCCACTCTGCTGTACGCCCTGTCCGGCATGGACACGCCCACCCTGGGCGCCATCACCTTCGGGGAGCAGGTGATCTCCGGCCTTTCCCAGGACGGCTTGGCGGTGTTCCGGCGGGAGCACTGCGGTTTCGTGTTCCAGCAGATCTACCTCATCGACGGCATGAGCGTGATGGACAACGTGCTGGCCGCCGGACTGCTGGCCAGCCATGACAAAAAGGCCCTGATCCGGCGGGCCAGGGGGCTGTTCGCGGCGGTGGGCATATCGGAGGACACCCAGCGGAAATTTCCCACCCAGATTTCCGGCGGCGAGGCCCAGCGGGTGGGCATCGTCCGGGCGCTCATCAACTCCCCCGAAATTTTGTTTGCCGACGAGCCCACCGGCGCGCTCAACTCCCAGACGGGGCTGGACGTGCTGGACACCCTGACCCGGTTCAACGAAGGGGGCCAGAGCGTGGTCATGGTCACCCACGATATGCGCTCCGCCCGGCGGGGCAGCCGCATCCTGTACCTGAAGGACGGCGTGATCCTGGGCGAGTGTGAGTTGGGCCGGTACGTCCACGGGGATGCCCAGCGGCACCAGAAGCTGGCGGCGTTCCTCCAGGATATGGGGTGGTAGCCATGAGAAAAAGCGTTTTGATCGCCCGCTCGAACCTGCGCCGCGCCAAGGGACAGGCGGCGGCCATCGTGGTGCTGATCCTGATCGCCGCCGTCATGCTCAACCTGTGGCTCATGCTGGCCATGGACTATAAGGCCAACTTCGACCGGCATCACGACAGGCTCCACGACGGGCACGTCACCCTGGCGGCGGACAGCGACACCCCGGAGTTCCGCGCCTTCCTCACCCGGGAGCTGGAGGGGGACAGCCGCGCCGCCCAGTTCCGTCTGGACTCTTGTATGCACATGGTGGCCAGCTTCTCCTACAATGGCGGCGAGCTGAACAGCGAGATGATCTTCCTGGACAAGGACACCGCCCTGTCCCGCCCCATCGGCAGGGCAGAAATTGTGGAGGAGGGCGGCGGCTCCAGCGGGGTCTACCTGCCCTTGCTCTACAAGACGGACAAGATAGCCCTAGGTAAATCCATTGAGATCTCCATCGGAGGGAATCCGGTGACCTACACGGTGTGCGGCTTTTTCAACGGCGCCATGATGGGCTCCCACAACTGCGCCATGATGGAGCTCGTCATGACCAAGGACAAATATGAGGAGCTGGAGGCGCTGTGCTACGCGCCCCAGGCAGTGCTGTGTTCGGTGCGGCTCGTTGATAAGTCGGAGAGCCAGACCTTCGAGGCGGACTTGAAAACGGCGGTGTCCGGCCAATTCCCCGGGGTGCGGGCGGCGAGCAATTCTTACGCCCTGGTGACCCAGTCCCGGTACATCTCCCAGATGATCTGCTCGGCGATTGTGAGCGCCATGGCCTTTTTCGTACTGCTCATCGCCCTCATCGTCATCGCGTCCAACATCATCAACTACATCCAGGTCAACATGAAAGACCTGGGGGCGCTAAAAGCCGTCGGTTATACCTCCGGCCAGTTAGTGCGTTCCCTGCTGGCGCAGTTTTTGGGGGTAGCCCTGGCGGCGGCGCTGGCGGGTGTGGGGCTGTCCTACGCCCTGTTTCCCGGGCTCAACGCCATGATGATCCAGCAGACGGGCATCCCCTACGCCATGCGGTTTCTGCCCCTGCCCTTTGCCCTCACCCTGGCGGTTTTGGGCGGCGCGGTGGCGCTGGCGGTGTGGCTGGCCGCCCGCCGTATGCGGAAAATCGAGCCCATCACGGCGTTGCGGGCAGGGCTGTCCACCCACAACTTCAAGCGAAACCACGTCCTGCTGGACAAAACCGGGGCGCCGCTGGATCTGGCCCTGGCCCTGAAAACCACCCTGTCCGGGGTCAAGCACAACGTCACCATCGCCGCCACCATGCTGGTGCTCTCCCTGGTGGTGGTGTTCTCCGGACTGATGCTGGAAAATATGATCTGGGACATGGAACCCTTTATCAACCTGATCGTGGGGGAGACGGCGAACTCCTGCATCAACGTCCAGGCGGATGTCGAGGACGAGTTCCTGGCAGCGCTTTTGGCGGACAGCCGGGTGGAGAAGGCGTATCTGTATAACTCGGTCGCCGTCGGGCACGTGGATGGGGTGGAGCTTCTTGCGACCATGTGCGATGATTTCTTGAAGCTTAACAACCAGGGTGTGGTGTTTGACGGGCGGTTCCCGAAATTCGACAACGAGGTTGCCGTGGCGGCCAAATATG
Organism: uncultured Oscillospiraceae bacterium; assembly: GCA_910588135.1. Taxonomy (GTDB): domain Bacteria; phylum Bacillota; class Clostridia; order Oscillospirales; family Oscillospiraceae; genus Enterenecus. Next base: position 3,289 of record CAJUOT010000077.1, on the reverse strand, counting down.
CCCGAGAGCAGGGCCTTGCCATTGGGGACGAGATGGAGCTCACGTCCAACGGCAGGGAGGCGTCCTACCTGATCACAGGCTTCACCCAGGTTACCAACAACTTGGGCAAGGACTGCCTGCTGACCCGGGCGGGCTATGAGCGGCTGGGGGCGTTGGCCAACACCAGCTATTACCTCAACCTCTCCGGCGGAACGGACGTCGACGGCTTCAACGGGGAGATGAAGGAGCGGTTTGGGGACGGCGTAAACATGACCATCAATATTGATGAGACTGTGGGCGCTGCGTCGGTGGTCTATGTCACGTTGATGACGGTAATTGTTGTGGCGATCCTGGCTCTGTCCGCCGTCATCATCGCTTTTGTGCTGTATCTCCTGGTGCGGACCATGCTTAACCGGAAAAATCGGGATTACGGCATCATGAAAGCGCTGGGATTCACCACCGGACAGCTAGTTTTGCAGACGGCCCTGTCTTTTATGCCCACCACGATTGCGTCCACCGCCGTTGGGCTGACCCTGTGCGGCTTTATCATCAACCCGTTGACCGCTGTATTTTTGAGCGGGATCGGCATTGTCAAATGCACGTTTACCGTCCCGGTGGGGTTCATCGCGGCGGCGGGAGCGGGGCTGGTTCTGTTTGCATTTGCCATACTGTGCCTGCTGTCGTTAAGAATCGGGAAAATCACGCCAAGGACGTTGCTTTCCGGGGAATAGAATTCCGGCGGGATCACAAAACTGTAAAAAGTTGCTTCCCCAATTTTGGAGGGGTTCTCCAGAATTTAGGGAGGAACTATATCAACAAGACGCATAGCAACAAATAAGAGACATTCCTACTACGCTGTAATCATAGGGAGCCATCACCGGACGGGTTAGATACCCACAAAAAGTGTGGAGTTTTCCTCTGCCAATAACCGCTAACCCCAATTCAAAGCCACGCATCTAAATCGTAAGGCCCGTGTCGGCCCTGTGAGGGCTTGTGTGCCCCGCTAATGAGCTGGGTAGCGTGACCATCGGACAGGACGCGGTGCAGATTCTTAAAGAACAGCGGAGAAAAACCAACAGTGAATACGTGTTCCCCTCACCCACAGGCGGCCCCATCTCGCCGGATAGCGTTCTGAATATGCTCCACCGGGTGCTGAAGCGGGCGGGACTGCCCAAAATCCGCTTCCACGATATGAGACATACGTTCGCCACGGTAGCCCTGCAGAACGGCGTGGACGTCAAGACGGTGAGCGGGATGCTGGGGCACTACAGCGCCGGGTTCACGCTGGACACCTACACCCACGTTACCACCCAGGCACAGCGGCAGGCGGCGAATACCATGGCGAATATCCTCTCCGGTGCTGTTGAGAACTATAAAGGGGGTCCCATCGAAGCCCAGCGAAGCGGATTCGATGGGAAGAGGACGAACAGCGAAATAAGCGAGTTTTCGGGTTAACCGGAAACGAGCGATATGGAGCTTGTGAGGACGATTCCCCGTATGGGTCGGAACCTGGGTCTTGCAGGAAAGCAAAAAATGAACCACCTCAAAAAGTGCAGAAAGCAAAAGAAATTCCCTCGATTTATAAGGAAATCGAGGGAATTGTGGCTTACCACTACGAAACTACTATTTCTGAAAAGGGTTGCGACATAACAGTATTAAAGGATAATATGATATTCCCTATGTCTGTCTCAGTTACTCTGTCCTATTTCAGAGAAAGCATTTTCTTGAACAATTTTTTCCAATGGTTACTTTTGTTTGGAACCCAGCTTTCTAAAAATGCTGATAATCTGTACCTTGAAGCAGTTGTAATAATTTGCACACACCCCAAGGAATCTCATCTTGATAGGCCAGAGTGAATTTTTCACGGTTACGCGATAGCTTTAAAATTGTTTGATCTGTTGCCGCAATCTCTTGCCCTTGTTCGTCCAAAAGTTTCCCTAATAACAGAACACCTTTGATCCCGCAAAGCTGTTCCTTAAACTCTAATGCATGAATCGCTTTGGATTCTTGTTCTGCGGTTACTGGATAAAACATCAGACGTTTTTCAATTGCTTCAAGTTGATTTTTTGCAACTTCAAAGATAGAATATAATTCAAAATGATCAGGTAGTCTTTCAAAGGCAGGACGCTGTTTCGGCGATGGATTAAATGAATTCAGAATTCGTTGTTTGTTCGCGTATATTTTGACCGGCTCATCCAGATACATCGATACACGATCCATAACATCATCGACATGCTGAAAATTTCTGAGTGCATATGTAATTTTATATTCATCATAGTTATCAAATGCGCGGGAGGTCAATTCCTTATAACGGAGAAAATAACCAGAATCTTTACCATAGGTCCTATCTATATAGGTTTGCCAATGATCTAAGCATTCGTTGAATGAGTAAAGGAAGTTTGCAACATCCTTTTTTGCATTTCGCTCAAGTTGAGCAACGTTCTGCTTAGAATCTTTTAAAAGCTCTGCCAGAGCACAGAAGCTATCGTTAACACGTTCAAACCGATCAATGTTTTTTTGATATGGCTGGAATTCTTGAGCTAACGAGTGATACCACTTTTGCTCAATTGCTGATGCTGATCGAAGGTGACGCAACTCGTTTTCGTCTACATAGAAAAAATATTCAATATCCATATTGATGCGTCCCCTCTCTGAAAATCAAACAAACACTTTGATCAGCTTACTCAGATTAAGTAGGTGCTTCAAAGCTAAACTGATTTTTATTATTTCTTTTTTTGAGCCATCATTTGTGCTACTATTGTTCCAAGTTTATGGCTTGCAAAAATATCTGAAACTACTTCACTCAAATCTGAGTTGCTTTGAATTTTAATGTCTGTGGGTAAATGTAATTCCGAACGAATTCCTTCATCAACATCAAGTTGAATAGGGAACATCATTCGGTTTCTCAGTACAAATACTCTAAACCGGTATTGTTCATTGTATATTTCAAATTTATATGGTTGGAAATTATATAACTCGTTTGCATCGGTTTTTCCTGTTAACTCATCGTCCAAAACCTCAACCTTCTTTTCGCCTACCATAGAGACCATAGAAACCAATGCCTCTGCCAGCAAGCCGGAATTTGATGAACCATCGGGTTTTGTATAACAATTAATAGACTATCAAAATCAAAACCAGGAGGAGCTACAAAGCTTTTGATAAAACTGTCATATCCATCAAAGATCACTTCATCGCGAGCATCTGGCTTTCCTACATATATATCACTAATCATTGCCATTTTATACATTCCTTTAACAAAATATAATTGTCATTGTTTTAGCTATGGCGAATATCTGTTAAGTGATATTAT
>CAJUOT010000076.1 GCA_910588135.1 uncultured Oscillospiraceae bacterium | reverse complement strand
CTTAAAGATTTTTTAAGAAAAACCCTGCTAAAACCTAAGAAGCTTCCCCGTTGAAATTGAAGATTTGTCCGCTATAATCAGGGCCATAGAATGACACCCGGTACGCCGGTCCAGGGGGGACGCTTCATGAACATCTTGATTTTAACGGGGAAATTCGGCATGGGCCACCTGTCCGCCGCCAACGCGCTCCGGGAGCAGCTGGCCCAGGACGGGCACCGCGCCGACGTGGTGGACCTGTTCGAGTACGCCCAGCCCAGGCTGGCCCCGGCCATGTACTGGTGGTTCAACGTGCTGGTGACCCGGGGCGGGGTCTTTTACAACCTCTACCACGACCTCACCGCCAACGACCCCGGCGAGAGCCGGGGAGACGGCCTGCTGGACGGCCTGGACGCCCTGCTGGACCAGTACCGGCCCGACGTGGTGGTGTCCACCCACCCCATCTGCTCCGCCGCCGTGTCCCGGTACAAGGAGGAGGGGCCGTCGGACCTCCCGCTGGTCACCTGCGTCACCGACGTGACCTGCCACAGCGAATGGCTCCACCCCGGCACCAACTGCTATCTGGTGGCGGAGGAGGCCGTCCGGGCGGGCTTCATCGCCAAGGGGGCGGACCCGGAGGCCGTTGTGGTATCGGGCATCCCGGTGAGCGGGCGGTTCCGTCCCGCGCACCGGGACAGCTCCCGCCGGAGGGAGCTGCTGATCATGGGGGGCGGGCTGGGGCTCATGCCCCGGCGGGACAGCTTCTATCAGGCGCTGGACGCGCTGGAGGGGGTGCACACCACCATCCTCACGGGCCGGAACGAAAAGCTGTTCCAGCGGCTGAACGGGAAGTACCGGAACATTGAGGCGGTGCCCTTCACCACCGAGGTGGACAAGTACATGGCCCGGGCCAGCCTGATGCTGTCCAAGCCCGGGGGGATCACCTGCTTCGAGGCCATCGCGGCCCGCCTGCCCATCCTGGCGTGGCAGCCCTTCCTGAAGCAGGAGCAGGAGAATGCCAGCTTCCTGGTGCGCCGGGGCATGGCCCGCATCGCCTCCAAGGAAGAGGGTGCGTGTCTGGCCGCCATCCGGGACACCATTTACGACGACGGCGCCCTGGCCGCCATGGGGCGGGCCATGGACGAGGCGGCCGCGGAGCTGAGCCGGACGGCGGCGTGCGCGGTGGTGCGCGCGCTGGCGGGGGAAGGACGTGTGTGCGCGTGAAAAAGAACGGGAAAAACCTGCTGTGCCTGGGGGCGGTGCTGGCCCTGCTGGCCTGGACGGTGTACACCATCCTGAAGCAGCAGACCCCGGGCCAGCTGGCGGCGGCCCTGCTCAGTGCGGACTGGCGGGTGCTGCTGCTGGGCCTGCCGCTGATGGCGCTGTTTCTGTGCTGCGAGGCCGCGGCCACCTGGTCCATCCTGCGGGCCCTGGGCTGCGGCCAGCCCTTCCGGCGGTGCGCCTACTACTCGTGCACGGGGTTCTTTTTCAGCACCATCACCCCCTCGGCCACCGGCGGCCAGCCCGCCCAGATCGTGGCCATGAGCCGGGACGGCACCCCCGCCGCCTCCGGCGCGCTGGATATGCTGCTGGTCACCATCGGGTACAACACCGCCGCCATGGGCTGGGGGGTGTTCGCGCTGTGCGCCGCCGGGGGGCTCACCGAGCGGCTGGGCGGGCAGGTGGGGCTGCTGCTGGGGCTGGGGCTGGCCGTGTTCGCCCTGCTGGACGTGCTGATGTTCCTGTTTCTGTTCCTCCCCGGCCCGGCCAGGCGGCTGCTGTACGGCTGCATCGCCCTGGGGGCACGGGTGTTTCCCTCGCTGGACCGGGCGGGGCTGGAGGAAAAGGCGGACGCGCACCTGGCGGAGTACCGCCGGGGGGCCCAGCTCATCCGCCGCTCCCCCCAGCTCCTGGCCCGGGTGGTGGAGCTGAGCGCCCTCCAGCTGGCCTGCTCCTACGCCATGCCCTATGTGGTTTACCGGGCCTTCGGGCTGTCCGGCTTCTCTTTGTGGGAGGTGATGGCGCTCCAGGCGCTGTGCGCCATCGCGGTGGGCTACCTGCCCCTGCCGGGGAGCGCCGGGGCGGCGGAAAATGTGTTCCTGCGGGGCTTCCTGCTGGTGTACGGCGAGGGGCTGGTGGCCCCCGCCATGATCCTCAGCCGAACGCTGAACTGCTATCTGGTGCTCCTTGCCACGGCGGTCATTCTGGCGACGGGGCGGGCGCTGCGGCGCTCCCGCCGGGAAGGGGACGCCCCCCGGGACGCCGCGTCCGAGGGGCCAGACCGCACCCTGTATCAAGAAAAGCGCACGGCCTAGGCCGTGCGCTTTTGCGCGTTTTCAATACATTGGGACAAAAAACAGCCAGGGGGCGGTGACGATGGCCAGGGCCAGGGCGGTGACGCCCTTCTCCCGCTCGCTGAGCAGGCCGCAGGAGCGCATGGCCCGCCTGTCGAAGAAGTAGATGCACACCCCGGCAATGGCCACCCCCGCCAGCGTCCACAGGAAGGCCAGCGGGTGCCCAAAGGGGTTGTGCATGATATAGCGCAGAGTGTCGTCCCAGAAGTCCTCAAAGGGGATGGCCAGCAGCCACCCCAGGAACATCCACGCCACGCCCACCCCATCGGCGGCGAAACCCAGCAGCCAGAACTTCCACCACAGCTTTTTGATCACCGCGCCCTTCTGGGGGTGCTTCAGGGCCAGCAGGGCGAGAAACAGCACGGCGCAGTCCACCAGCAGGTTGCCGGGGATGACGAATACCAGCACCTGGGGAAACAGCCAGATGAGCCAGATGGGGAAGAGAAGATTGTAGACGCGGGTCTGCTTTTTCACGGCGTCTCCCTCCATGTTTGGAATTTGTACAGCGCCCACCCCAGCGCCCAGCCCGCCAGGGCCAGGGCAGCAAAGATGTAGAACAATGTGCCGGTCAGCCCGGAGGGGCTGGGGTACTCCTCCAAGGGGGCGTGGAGATACCAGTGCCCCTGCCGGACCAGCAGCGCCGGGAGGATAAGCGGTGCCCAGCGCAGGGCGCGGAGGCGGCGCTGAGTCCGCCGCAGGATCAGCCACTGCAGCGCCATGGGGGCCAGTAGAAACAGGATAAAAACAGACCAGATCACGGCGCGTCCGCCCCCTCCTTTTTGCGGTTCAGGCCCAGCTTTTTCCGAATGGCCAGCAGCTCCCGGTACCACCCCGCCCAACGGACCAGCCAGACCAGGGCGTACACCAGCGTCAGCGGGATAAGGAAGCCGGGCAGCGTCCCACGCCACCCGAAATTCAGCACCACCCACACCGACACTGTGACTGTGGTGACGGCGTAATGGAGCAGGGAGTGGATCACCAGCTCCCTGCCGCTGTCGGCGAAGGGCAGGGTGGCGATTCCCACCTCGGCCCCGAACAGGGCAAAGAGGCCAAAGGACAGGGCCTCCCCCAGCGGTTCAAGCTCATAGGGGAAGCGGCAGTCCGGGAAGCGGAAGCCGCTGAAGCTGGCCGGGCCGATCAGGCTGAAACAGCCCAGCAGGTAGCCCAGCAGGACATGGGCCGCCACGCCGGCCAGCCCGCCGGCCAGCGCCCGGGGGAGCCATTGCTTTTTGATTTCCGCCATAAAGCATCCCTCCTTGTAGGGGCGCGCATTGCGCGCCCGTTGTCCGAAGCACATCCAAAGGGCGCACGAGCGCGCAATGCGCGCCCCTACAGCCCCAGCACCTGCTTGATCTTTTTCACATACCGCCGGGACACCCAGCACACCGTCCCGCCTTCCAATGTCATCTTGATCGTCCCTGCCAGGGTCAGGTCCAGCCCCGCCACCCGGTCCAGGTTGACGATCTCCGAATTGGACACCCGGACGAATCTCGTCCCCGCCAGCTCCTCCTCCAGCTCGTACAGCCGCTGCCGGACGGCGAACACCCCCCGGCCCGTCTGGCAGAAAACCCCTTTGTCCTCGGCGTAGAACCGCAGCGCCATGGACCGGCTCACCCGCACCGCCTCCCGTCCGGCATACACGGTGAAGGGCTGGGGCGGGGCCTCCCCCCGCAGCCGCGCGGCCAGCTGTTCCACCTCCTCGGTGGCGCTGGGGGCGCGCAGGATGAGGACGGGCTCCTCCAGCTCCGGGTCGATTTGAATTTCCACCTTCACGGCGCTCCCCCCTCCTGTGTCTCCAGTATAACCCGCCCCGCCCCCGCTGTCCAGCGGGCCGGGACAGACGGCCCTTCCGGCGCGACGGACGGTCAAAACGCCGAAACGGAAAAAAACGCGGATTGCCCATTGGCAAGCCATGGCCGCTGTGGTATAATCTCATGGATCAAAATCAGGTCACACAAAGGAGAGCTGCCGATATGAACGAAAAAGTACACGTGGTAAATCATCCCCTCCTGTCCCACAAGCTGACCATCCTGCGGGATAAGGATACCTCCACCAAGGACTTCCGGGAGATCGTGTCTGAGATCGGAATGCTGCTGACCTACGAGGCCACTCGGGACCTCCCCCTCACCACCAAGGAGATCGAGACCCCCATCTGCAAGATGGAAGCCCCCACCCTGAAGGGCAAAAAGTTCGCCGTGGTGCCCATTCTCCGGGCCGGCCTGGGCCTGGTGGACGGCGTGCTGCGCATGGTGCCCTCCGCCCGGGTGGGCCACCTGGGTATGTACCGCAACGAGGAGACCATGGAGCCGGTGCAGTACTTCTGCAAAATGCCCCGGGACGTGGCGGAGCGGGACGTGCTCATCGTGGACCCTATGCTGGCCACCGGCGGCAGCGCCAACGCCGCCATCGACATCATCAAGGGCTACGGCTGCAAGAACATCAAGCTGATGGTGCTGGTCGCCGCCCCCAAGGGCATTGAGGTCGTGACCGCCAAACACCCCGATGTGGATATTTACTGCGGCGCGGTGGACCAGGGCCTCAACGAAAACAGCTATATTGTCCCCGGCCTGGGCGACGCGGGCGACCGCATCTTCGGCACAAAATAAGAAGCCGAGGCTGTTGGCACAGCTTATCACACCAAAACAGGAGCCCGCCGGCAGTTCCGGCGGGCTTTTGCTCCGCCCCTGCACCTGCGCTAGAACGGCACCTCCCCATCGTCCTCCGCCGTCTGCTCCGGGGCCAGGGACGCCACCGTCACCGCTCCCCTGCCGTACTTGGAGCGGATGGCGTCCATGGCCCGCTCCAGCTTTTCCACACGCTCCCGCTTTGGGGGGCCCGCCCCTTGGAACAGGTCCAGCTGCTCCGCCGCCTCCCCCTCCGGAATCAGGCTGAGGGCGGTGAGGGTGATGGCCCGGATGGGCGCGTTGGGTTTCCAGCTCCGGGCGATGATGTCCATGGCGGCGCGGTACAGCTCCCGGGCGGTGTTGGCAGGGGCGTCCAGCGGCCGCTGGCGGCAGATGTCCTTGAAGTTCGGGTCCCGGATGGTCACCTGGAGGGTGCCCGCCTTCATCCCATGCCTGCGCAGGCGCACCGCCACCTCGTCCGCCAGCACCGCCACCCCCCGGCCCACCTCGTCCCGGCGGGTGAGGTTGCGGGGAAAGGTCTCCCCGTTGCCCACCGACTTGGGGGGCGTGTATGCCCCCGCCGGGGCCACGGGGCTGTTCTCCAGGCCGTTGGCGTACTCCCACAGCTGGCCCCCCTGCCTGCCCAGCAGCTCCTCCAGCGCGGCGCGGTCAAACCCGGCCAGCTCCCCGATGGTGGACACCCCGTACTGGGCCAGCACTTTGGCCGCCGCCCGGCCCACAAACAGCAGGTCGGTGACCGGCAGGGGCCACACCACCCGCCGGTAATTCTCCGGGGTGATGACAGTGGTGGCGTCCGGCTTTTTGTAGTCGCTGCCCAGCTTGGCAAACACCTTGTTGAAGGACACCCCCACGGAAATGGTCAGCCCCAGCTCCTCCCGCACCGTGTTCCGGATGCGGTCGGCCAGGGCGCGGGGATCGCCGCCGAACAGGTGCAGGGTGTGGGTCACATCCAGCCAGCTCTCGTCGATGCCGAAGGGCTCAATCAGGTCGGTGAAACGGTAATAGACGGCGTTCACCTTCCTGGAATATTCCCGGTACAGCCCATGGTGGGCGGGGAGCAGCACCAGCTCCGGGCACTTGCGCCTCGCCTGCCAGATGGTTTCCGCCGTACGCACGCCCAGCTTTTTGGCTGGCTCGTTTTTGGCCAGGATGATGCCGTGGCGGCTGCTGGGGTCGCCGCACACCGCCGCCGGGACACGCCGAAGCTCCGGGCGGGACAGCAGCTCCACCGAGCAGTAAAAGCTGTTGCAGTCGCAGTGATAGATGACCCGGTCCATGGCGCTCCCCCCTCACCCCGACAGTATACATCACCTGTTCCGTTTTGTCAAACATTCGTTCTGTATTTTTGGCTTGCGCCCCCCGCGCCCCTGTGCTATACTAAAGAAAACTGAACCTGCGGGGAGGCTGCCTTTATGAAACGAATCTCTTTTCTCGCCCTGGGCCTGATGCTGGCGCTGTTGCTGTCCGGGTGCGATTCCAAGGCCCCGCAGCCCAGCGGGGCGGGTACGCTGCGCTATGACGGCCTGTACTGTTTCATCATGGATTTTGACGGCAACGGCCTGACCAACAACTACGCCCTGCGGTTCTACGAAGACGGCACCGTGATCCACACCAGCGTGGAGCAGAAGAAACCGGAGGGGAATTATTTCCCCAGAGAGAGCTGGTTCAACCGGGAGAACGAGTATTATGCGGACTTGCTGGGGCACTATACGCTGGCCGGCGGAGAGATCACGCTGACCACGGCGGCGCCCAAGGGGACCGTGGATTACAAAGGGACGGTGCTGACGGATAAGCTGGTGCTGAGCTCCCACTCCAACATCAACGGGTTCGAGCTTTCCAACTGCCAATATAGGTTTTACCCCTTCGACCAGATAGAGGAGTAAACGGCTTCCAGCCCATGAAGACCGCCCCTTCCGCGGATGCGGAGGGGGCGGTCTTTCACCAGTTGAACATCAGCCGATAAACTGCACGCTGTTCACGCACACGAAGTACAGCCGGTTGTCGCAGTCATTTGCCAGCACCAGCACGTTGCCCACGGTCCCCAGCAGCTGCGCGTTGCGCAGTACCAGCAGCCCGGCAGCCAGGGATACCCGGCGGCTCAGGTTGTTCTGGGCCAGGGTGGACAGCAGCCCGGCGGCGCAGCAGCAGTCCCGGCCGTCGCAGGCGCAGGAGCAGCCCTGCCCGCAGGGGTCGCCGCAGGGATTGAGCCGCTGGGCCAGCCGGGTGCGCAGGCAGCGGAAATTCCGCGCCGTCACCTCGCCGGCGGACAGGTCGCCCTCGGCACAGGCCTCCGCGCCCTGGAGCACCACCGCGTCCAGCTCACACAGGGACACTTGGCTGGCGGTAAAGGAGCAGCCCTTTCCCCCCGCGGTGTAGAGTCCGGCATCAATATCCAGCAGGTCACAGGTGCATGGCGCGAACCGCCGGAAGCTGCCCGACAGGGTTCCCAGGTTGTCGGACGCTCCGCAGGGGCAGGGCTTTGTGGGCGGATTGGGTTTGTCCCCGGTCCCGGCATCGCCGGTGTCCTCACCCTCCGCCTGGCCGGCGGCGTCCCCGGCATCCTCTCCAGCCGGCGGCTTCCCGCCCGTCAGCACCGCCCCGGCGGTATAGGTGCCGGTGAGGAACGCGGCGGTGTCGAAGTCCAGCAGACCGGAAATCTGCTCGTCGCACAAAAGGCCCAGGGCGGCCCGGAAGCTCTGCTTGCAGCAGCATCCCTCCTCCACCTGGGGGGGCTGGGGCCGGGGGCCGGGGGCAGGCCGGTAGCAGCAGATCATCTGCTGGCAGCAGCCCTCATCCTGGCCGCACCCACTGTCCGGGCAGTCGGGGACGGGCGCCATCCCGCCGCAGCCGCAGCCGGACACGGGGGGCTGCGGACAGGGGCGCTGGCAGGCCCCGGCGGCAAACTCCTCCGCAGACATGGCATAGCCCCTGGCGGGGCCGTTTAAATAAAATTGACTCATGAGTACGCTCCTTTCCCCGGCCCAAGCCCAGGGGGGCTCCGCAGCTCCCGCCAGGGCCGGGATCGGGCGCGGGGGCGCAGGCGCAGCGCCCGCCTGGGTGCATTCCAGTCTATGCCCCGGCCCAGCCCGCCGCCACCACGCCTCCGCAAATCCCGCTCCCCTGTCAAGCCTGTTCTTCCAATGATTCTGTAGAAAAACGCGCCTCCCATTTATCTAGTTTGCCCAATTGACATAAACCACAAGATATAGTATTATGATGGAGCGCCCTCAGTTTGTCCCCCCAGATAATTCCAGGGCGGAGCGGGCCGCTTCAGCCGGCCCAAGGCACAAAAGAACCATCAAGAGAAGGGAGTCCGCCCCATGAAAGTCATTAAAAGAGACGATTCCATCGTCGACTTTGACCGGTCCAAAATTGTGGCCGCCATCCAGAAGGCCAACGCCGCCGTGGACGAGCCCTACCGCATTGACGAGGCGTCCATCGACGCCATCGCCGACGCTGTAGCCGAAACCCGCGGCCGCAAGCGCCTGCTGGTAGAGGATATCCAGGACATGGTGGAGACCAAGCTGATGGCCGCCGGAAAATATGAGCTGGCCAAAGCCTATATCATCTACCGGTACACCCGCGCCCTGGTGCGCAAAGCCAACACCACCGACGAGTCCATCCTCTCCCTGATCCGCAACGACAACAAGGAGCTGGCGGAGGAGAACGCCAACAAGAACACCGCCATTGCCTCCACCCAGCGGGATTACATCGCCGGAGAGGTGAGCCGGGATCTGACCAAGCGCATTCTCCTGCCCGAGCATATCTCCAAGGCCCACGACGAGGGCGTGATCCACTTTCACGACGCGGACTATTTCGTCCAGCACATTTTCAACTGCTGTCTGGTGAACATCGGGGATATGCTGGATAACGGCACTATGATCAACGGGAAGCTGATTGAGCCGCCCAAGAGCTTCCAGGTGGCCTGCACCGTGGTCACCCAGATCATCTCCTGCGTGGCCTCCAACCAGTACGGCGGGCAGTCCGTGGAGGTGAGCCATCTGGGCAAATACCTGCGGCTGACCTATGAAAAGTACGTCCGCAAGACCCGGGAGACCGCCCCTGAGCTTCCCGACGCCACTGTGGAGAAGTTGGCCCGGGCCAGAACCCGGGATGAGCTGAAAAGCGGCGTGCAGACCATCCAGTACCAGATCAACACCCTGATGACCACCAACGGCCAGTCCCCCTTCGTCACCCTGTTCCTGGTGCTGCGGGAGGGCGACCCCTATATCAAGGAGAATGCCGCCATCATCCAGGAGATCCTCACCCAGCGCCTGGAGGGCATCAAGAACGAGAACGGCGTGTATATCACCCCCGCCTTCCCCAAGCTGGTGTACGTGCTGGACGAGTGCAACAACCTCACCGGCGGCGAGTACGACTACCTCACCGAGCTTGCCGTCAAGTGCTCCGCCAAGCGGATGTACCCCGACTACATCTCCGCCAAGAAGATGCGGGAG
>CAJUOT010000075.1 GCA_910588135.1 uncultured Oscillospiraceae bacterium | reverse complement strand
CTCATCCGTCATTCGCTTCGCAAATGCCACCTTCCCCCTGGAAGGGGGAAGGCTTACGCGGCAAAAACAGGGGCGGCTCTGACGGGCCGCCCCTGCCTTACAACACTTGAGAGGGGAATACCTCCATGCTCCAACCGCTTATTGACTGGCTGTACGGCCTTCCATTTGTCCAATGGCTGATGAAATTGGCCCCCCGGTTCTATAACGCCTTTGTGGAGGCCGACCGCTGGCAGATGTACCTCAAGGGGCTGGTGGTCACCTTCGAGATCACCCTGGCGTCCATCGCCATGGGACTGGTGCTGGGCCTGTTCGTGGCCATGGTGCGCACCGCCCACGACCAGCAGCGCCCCGGCCGGCGCAGCCTCGCCCTTGGATTGGTCAACGCCATTTGCAAGGTGTATACCACCGTGATCCGCGGCACCCCCATGATGGTGCAGATTCTGATCTGGGCCTTCGTCATCTTCCAGGGCGAGCGGAACAAGGTGATGGTGGGCATGATCGGCATGGGCGTCAACGCGGGGGCCTACATCTCCGAGATCATCCGGGGGGGGCTGATGAGCGTGGACCCCGGCCAGAGCGAGGCGGGGCGCTCCCTGGGCCTGGGCTATTTTGACACCATGCGGTTCATCATCATCCCCCAGGCGTTCAAGAACATCCTGCCCTCCATGGGCAACGAGCTGGTGACGCTCTTCAAGGACACCTCCCTGGTGAACGCCATCGGCGCGGCGGAGATGACCTACTACGCCCAGCGGATCGGCGGCAAGACCTACGACTTTATGCCGCCCCTCATCGGCATCGCCTGCATCTACTTATTCTTCGTGGTGATTCTCACCTGGCTCCAGGGGAAGCTGGAAAGGAGGCTGGGTCAAAGTGATCGACGTTAAACACCTCTCCAAATCCTTCGGGGACAACCTGGTGCTGGCCGGCCTCTCCGAGCATATCTATCCCGGGGAGAAGGTGGTCATCATCGGCCCGTCCGGGTCGGGCAAGTCCACCTTCCTGCGCTGCCTCAACCTGCTGGAGACCCCCACCTCCGGCTCCATCACCTTCGACGGCGCGGAGATCACCGACCCCAAGGCGGATATCAACGCCATCCGGCGGCAGATGGGCATGGTGTTCCAGCACTTCAACCTGTTCCCCAACATGACCATCCGGAAAAACATCACCCTGGCCCCGGTGCGCACGGGGCTGATGAAGCAAGGGGAGGCGGACGAGGAGGCCCTGGCCCTGCTGCGCCGGGTGGGGCTGGAGGAAAAGGCGGATTCCTACCCCGCCCAGCTGTCCGGCGGGCAGAAGCAGCGCATCGCCATCGTCCGCGCCTTGGCCATGAAGCCCAAGGTGATGCTCTTTGACGAGCCCACCTCCGCCCTGGACCCAGAGATGGTGGGCGAGGTGCTGGAGGTGATGAAGGAGCTGGCCCGGGAGGGCATGACCATGGTGGTGGTGACCCATGAGATGGGCTTCGCCCGGGAGGTGGGCACCCGGGTGCTGTTCATGGACGGGGGGAAGATCGTGGAGCAGGACGAGCCCCACGCGTTCTTCGCCCACCCCAGAGAGCAGCGCACCATTGATTTCTTGTCCAAGGTGCTGTGAAGGATATCCCCCCACCCCTGCGGGGTGGGGGGATATTGCGCACCCAGGGAGCAGCGCGCCAGCGACTTTTTGTCCGAGGCGCTGTGAAACGCATTCACGCCTCACCTGTTCGCGACGCGCGGCTTCCTTCCGACTCGGACTGGTCTCCGGGCCGCCATGCGGCCCTGCGCTCGACCTCGCTTCAGTCCATCCGCGCTGCTCACGACGGTTCGGACGCTATCATGCAAAACCGCCCGGAATATCCGGGCGGTTTTTGTGCAAAATCCCAACTTGAAATTCCCCCCCGCGTCTGGTAGGATGGTACGAACGCAAAAGGAGGGGAACGATATGCGCAAGCTCACGCCGCTGTTTTTCAAAACGCCCGGCCTGGGGGCGTATCGTTTCCATTTCCCTTTGTAAAAGGCAATCGCCGTTTTTCGGTGGTTGCCTCTTTTTTTGCCCGCTGATCCATACCGAGTAAGTGAAAGGGAGAGTGTTAGAGTATGAACAACCAAGAACCCATCCGCGACGCCCGCACCCTGGGCGTGCCCAAGATGCTCATCCTGGGCCTGCAGCATATGTTCGCCATGTTCGGCGCCACCGTGCTGGTGCCCATTCTGGTGAACAACTACGGCCTGCCCCTGTCCATCCAGACCACCCTGTTCTTCGCGGGGGTGGGCACGCTGTTCTTCCACGTGTGCACCCGGCTGAAGGTGCCCGCCTTCCTGGGCTCCTCCTTCGCCTTCCTGGGCGGGTTCGAGGCCGTGTCCAAGCTGGACTCCGGCAAGTACGCCGCCATGGAGGCCGGCGAAAAGCTCCAGTACGCCTGCGGCGGCATCGTGGTGGCCGGACTGCTGTACGTGGTGCTGGCCCTGCTGGTGAAGGTGGTGGGCGTGAAGAAGGTCATGCGCTTCCTCCCCCCCGTGGTCACCGGCCCCATCATCATCCTCATCGGGCTGAACCTGGCCCCCTCCGCCGTGAACAACGCCAAGACCTGCTGGTGGCTGGCCCTGGTGGCCATGGCCATCATCGTGGCGGCCAACATCTGGGGCAAGGGCATGGTCAAGATCATCCCCATCCTGCTGGGCGTGGTGGGCTCCTATGTGGTGGCGGTCATTGCCAACGCCTGCGGCGCCACCATCTTGAACGCCGAGGGCGCGGCCGTCCCCCTCATCGACTTCTCCACCGTGGCCGCCTCCAGCCCCATCGGCCTCCAGCCCTTCTTCACCAGCTTCACCGGCTCCATCGCCAAATTTGACCTGACCTCCATTCTGGTGATGGCCCCCATCGCCATCGCCGCCATGATGGAGCACATCGGCGATATGTCCGCCATCTCCGCCACCGTGGGGGAGAACTTCATCGAGGAGCCCGGCCTGCACCGCACCCTGATTGGCGACGGTATCGCCACCTCCCTGTCCGCCCTGTTCGGCGGCCCCGCCAACACCACCTACGGCGAGAACACCGGCGTGCTGGTGCTCTCCAAGGTGTATGACCCCCGGGTGATCCGGCTGGCCGCCATCTACGCCCTGGTGCTCTCCTTCTCCCCCATGTTCGCCGCAGTGGTCAACTCCATGCCCGCGGCCATCGTGGGCGGCGTGTCCTTCATCCTCTACGGCATGATCTCCGCCATCGGCGTGCGCAACGTGGTGGAGAACCGGGTGGACTTCACCAACTCCCGCAACCTCATCATCGCCGCGGTCATCCTGGTGTGCGGCCTGGGCTTCGGCGGCGGGCTCACCTTCACCGTGGGCGGCGCCCACATCACCCTGACCTCCCTGGCCATCGCCGCCATCGCGGGCATCGCCCTGAACGCCATCCTCCCCGGCAAGGACTACGAGTTCGGCTCCGACGTGACCGACGGCCGCTCCGCCGACTTCGGGAGGTATTAAGCCGTTGAAAAGGGCTTCGCCCTTTCCAACAGAAGGGTTCACGGCCTGACCGCGCGCACTCGCTGCGCGCGCACACTTGCAGGCCGAGAGGAGTTTTTGGCGACGTACACGCCGCCGCCAAAAACACATAAACCTTTTTTGCGCCTGCGGGCGCAAAACTCTGCGAGGCTTTTAAGGCCCTCCCCGCTGGCGCGGGGAGGGCCTGTTTTTATCTTATTCGCACATATCGATGATAATGTGAGCAAACAGCTTAGCGCTGAGCATCAGATCGCTCACCTTCACCCGCTCATCCGCCCCGTGGAGGTGGGTGTCAAACCCGGGCAGGGTGCAGCCGAAGGCCACGCCGCCGGGGATGTCGTGGACGTAGGTGCCGCCGCCGGTGGACAGGCACTCCCCTTTCAGACCGGTGTACTCCTCGTACCGCCTCAGCAGCGTCGTGATGAAGGGGCTGTCTGCGGGGACATGGTGGGGCTTCTCCTGCACGCCGTCAAAGGCAAAGCCTCTGGCCTCAAAGGCGGCCTTGGCCACGTCCCGGCAGTTCTCCTGGGTGGCGCACAGGGGGGCGCGGCTGTCAAAGCGGCCCTCCAGCCCGGTCTCCGTCACCTCCAGCAGGGAGAACGCCAGGGTGAGCGGTCCGGCCACGGGCTCCTCCTGGGCAATGCCCAGGGCGCGGCCCTTCCAGTCCCCGTGGGGCAGCAGGGTGTTCAGGCTGTTCAGCGCGTCCTTGCAGCCCCCGTCCGCCAGCGGCAGGGCGCACAGCAGGGCCACCAGCCCCGTGATGGCGTTGTTCCCCCCCTCGGGGTAGGCCGCGTGGGCCCCCTCGCCCTTGGCGCGGATGACGGTGACCCCGTCCTCGTGGGCAAAGGTGAATTTGATCCCCGTGCGGGCGGTGACATCCCGGGCCACGGGCTGGATGTCGTACATGGTCAGCCCCTCCACCCCGGCGGAGGCGTCTCCCGGCAGCACGTTGAGCCGGATGCCCCCGTGGAGCCACTTCACCCGGGGCAGCGCCTCCTGGGCGGGCCAGCTCTTGGAAAATTCGGGCCGGAAGCCCCCCTTCTCCGTGTTGATGACCGGAAAGCCGGAGTCGGGGGAGAAGGTGGCGGGGGCGTAGGGGTGGCGGGCAAAGTACCAGGCGATGTCCCCGGACCCGCTCTCCTCATTGGTGCCCATGATGAGCTTGCAGTTTTTCTTCAAGGGTACGCCCAGGTCCTTCACCGCCTTCATGGCCAGCAGGGAGGCGGCCACGGGGCCCTTGTCGTCGTCGGTGCCCCGGCCGTACAGCAGGCCGTCCACCAGCTTGGGGGTATAGGGCTGGGTCACCGTCCAGCCTTCGCCGGGGGCCACCACGTCCAGGTGGCCCAGAATATGCAGGGCGTCCTCCCCGCCGTTCAGGTCGGCGGTGCCCACATAGCCCTCGTAGTTTTCCGCCGTAAGGCCCCACTCCTCCGCGATGGCCAGCGCCTCCTTGAGGGCGGCGGCGGGGCCGGGGCCGAAGGGCGCAGCCGGGGCGGGGGCCCCCTCCACGCTGTCGATGGACACCAGGCGGCTCACCGCCTCCACCAGCAGCTTTTCCTTGTCCGCGAAATAGGCTTCAATCTGTTCTCTTGTCATATGTATCCTCCTTGCAGCAGGGAGCTGTTCAAGGCCCCTTGGGAACCGTGATTTTCCATATTATACCCTACCGGCTTGTCAATTACAAGGGAAACCGGGCGGATCAGTCCGCCGCGTCCTCCCCGGCCGCCTCCTCCAGGTACTTGTACACCGTGTACCTGGACACCCCCAGCCGCCCGGCCACATAGGGCACCGACTTGCGGTAGGAAAAGGCGCTGCGCCGCAGCAGCAGGGTGATGACCCGCAGCCGGTCCGCCTTGGTCATCGCCTCCACCGGCTTGCCCAGGCTGGCCACGCACTGGTCAAAGAGGTCGGCCAGCTGCCGGGAGTCCCCCGGCTGCCACAAGGCGGAGCGCAGGTCGGACTGGGCGCTCATCAGATCCTCCAGGATGCGGTTGGCCAGCACCAGCGAGGTGTAGTCGAAGTTGATGCCCAGGGCCAGGTTGTAGTCCTCCCCGATCATGTGGAAGGTGGAGGATTTGGTCTGCCGCCCGTCCGGGGTGGCGGCGGCCAGATTCACCTGGTCGGTGGTGGCGGCCTGTTCGTCCAGCTCCAGGCCGATGCCCATAATGTCCATGGTGGACCCCACCTCCCGGCCCGACACGTGGCCGTTGTAGATGGACAGGATGGGGTGATTGGGCACCCCCATGTCGTGGACCAGGGTTTCACAGGAGGCTCCGAACATCTCGGCAATCCCCCGGGCGGTGCGGTCCAGGAATTCAAAGGCTTCCTCTCTGGTCATGTCGGGCGGTTCCTCCCTCGGCCCGGCCCCTGGGGACGGGCGCTTTTTTGTCCCCTATATTATAGCCCTTTCCCCGGGAAAAGACAAGTCCCCAGCCCGCCCCGGCCCACCGCCAGACACCCCGGAAAATTTTCATTTACTTTATCTCTTTTATCTGTTAAAATAGGGGAAACGCCAGAGGGCAAGGAGAGATAACATGCCAAAAACTACCAACAAAGAGCGGAGCATGGCGCTCTATGAGAGCATTTTGGAGCTGAAAAGCCTGGAGGAGTGCTGCGCCTTTTTTGACGACCTGTGCACCGTGGGCGAGCTGCGGGCCATGGAGCAGCGGTACGACGTGGCGCTGCTGCTGGACCAGGGGCTGGTGTACACGGAAATACTGGAAAAGACCGGGGCCAGCTCGGCCACCATCAGCCGGGTGAACCGGATCTTCTCCTTCGGGGCGGGCGGTTTCCGGAAGATGATCCAGCGCCGGAAAAAGCAGGAGGGCCAATAACGCGTAAAACGCGTCCGCCGCGGCGGGCGCGTTTTCTCTACGCCCCGTAGGTTGCCTGTCCCGCACAGGTGTGATATGGTGTGGGTGAAAGGTAGTGAACGATATGAACCACTATATTACAGGGGAGACGGTCAGACGCCTCCGCACCGCCCGCCGCATGACCCAGGCCCAGCTGGCCCGGAAGCTGGGGGTTACCGACAAGGCGGTTTCCAAATGGGAAACCGCCCGGGGCCTGCCCGACATCTCCCTGCTGGAGCCGCTGGCAGCGGCCCTGGGCGTCTCGGTGCCGGAGCTCTTGAGCGGGGAACAGGTGGTCAATGCCAACCGCTCCGCCAATATCCTGCGCTCCGCGCTGTACGTGTGCCCAGTGTGCGGCAACATCATCCACTCCTCCGGGGCGGCGGTGGTGTCCTGCTGCGGGGTGTCCCTGCCGCCCCTGGAGGCGGAGGAACCCGACGAGGCCCACAGGCTGGTCCGGGAGAGCTTTGACGGAGAGTATGTTTTCTCCGTCCCCCATGAGATGCGCAAGGGCCACTATATCTCTTTCATGGCCCACGTCACCACCGGGCGGTTCGACCTGGTGAAGCTCTACCCCGAGGGCCTGTCCGAGGCCCGGTTCGAGCCGCGGGGCGGCGGCTGGCTGTACTGGTACTGCAACCGCCACGGGCTGTTCCGGGAGAAGCTGTGACAGGAAAACTCCCCGCCGGCGGCGGGGAGTTTTTCGTTTCTTGTCACGCTCGGATTGACCGCGCGGCCGGGTCGCTTTCGCTCCGATTCGGGCTGGTCTTTGGAGCCTGCGGCTCCATCGCTCGCCCTCACTCCGCTCCAAGCTCCCCTGCGCGGTTATCCTCGCGCTTCTACCGGAAATACAGCGCCCCGGAATCGAAAATAGGCTGGAGCTTGTCGCCGGGGATGTTCTTTGCCACGAACTCTCCTCTGCGCTCAGAGTGCCCCATCTTACCGAACACCCGGCCGTCGGGGGAGAAGATCCCCTCGATGGCGCATACCGAGCCGTTGGGGTTCACCGCGATGTCCATGGAGGGCGCGCCTTGGGCATCCACGTACTGGGTGGCCACCTGCCCGTTGGCTATCAGGTTGTCCAGCACGGCCCGGGAGGCCGCAAATCGGCCCTCGCCGTGGGACACGGGGATGGTGTGCAAATCGCCCACATGGCTGAGCAGCATCCAGGGGGATTTCACCGAGCACACCCGGGTGGTGACATACCGGCTCTGGTGGCGGCCGATGAGGTTGTAGGTCAGGGTGGGGCTGTCCGCGTCAGCGGGCCTAATCTCCCCGTAGGGCACCAGCCCCAGCTTCACCAGCGCCTGGAAGCCGTTGCAGATGCCCAGCATCAGCCCGTCCCGGCGCTTCAGCAGGTCGTGGACCGCGTCGGACAGGCGGGGGTTGCGGAAGAAGGATACGATCAGCTTGGCGGAGCCCTCCGGCTCGTCGCCGCCGGAGAAACCGCCGGGGAGGAACACGATCTGGGCGTTCTGGATGGCCCGCTCCAGCTCCAGGGCGGAATCCGCCAGCCCCTCCGGGGTCAGGTTGCGGATCACCACCGTCTCCGCTTCCATCCCGGCCCGCAGACAGGCACGGACGCTGTCGTACTCGCAGTTGGTGCCGGGGAACACGGGGATCACCACCCTGGGGCGGGCGATCTCGCCGTTGAACACCGCGGGGGATCGGCGGTCCCAGGTGATGGGCTCCACGGGCTCGGACGTGCCCGCCTTTGTGGGGTAGACCTCCTCCAGTGTTTTTTCGTTCAGCGCCAGCAGCTCGTCGATGGGGGCGGAGTCCTCGCCGATGGTGATGACAGGCTCCTCCGTGGTAATGCCTGCGCGGCGGGCATAAGGGCAGTCAATGTCCTCTGTCAGCTCAGCCACGATGACGGCGGAACCGATTCCGTACCAGTTGGTCACATCATCGTCGGTCTGGAAGCCCACGCGGTTGCCGAAGGACATCTTCATCACCGCGTCGGCCATGCCGTTCTCCGCAACCCAGGCGGCCTTTACTTTGCCGTCCCGCGCCAGCTGCCGGAACGCCTCCCAGGAGGCCTTCCGGCTGTCCGCCCCGTCGTCGTTGGGCGCGAAGCAGTACACCGGGTGCCCCGCCTCCTTGAACTCGGGGGAGAGCACCTCCCCGGCCTTGACGGGGGCGATGGCAAATGAGATGAGGGTGGGGGGCACGTCCAGGTCCAGGAAGGAGCCGGACATGGAGTCCTTGCCGCCGATGGCGGCGCAGCCGTAAGCCAGCTGGGCATCCAGCGCCCCCAGCAGGGCGGCGAAGGGCTTGCCCCAGCGGGCGGGGTCGTCCCGCAGCTTCTCGAAAAACTCCTGCAAGGTGAGATAGGCGTCGTGGTAGTCCGCCCCCGCCGCCACCAGCTTGGCGATGGAAGCGGTCACCGCGTCATAAGCGCCCCAATAGGGACTGGCGGACATCGCTTCCGGATCGCAGGCGTAAGCCATGACGCTGGCCTGATCCGTCTCCTCCCCCGGCATGGTGGGCAGCAGCGCCGCCATGGCCTGGGCGGGGGTGGCCTGGTGCTTGCCGCCGAAGGGCATGAGCACCGAGCCCGCGCCGATGGAGCCGTCAAACCGCTCCACCAGCCCCCGGCGGGAGGCGCACCGCAAGCTGGCCGCCATCTCCCGCAGGGTGGAGGGGCGCTCCACACCGTGACCCACGTACTCCGGGACGGACACTTTGGCGTGCTTCACCGCCCCGTTGGTGTTCAGAAACTCCCGGCTCAGATCGGCGATGGTCTGGCCCTTCCAGGTCATCACCATCCGGGGGGATTCGGTGACCACGGCGACGCGGTAAGCCTCCAGGTTCTCCGCCCCGGCCAGGGTGATGAAGGCCTCCTCGTCCTCGGGGGAGACCACCACCGCCATGCGCTCCTGGCTCTCGGAGATGGCCAGCTCCGTGCCGTCCAGCCCGTCGTACTTCTTGCGCACCGCGTCCAGGTCGATGGCCAGCCCGTCAGCCAGCTCGCCGATGGCGACGCTGACGCCCCCCGCGCCGAAGTCGTTGCAGCGCTTGATCATCCGGGTGGCCTCCCCGTTGCGGAACAGCCGCTGAAGCTTGCGCTCCTCGGGGGCGTTGCCCTTCTGCACCTCGCTGGCCATGGTGGCCAGCGACTTTTTGTTGTGGCTCTTGGAGGAGCCGGTGGCCCCGCCGATGCCGTCCCGGCCGGTGCGGCCTCCCAGCAGAATCACCACGTCCCCGGGGGCGGGGCGCTCCCGGCGCACATGGCTGGCGGGGGCGGCACCGACAACCGCGCCGCACTCCAGCCGTTTGGCGATGTACCCGGGGTGGTAGAGCTCGGCCACGTGGCCGGTGGCAAGGCCGATCTGGTTGCCGTAGGAGGAGTAGCCCGCCGCGGCGGTCTGGGCGATCTTCCGCTGGGGCAGCTTGCCCTCCAGGGTCTGGGACAGGGGGACCGTAGGGTCGCCGCCCCCCGTCACCCGCATGGCCTGGTGGACGTAGGCCCGACCGGACAGGGGGTCCCGGATGCAGCCGCCGATGCAGGTGGCCGCGCCGCCGAAGGGCTCGATCTCGGTGGGGTGGTTGTGGGTCTCGTTTTTGAACAGGAGCAGCCAGTCCTGCTCCTCGCCGTCCACCAGAGCGGGGACGTGGATGGAGCAGGCGTTGATCTCCTCGCTCTCGTCCAGCTCGGGCA
>CAJUOT010000074.1:7441-10121 GCA_910588135.1 uncultured Oscillospiraceae bacterium | reverse complement strand
GCTGGACAATGAGACGGTAGCGGTTTTGTGCTTGTTCGTTAAGGTCGGCAAGGTATGTGTGCAGCTTGCCCGTCAAAATCAGATGGTTGAGCAGAAGCGGGGTCGTTTCTTTCAGGTATGCCCGGTGCATCCGTCCCCATTTCCCAATGGGGCGGTCATCGTCCTCCGGCAGTTCAATGGCCGGAATGTAGTAGTCCCCAACAAGGATGTAGTCGAGGCCGTTTGTCTCGTCATGGATTCTCGCTTTCAATTCGTTCATCGTCTTTGCCTCCTATGTGGTAGTCCAGTTTGATTATCGGAAGGCCGCTACCGATAATACGCTGCACCATCTCGCCGGAGGTAATTGACCGCCAATGCACTGCTGTGATGTCATTCTTTATGTAAGGTTGACTAACGAATATTACGCCCGGGATATCTCCAAAAAGCGAAAGATCGTAAACAAGCTGAAAGGAAATTCCGGGGTGCCGCTGTCCCCACCGCCCTACGGCTACGTCAAGAACCCTGATGATCCCCGCTTTTGGGTGGTTGACCCCGAAGCTGCTGAAATCGTGCGGCGCATCTACCAAATGGCCCTGGACGGCTATGGGCTGGCGGAAACCGCCGCCGCGCTGGAGCGGGATGGGATTTGCAATCCCACCTACTACTGGCGCAGTAAAGGTACAAACCGGGGCGGGCTGAAAAGCACCGTAGAGCCCACCAAATGGGGCCATACCACCATCAAGAAAATACTCACCACGCAGGAGTATTGCGGCGATGTCATCAACTTCAAAACCTTCTCCAAGTCCTATAAGGTGAAGAAACGCATTGAAACCCCGGAAGAAAACCGGGCGGTGTTTTTGAATGTGCATGAATCCATCATAGACCGCCCGACGTGGGAGAAGGTGCAGAATTTGAAGAAAGGCACCCGCCGCAAGCGGCCCACTGTCACCCAGGAACCCAGCGTATTTTCCGGCGTTCTGAAGTGCCCGGAATGCGGCGGCAACCTCAATTTTCACTTCAACCAGGGCAACCACGATATCAAGTTTTTTAGTTGCCAGAACCACAATTCCGGCCTGCGGAAATGCTCCAAGACCCATTATATCCGGGTGGAGTTTTTGGAACAGGTGGTGCTGTACGAAGTGAACCGACTGGCCTGCTTTGCCAATGAGTATGAGGACGATTTTCTCAAGGCCATCATGGGCCAGTCCGCGAAGGTGGCGGACAATGACCGGGCCAGAAAGCAGCGAGAGCTGGACGGGCTTTTGGCGCGGGACAAAGAACTGGATGTGCTGTTCGAGAAAATTTACGAGGACAATGTGAATCAGAAGATAAGTGACACCCGGTTTGCTAAAATGTCCCAGCGGTATGAGCAGGAGCAGGGGGAGAACGCCAAGAAAATCAAAGCTCTCCGGCTGGAGTTGAAAAAGTCCGAGGGCCAGCGGATGGACGTTGATACCTTCCTTGCAACCGTCCGCCGCTACACCAACGCCACGCAGATCACCCGGCGCATGGTGGCGGAGCTGATTGACCACATAGACGTTTACCACGCCGAGAAGAAAGACAGCGTTATCACCCAGCACATCACCATTTATTACAACTGTATCGGCGCTTTCGCTGTCCCTGACCGCCGGAACATCCCTGCCGCGCAAATCACCATGGGGACGAGAAAGGGAGTAGCCGTCAGCTACTCCCCGGACAAAACCGCTTGATACGGTTTTGGGCAATAAAAATGCGGAGTGTCCTTCACAGGGTACTCAAACCCTATAAGGACACTCCGCATGGTCGGAGTGGCGGGACTTGAACCCGCGGCCTCTTGGACCCGAACCAAGCGCGATACCAAACTTCGCCACACCCCGATATAAGTTTTAGACTTGTAACAAATAGTGGGCGGGCCATAGCCCGCCCACTTGCATTGGAGGCGCCACCCAGATTTGAACTGGGGCATCAGGATTTTGCAGACCCTTGCCTTACCACTTGGCTATGGCGCCAGACACTGTATTATATTCAAAAAGAAGTGCTTTAGCACTCCTTTTTGAAATTTTATGGAGCGAGTGACGAGGCTCGAACTCGCTACCTCCACCTTGGCAAGGTGGCGCTCTACCAGATGAGCTACACTCGCATATGGTGCCCAGGGCCGGAGTTGAACCAGCGACACGCGGATTTTCAGTCCGCTGCTCTACCAACTGAGCTACCTGGGCATAAAATGTGGCGACGCGGAAGGGACTTGAACCCTCGACCTCCGGCGTGACAGGCCGGCGTTCTAACCAACTGAACTACCGCGCCACATACGCTTGGCGACAAACCCTCTTTGGTGGGAACAACAGGGCTCGAACCTGTGACCCCTTGCTTGTAAGGCAAGTGCTCTCCCAGCTGAGCTATGCTCCCCTATCGTCCCTTTCGCTTGTCAGACGGCAGTAGTGATTATAGCAAACACGCCCAGCTCTGTCAAGGGCCAAAATCAAAAATCAATGAAATAATTGACAAAACCCGAGAAATATATTTTGTAATGCGCAAGCAATAGAAAATGATGTGGCTATCTTGACAATTCAGGAAAGATAGGGTATCTTAAATCATATGGAGTAACTTCAGAACGAGGCAGTGTCAGCCATCTATGGATTTCTGGGCCGGCTCTAGGTTCTTGGGTGGGTGATCATGGTGCCGAAAGCAAATATGCAGCGGTATCGAAGTGGTTATAACGAGA
>CAJUOT010000074.1:0-7431 GCA_910588135.1 uncultured Oscillospiraceae bacterium | reverse complement strand
CCCGTCCGTGGGTTCGAATCCCACCCGCTGCGCCAAGATGGGTTGACAGGCCACCAAGATAGGTGGCCTGTCAATTTTATATGTAAAGTTCATAAATCCAGTAAGCCGCAGTGATTTTCATTACTGTGGCTTTAATTTTTGAAAGGACTGTTTTCTATGAATATCATTGAAAAAAGCGAATCTATCCGGTTAGGCCTGCGGAAGGGTTTCCAAGAAGGTGCCTCTAAACTGGCCCAGCGTAGATGCTATGGATACGACAGCGGCTCAGACGGCGAATTGGTGGGTAACCCTGATGAGGCCACTGTTGTCCGCTGGATTTTCGAGCGCTACCTCCACGGAGACAGTTTTGGTAAGATTGCCGCTGAGTTGGAGGCACAGGGCATCCTTTCCCCTACAGGTAAACCTAAGTGGAATCGGGAAGCAATTAGCAAACTGCTCTCCAATGAAAAGTACACTGGACGGGTTTTGCTCCAAAAAATCATCAATGCAGGTAGCTTCAAGTTCAAAAACAATGGTTTTATGCCTCAGTACCTCTACTCGGATGCTCATGAGTCTATTGCAACGCTTGACAAAGGGAAACATGATAAACAACAACAAAATGGACTGTCAACCTTACCGAAAACGCCGCCCGGTTGTAAAAAGGGCGGCGTTTTTGCGTGACAGGGAAAGGAGGAAAACGTATCAGGGGACGGTGCCAAAATAAGGTTTTTGCCCCGTTCATATTTGAAAAAGTTAGGAAATTAAGCGAATGGCAGAAGAAAAGAAAACAGTCCCCACCCCGGCGGAGCAGCAGCCGGAGACCGCCGCGCCGGGAGCGCCGGAGGCCCCGCCCGCCCCGGAACCAGGGGCCCAGGGGGTGATCCCCGGCATGGAGGGTCCCCCGCTCCCGGAGAACAAGGTGATCGACCTGTCGTCGGTCCGGGCGGGCGCTGGGCAGGAGCAGACGGGCCCGGCCCCGGAGGGCGGGCAGGAGTGGGAGAAGCCCCAGGAGCAGCCGGAGCAGAAGCCCCGCCGTGGCCGCCGCCCCAAGAATAAGGAGGCCCCGGCCCAGGGTGAGAAGCCCAAGTGCAAGGGCCGCCCTCCCAAGGCGGAGAAGCAGACCCCCGGCGGAGGCGGTGCTGGCAAGGCGGCCAAGGCCCCCAAACAGGGCAAGGCCGCCGGGAAGTCCGGCCCGGCCAAGGAGGAGGCCCCGCCGCCCTCTCCCGCGCCGGAGCCATCGCCCCAGCCCAAGGACGCCTCCCGCGCTGAAAAAGAGGAGATCGTCTATCTGGACCTCGACCAGCTCCACCCGTTCCAGAACCACCCGTTCGGTGTCCGGGACGATATCAAGATTTAAGGGCCGAAACGCTGAAAGTTATCCATGGTACGAGCCGTTTCAGCGCCGACCTGTTGAACAGCCTGATTGACGAAACCACCGCCCAGCTTAAAGAACTGGGGCAACAGGTACAGGCCGCAGAACAGGACTTGCGGAACACCGTATCTGGTGCTGGACAGGTGAGCGAAGAATACACCCGACTGATGAATTGGGCCAGACTGTATGACAACTGCTCCTTTGAAGCGAAGAAAATGATTGTGGCACAATTTGTAAAGGCTGTCCATGTTAAGCGGGGATATGAAGTAGACATTGAGTTTAACGTGTCTTTTGAAGAATTTCAGTCACTTTATCTGGAGCCGGAGACACCGGGCCGCAAGCGGAGAAATGGTGCTGGCGAAGTCCTCGCTCTTGTTGGCAACACATAATTCGACATTCCATTTTTATCTATTGCGAATACTTGCAAACATACTACACAAAAAATAATTTTTGCTAAAACCATACCGCTTGCCGTGGGACAGGTGGAAAAGGACGATATCCCCAAAAGCTACGAGGATATGTCCAAGGGACTGATTTCCGAGGGGCGATTCGCCACCTTTTCGGTATTCCTGGAGAATGAGCAGAAGCAGCTCAGAGAGATTATTCCCGCACTGGAAACCGAGTTGGAGACTACTACGGACATGGCCGCCGCTCTGCAGCACTTCATTGAGCAGGCAAGGAAAGTGATCCGGCTGGCGGAGCTGACGCCTGAAATCGTCCATGAGTTTATTGAAAAAATTGTGGTATCCAAGCCTGACAAGGTAGACGACAAGCGGTATCAGCGGGTGGATATTTATTACAACACCATCGGTTTGTGGACAGCGCCGGAGCCGGAAGAAATGGAAAAGCCGTTCCAGGAGCATCTTGCAGGCAAACGTCAAAAGACGGCGTAGCTGTGGCTACGCCGTCTGAAAAGAATTGTCATTCTGGAATTTTTAGTTTGAACTTTTTTACGAAGAATGCCCCTCCTGATGATAGGTGCCGCCCAGTTCTTCAAATAATGATTTCATTGCAAATTCCTCCGTTTGTTCAGATTTTCTGCAATACACCGTATCGACTGTCTCTACTACATTCTTTGAAACCACCGTTACGGAACCTCATTATTTCTGGGGGCGGCCTTTTTCAGTTGATTTGAAAGGGGTTCCGCCCTTGCGGCGCAAAGAGCGGGCGGTTTTTGCGCCGGATTACTGGTCCTTCAGCTGGAATTTGGACACCAGCCTGCTCAGCATGGCGGCCTGGGCGGACAGCTCCTCGCTGGCGGCGGCGCTGTTCTCCGCCGTGGCCACGTTGGTCTGCACCACGTTGGAGATCTGCTCAATGCCCTGGGTGATCTCCGTGGCGTTGACGGACTGCTGCTGGGTGTAGTCGGCGATGCCGTCGATGAGCTTGCCCATCTCTTCGGCGTGGGCCACCACCGCCAGCATGGACTCCGACGTGTCCTGGGCCGCGCGCGCGCCCTCCGCCATGGAGTCCACCGTCTGGCCCAGGAGCATGGTGGTCTCTTTGGCGGCCTCGGAGGACTTGCCCGCCAGTATCCGCACCTCGTCGGCCACCACCGCGAAGCCCTTTCCGGCCTCGCCGGCGCGGGCGGCCTCCACCGCGGCGTTCAACGCCAGGATGTTGGTCTGGAACGCGATATCCTCAATGGTCTTGACAATGCTGTGAATTTCGTTGGAACGGTCGCTGATCCCCTGGATCATCTCGGTCAGGCTGCGCATTTTGCCGCTGCTCTCAACCAGACCGTCCTTGACATCCTGGGAGATGCGGCTGGCCTGCTGGGCGCCCTGGGCGATGCGGTGGACGCTGTCGGACACGGCGCTGATGTGTCCCGCCAGAACGTCCACCTCGGAGGCCTGCTCGGTGGAGCCCTGGGACAGCTGTACGGCCCCGCCGGATACCTGCTCCGCCCCGGCGGCCACGTCTCTGGAGGCGGCGTGGAGCTGGCCCATCACGTCGTTGAGCTGGCAGGAGATCTCGTCCAGGGAGTCCTTGATTTTGGAGAACTCACCGGTATACTCCTGATTCAGGGTGAATGCCAGATTGCCCCTTGCGATTTCCCGCAGAGTGTCTGCGATCTCATTGATGTACACCACGTAATCCCGCAGGCGGTCGGTGACCCGGTTGAAGTCAGAGGCCAGCGTCCCCAGCTCGTCGTTGGACTGGTAATGGATGGTCTGGTCCAGCTCGCCCTCGGCGATGCGGGTGGCGGCCTGGGTGAGCTCCGCCACCGGGCGGCCGATGATGCGCCGCACCTGGATAACCACCAGCAGGGTGAGCAGGGCCACCGCCAGCACCGCCAGGATTACCATGGTGAATGTGAGCTGGTGCAGCTCAGAGAGCACCTCGCTCTGGGACACGTAAGCCACCGCCGTCCAGTCGCTGCCTGGAACCGGCGCCACCTGGATATAGGTGCCCTTGTTCAGGGACAGGCCGGACTCTCCCGCGCTGATCTTCTGGCTGGCGTAGGCGTACATCCCGGTGTCCAGGTCACTGAGCTTGCTGCCGGTGATCTCGGGGTCCTGGTGTCCGATGATGGTGTCCGTCCGGGTGTCCACAAGGAAGATCCCGCCGGTGTCCTCAACCTGAATGCCGCTGACGATCTGGGAAATGGAGTCCAGGTACACGTCCGCCGCGGCCACGCCCCGCACGGTGCCGTCCCCGTTTTTCAGCACGCCGGAGGCGCCCACCACGTAGGACTGGCTGTCCTCGTCAAAGTACACGTCCCCCAGGATAAAGTCCTGGGAGGCCAGACCGTCCTGATACCAGCTTTTGGTCAGGGCGTCGAAGTCCGGCCCCGGGACAAAGGAGGCGTGGTAGAGCGACCCGTCGGTGAGGGCGACGTACAGTCCGGCGGGGTAGGCGTCGCTCTGCCCCGCAGTATGTTTGATGTAGTCCCGCAGGGCGGGGATGTCCATATCCTCATATTCAATGGTGTCCCGCTGGGTGTCCAGCATGGCCAGGGTGCTGTTCATCCAGGCGCGGGTTTCCTGGAGCGTCCGCTCCGTAGTGGCTTGCAAAAGGTTCTCGCTCTTGTCCAGCAGTGCGCCGGACATTTGGAAATAGACCACCGCCAGCAGCGCCGCCAGCGCCAGCACGGCGCTGACTACGGTGGCAAAAACCAGTTTTCCCGTGATGCCCATGCCCCGTTTTGCGGACGGCTCGGAATGGGCGGCCTGTTTCACTTTCAGCTTCATGACGAAACTCCCCCACTAGGTTGATTTTGACAGCGTATCCGGTGAATTTTCCATAAAAATACAGTCAAAAGGCCGGATTCACATCCTTATTATCATAGCAGGTAGAGGGTGGAAATGCAAGGGTTTTGTGAGCGGGGAGGGGGCTTTTTTTGAAGGCGGGAGAGAGTGGTTCCGGCTGATTTTTTGGGGGAAAGGGGGGTGCGGCCCGCGCCCTGGCGCCAGCTTGCCGGACGGGTGAAGAGACACTTGTTTCCATTTGTGGGATTTGACTGAAATCCAGGCCGAAATTTGCCGAAAACAGGGGAATTTCACAGGGGGAGTGGAGGGTGGACATCCAGAAAAAGCAGGTGTATAATAAAGCGTCCGCCGCTCAAATTGGGCGGCGGGGATAACTGCTCGAAAGAAGGAATGCTTGGATGAAGCAACACAAAAAGGGCCTGGTGGTCTGGCTCACGGCTGTGGTGCTGCTGCTCATCGCTGCGCTGCGGGCGGGCTCTCCGGGCCGCTCCGAGAGTGTCCAGGAGGCCATGCGGGACGCGGTGCTCCATGGCACGGGACAGATCAGCCTGTTTGGCCTGAAGGCCGTCAATCCTGGGATGGTGTCCGCGTTCCTGGTGACGGCCATTCTGCTGGCCGCCGCCGCCCTGATCCGGATTTTCGCCATCCCGCGGTTCAAGTTCCGGCCCGGAAGGCTCCAGCTGCTGCTGGAGGAGGCGGTGGGCCTGTTCAGCGGCATGGCCAGGGGAAACAGTCCCCACCGCAACCGTTTCCTGGGGGCCTACATATTTGCCGCCGGGGCCCATGTCTTTGTGGGGACCCTGTTTGAGCTGCTGGGGCTCCAGGCCGTCACCGTCCACGGCCACCCCATCACCCTGCCCGCCCCCCTGTCCGACGTAAACGCCGCCATTGCCCTGGGCACCCTGTCCTATCTGGTTATTGCCTCCGGCGGCGTGGCGGAGCACGGGCCGAAGGGCGCGCTCAAGGCCCTCAAGGAATTTTCCCTGCCCATATCCATGAGCTTCCGCTTGTTCGGCGCCCTGCTCAGCGGCCTGCTGGTGACGGAGCTGGTGTACTATTATGTGGCGCTGAGCTTTGTGCTCCCCGTGGTGGTGGGGGTGCTGTTCACCCTGCTCCACGCCCTGATCCAGACCTACGTGCTCACCATGCTGGTGGCGCTGTATTACGGCGAGGTGTCCGAGCCCGCGCCCAAGAAGGAAAAGAAAAAGAGGCTCCAGGCGGAGAAGGCCTGAGCCCTATAAAATACACGATAAATATTTTGGAGGTTGTTCACCCATGAATAAGCTGATGAAAAAGATTCTTGTTCTGGCTGGGGCGCTGGTGCTCACCCTGGCCCTTGCCGCCCCTGCTTTTGCCGCCGGAACCCCTGACGCCCAGGCGCCCGCCGGCCAGACCGAGGCCGAAGAGGACTCCACCATTGGACTGAAGGCCATCGCCGCGGGTATTGCCGTGGGTATCGCCGCCGCCGGCGGCGCGGTGGGCATGGGCCTGGCCACCGCCAAGTCCACCGAGAGCATCGCCCGCCAGCCAGAGGCGGAGGGCAAGGTGCGCACCACGCTGATGCTGGGCCTTGTGTTTATCGAGACGGCCATCATCTACGCGCTGCTGGTGGTCATCCTCATCATCTTTGTGCTGTAACGGGGAGGCGCTACTATGGAATGGCCGTTGAATATTGACCCGCAGCAGATTTTGCTGCACTGGATGAACTTTGCCATTCTGACGGGAGGGCTGTACTTCCTGCTGTACAAGCCGGTGAAGCAGTTTATGGAAAAGCGGGAGGCCCACTACCGGGACCTGGAGGAGCAGGCGGAGGACAAGCTGGCCCGGGCTGAACAGCTCCAGGCCGAGGCCCAGGCCAAGCTGGAAGCGGCGGACGACGAGATCCACGACGAGCGGATGCGCGCCCAGCAGGCTGCCTCGGACGCCGCCCAGGAGCAGCTGGCCCAGGCGGAAGAGCAGGCGCGCCGCATTGTGGCCAAGGCCCAGGCCGAGGCGGAGCAGTCCAAGGAGCGGGCGCTGCGGGAATCTCAGAAAGAGATGCGGGAGCTGGCCGCCAAGGCGGCGAAAAAGCTGGCTGCCCGGCCCGGCGAGGACTTTTTTGACCAGTTTCTGGACCTGACAGAGGGAGGCGGGGCGCATGAGGGACGTTAGAAGCCGCCTCACCGCCCAGCTGCACAGCGCCGACCAGCCCACCGAGGAACAGCTCCAGCGCTTTGACGCGTTTCTCTCCCGCACCTATAAGCGGAAGGTGCCCCTGAACTGGGAGCTTGACGAGGCCCTCCAGGACGGATTCCGCCTCCAGGTGGGTTCCGATGTGTATGACTGGACGCTGGATGGCCGCGTGCGGCAGTTCCAGGATTACCTGCACCAGATTCAGCCCGGGCACAATGACATCGTCCCCTTGATCCGTCAGGCGGTGGAGGAGTGGGAGCCGGTCCCCGCGCCAGAGGAGATCGGCGAGGTGCTCACGGTGGATGGCGACATTGCCTCCGTCGGAGGGCTGAACCACGCCCAATATGGGGAGATTCTGGTGTTTGAGGGCGGCGTGAAAGGCATGGTGCAGGACCTTCGCCGGTCAGAGCTGAGCTGCATCCTCTTCGGCGACGGCGAGGAGATCAGCGCGGGCAGCATGGTGCGCCGGACGCTGAAAACCGCCGGTATGCCGGTGGGGGAGGGGTATCTGGGCCGGGTGGTGGACGCCCTGGGCATCCCCGTGGACGGCAAAGGCTCCATTGAGCCGGAGGGCTACCGCCCCATAGAGACCCCCGCCCCCGGCATCCTGGACCGCCAGCCGGTGAACACCCCCATGGAGACCGGCCTGCTGGCCATCGACTCCATGTTCCCCATCGGCCGGGGCCAGCGGGAGCT
>CAJUOT010000073.1:3573-10122 GCA_910588135.1 uncultured Oscillospiraceae bacterium | reverse complement strand
CGCATTCAAAGGTGATGCCGCCCTCACGGTGATCAGATTTCGCCATATTGAGGTAAAACGCGCAGACAGTCCCATGGGCAGTCCATGGGAGCCCCACCATAGCGGTCAGCCACGGCAGGGCACCGGCGTAGTCCCGGCGGATGCAGTAGGCCGCGAGGAAAAGCCCGCCCACCGTCACCACCCACAGTAGGGCGCGGATATCGGAGATCAGCCGTTTGGAGAACTCCATCACGCCTGCTCCATCAGAAGCGCGAACCGGTACAGCAGCGTGGCCATCTGCTCCCGTGTCAGCAGGTCCTCCCACATGAAGTTGTCCGTGCCGTCCGGCAGCTTCCCGCCGCCCTGAACGAGCCCTCGAGCCACAGCCCACGCCCGGGCCTCCGCGCTGTAGGAGCTGGCGTCATTGTCCTGGAGCTTGTGCCGGTGAGCGCTCAACGCCGCCTCAAATTTCTTGTTGAATTCCTCCTGAGTCATTTCCGGTCCCTCCTTGTCAAATCCGGGCCTCACGGCCCCCATGATGTACCTGCCGGGCCGGGTCCTGCGCTGGACCTGCCCGCCGTTGGCGTCGTTCTCCGCGCCGGTGTTGCCCTCGATGGCGATCACGCCGCTGCCGGTCACGCTCTCCACGATGCCGCAATGGGCCGCCTGCTTTTTCTTCCCGGTGAAGTCGTAGATCACCACGTCTCCCGGCTGGAAGCTCCGCGTCACCCAGCACCCGGCCCCCTTGGCCGCGTTCATCAGCGCGGAGCAGCTGGCTGTCCGGGCGGGCAGGCCCACGTCCACCTGGGCGAAGCACCACTGCACGAATACCATGCACCAGGGGTACGCCTTGCCGTGGACCTCCCGGCCATAGTACCAGGTGTTATAGCGGACGTTGTTGCTCTCCGGCGGGTCCTCCCGCACATTCAGCTGCCGGACGGCGACCTCCAGCAGGTCTCTAACCGTTCTCATTGCCGCCTCCCTCCAGCGCGTCCTGGACCTTCTGGGACTGCGTTCCGAAGTAGAACGCGATGACCACCGCGTACACGGTCATGAAGTCCTGGGAGATGGTCCCCCGCAGGGCTTGGACCGCAAACACGATGGTGAGCGTCAGAGTGACCAGGCTCTTGACGCTCAGCAGGTTCCCCAAGCGTTTGATGATTGTTTTGTCCATGTTTTCCTCCTAGCTGTCCTCCTCATGTGCCGCCTGATTGAGATGCTTCTCCAGCTTGTCCAGCGCGGCGGTTACCGGCCCGTCACAGCCCTGCTCCTTCAGTCCCCGCAGGCAGGCCATGACGCCGTAGCAGATTAAGGTCTGCTCTTTCCGGATGGCGGTCAGCTCCTGGTCCTGTTTCTTCTGCCGGTCGACGAACTTTGCGGCCCAGAGCGCCGCGCCTCCGATCACTCCAAGAGCTGTCAGCAGCGCTGCCAGCTCGATGAGCGTCTTCGCGTCAATGTACATGGTTCTCCTCCTCCCCCACGATCTCCCGCACCTCCGCCTCCGTCAGCCTCCCGGCGGCGGCCAAAGCCTCCAGCCTGGACTTGTCCCAGAGGCGGGGGTAGTACTTCCGTGCAAGCTCAACCACGCTCATAACGCCACCCCCTGCATCGCGGCCAAGAAGTCCACGTCCGCCCGCAGGCGCTCCTGCTCAGAGGGCGGCGGAGGAGGGATAGCGGCCCGATCCGCCTGGACCTCCTCCTCAGAGCGCCGGACTACCTGCGCCCCGTCCCAGCGGTAGAGGGGGATGCCGTCCTGGGTGTACAGGGGCGGATTCTCCTCGCCGCCGGGGTGGAGGCGGAATTGGTAGCCGCCCTGGTCCGTCAGCAGGACCGCGCTGGAGGTGTCCCGGCCCGGGAGAGGGCCGGTGCTCCAGCCGGAGGTGATGCGGCCCTCCGGGTCTGTGGTGATGTAGTGGTTGTTGTAATACTCGTTCATGGGTGCCTCCTACAGATTGGCGTCCGCCGTGTAGTACGTCACGCCGTTGATCTTAATGGTGCTAAACGCCGGGTCAACACGCATGGGCGGACGAAAGTCCACCGCCTTTACGGGGCGCATATCCGCACTGGAGAACACCTGATAGTACCTCTGACATTTCAGCATCTCCAGCGCCTTATCCGGCGGCGGGTCGTTGAGCACCCAGTTTCCGGCGGCGTCCTGGTGGGCGAGGGTCTGCTGGGAGCCCAGTTCCAGTTTCATCGCCTTTACAAAAGGTGTTTCCGAAAAAACTCCTGTTCCAGTTATCAGTATCCAGTCATCGCTTGCTGGCGGGTCCGGCGAATACCAGGGACCAGCTCCATTACCTGTTGGGGTTGGTTTTACAGTTAACTTTACCATGTTGCCGTCCGGGTTTCTTATCAACGCTGATGCAGTAAATGTTTTTCCTGCATACTGCTGGTAATTTTCAAACCTTTCCGAAATACTACAATATTCATTTGCGTTATCTTTAAATGCGATCTTTAATCCTTCATCGGTGAGGGATACAGTCTGGCCGTTACCTGTTGCAAGCCACCTGTCAATAGTGTACGTTGTGTTCTCATACGATGTCTGCCCCCTTTGGTTCACGGGGTCCTGGAAATACCAGTTGTCCAGCAGGTTCGGATTGCTCCACCCCCGCACCGCCACCGCCGCTCCCTGGGTGTTGAACCCCACCACCTGCCCCGCGCTGCCGCGCAGCTTGGGCTGCTTCCCAGAGAGCTCTGCTTTGACCTTCTCCCACAGCTCCCGGGTCCGTGCATCGTCAAGAAAGCTCATACCAGAATCGCCTGCAATTCCGCTGCCGTCATGGCCCGCAGCTCCTGTTTGGACCAGTAGCCCGTCAGGTCCACCTCCGTGCTCCCGAGGCGTTCCCACGCGCCGTCAATCCACATATATTCGTCCTTGACGTTGCTCACGCTCTTCCCGTTGGGCATCAGGTAAATCACATTGGGCGATCCGGTCTCCGGCAGCTCGTCCACCGCCTCAAAGGTGATGTGCGCCGCGTCCGTGACCGCCTTTGCAATGGCATCATTGACCTCGCTCTCGGTCATGTAATTGGCCAAAGCCGCAGCAATGGCGATCTGTACTCCGGCGTTGGTGGCGTAGTTGGCCAGAGCCGATGTGATGGCCGTTGCCACTGCGTCCGGCGTGGTGTAGCCGTCCAGATCAGCGAGGTCCGCCTTGCCCGCCAGGGCCGTCTTTACCGCCGTCCACAGCTCCGCCACGCGGTCGCCGTCAAGGTATGCGCTGGTGTTATTTGTGGGCATGTTTCGTTCCTCCTAACAAAATTTTTCTCAGCTCATCCGCCGTCATGGGGCGCGGGATGGTCTCCAGCGTCTCCCCAAGGCCGGTAATGGCGGCGATTGGGTGCTGATTCCCTGCGTCCCGTCCGGTCAGGGACCGGTGGTCAGATGTACCGCCCTCCCCGCCGCCTGCAGGCGGGAGCTCCACCTCGGCTATCGTCTCCGTTCCCGACAAGAGGCGCAGCGTCAGATCGTCCAGCTTCATCCCGTCCGCTTTCCCGGCAAGCTCCTGCTCCCATAGGTCCGGGGTGGGAGGCCGGGCGTTTTCCCCGGGCGCGGCCCCCTCCAGGATGGTGCCCAGGCTTGCCCAGACCGTAGGCAGGACCATATCCGTGCCCCGGGTGCCGCAGATCCCGGCAGTTAACTGCCGCCCGTGGGAGCTCAGAACCTCCCACGGAATGGTACACTGACCGTCCGCGCCCAAAAGCACGGACCGGACCTCGTTCCCCGCCTTGAACACCGCCGTCTTCGTCAGGCCCTCCCAGTCCGGCGAGAACTCGAACCTGGCCTCGTAGGCGTTTACACTGCCGCTGGTGAGGGGTTCGCGGGCCCGGACGGTTAGCTGGGTTTTGTTTGCGTAAAGCTGAAACATGGCATTCGCCTCCTTATAAGAATTTCTGTGCTTTCCCGTCTACGCCGATGTACGCCCGCACGACCTTCCTGGCCTTGCCGTCGACCCCGACGTAGAGGTTTGTCGCCTTCCGCGCCTTGCCCTCAATGCCCACGTATGCGGACAACTTGCGCTTGAAGAAGGCGGTCAGGGTCCGGGCCTTGCTGACGGTGAAGGTGTAGGTGGGGTTGGTACTGACAGCCACGCCGTCCTCCTGCCACTCCACGAAGAGGAAATCCGCCGCCGGGGTGGCCCGGACGGTTGCGCTCCGCCCGCTCTCGTAGCTCCCGCCGCCGCTCACGGTGCCGCCGTTGGCGGGGGAGGCGGTGACGGTGATGCGGTAGGAGGGGAGAATCTTGGAAAATACCGCAGTCAGTGTCCGATTTTGGGTGACAGTAAATGTGTACGACGCGTTGGAGCTTACTGTGGCCCCGCCCTCCTTCCAGCGGGAGAACCGGTAGCCGGAGGAGGCGGTGGCTTTGACGGTCACGGAGGTTCCTTCCTCGTAGGTTCCTCCGCCGGATACGCTTCCTCCAGTATCTGCCTTTACAGTTATAGTATAGCTAGATTTATATATAGGGGATAATGTTAAATTTTCAATTGCTGTGCCATTTAAATCTGAAAAAGTATACTTAAATTGAACAGTATCAAAGTCATTGTTTACAGTATATGTTTTTGTAACACTGAATGGGGATACACCTGATTGATTTATAAAAGATGTCCACCCGCTTTGGTTAACTTGTACATAACATTCAAATTTAAGCGTTTTTAATCTAGTTGCATACTCAGAACTCACGGAATGTGGATATGGAATGCTACCACCGACAGTTACGGTGAACTTTGTTTGGTTGCCTTCTCTGGATACTGATAT
Organism: uncultured Oscillospiraceae bacterium; assembly: GCA_910588135.1. Classification (GTDB taxonomy): domain Bacteria; phylum Bacillota; class Clostridia; order Oscillospirales; family Oscillospiraceae; genus Enterenecus. The sequence goes on along the minus strand of CAJUOT010000073.1, from coordinate 5,383 downwards.
AGTTGTACCATCATACAAAATATAATCTTCTCCGACATATGAGTAGCGTACTCCAGAACCTACAGAGCCATCCGTAATTGCATTTCGATCTAACCTAGTAACATATCCATTCAACATGTTGTTTGATGTCAAATACATCGCCCAAATATAACGATTATATCTAGTAGCCATAATGCTAATCCCCCTGTTAATCCACTATCTGTAACTGTTAATTTATCCTTTGAATATAGTAGAGTTTGAGATAGGGGGCATACTTAGTACCCATCCCTCGCCCCTCACTCATACTGCACATAGATGGCCCCGGTAGCGAGGGGCGACACCCCCGGCGTCAGCTCCTCGGTCCCGTAGGTGATGCGGTTTGCGAGGGTAGCGAACATCTCGTCCGGGTTCGCCTCCGCACCCAGGCCCACCAGGGCGGCGGTGGCGTCGGTGAGCAGGTTCGCCTTGTTCAGGGGCGTACCCTGCTGGGCCCAGCCGTCCGGGTTCTTGCCGTTCAGGTCCACGGGCAGGGTGCCTGCAATCAGCGCCTGGGCGAACGCCTCATAGGTGGGGTATAGGCTGAGAAAGCCGCTGATGGTCTTCAAATACCGGGAATTCCCGGTGCCGTTGATAATACCATCCTGCATATTAAAAACCTCCTGCGTCGATTTCGCCGGATACGAACCAGCTGTTCTCTAAATTGGTAACGGCCTGGTCCGCCTCCATCAGGATCGTTTCGATGTCGTTTGCCGTACGGAAGGTCAAGCCGTTCATGTCTGCGGGCACCTCCGGCGCTGCGGTGCCGCGCGGGAGGAATTGCCGCAAGGCCCGTAGCATGGACAGGTATCTATCCATGTTCTGCATGGTGGGGATGTCCTGGAGCGTCCAGGGCCGGGGCGGGGATGTTTCGGGCATGGCTGGTGCCTCCTTTCTTAGACTGCGGGGCCTGCTTCTACCGTTCCAGCACCTGATTTGGCGGTAAATGTTTTGTTGACCAAATCATAAAATCCAATAGAATTGTCAGATGTCCGTATGCAGGGAACCCAATGCTTGGCCAGCGTCTTTTTCGTTGCATATTGCGTACTGGTGTAGTATTTATACTCATATACCCACATTTCCGGCACGTAAGAAGCCAACGAATTTCCAAGAGCGCCTGCGTAGCCTGTCGTAGTAGAAGTGCCAAATGTCCACCCGCCTATAGAAACCGAACTGCTCCCTACTTTGAATACCTTATTCAGATTATCGATTTCCACATGAACCTTTTGATTTACTGACACAGACAGCACTTTCATGGTGTTGTTCGCAGAAGATGTTGGGCAGCGCAATCCTGTAAAGCCGGATGAAGAACCCTCGGTTGTTAAACTGAAATATCTAGTTAGCCCAATAGGTGAGCTTGTGGATATCAATATTTTGTTGGTACCAGGATTCTTTGTACCTAATTTCACGTCTAGTTCAATAGATGGAGCAATCGCTTGCGTATGTGATGGAATTGCTTGCGAAAAATATGTTGCAGTTCCGCCCGGGAAATGTACATACTCCACCTCCGTATACCCCGCCGGGAGCCGGGATGCTTTGGAGAGATACCCGTGCAAAATTTCCAAATCTCGAGCCAACGTGAATGCGTACGGATCAGCAGTGCTTGTAACATTCGCGTAAACCAATCCCCACTTGTCGAATTTGTACCCGCTTGGGATCGTCTTGGTCTTAACAGTTACTACGGAATTTTTGCGGAGATGCAATTCCGCCCCATTCCCCTGCGCGTCTGCATTCCTTGTAATGGTGTAGTCTTCTCCATTTATTGTGACTACCAGCTCGGAACTCACAAATCCAG
>CAJUOT010000073.1:0-3563 GCA_910588135.1 uncultured Oscillospiraceae bacterium | reverse complement strand
GCAGACACAAGAAGCGTATAATACTCATAGTATTTAAGATAATATGTTGCATCTCCTGTCGGAGTAACAGAAAAGGACGAACCGGAACTGACCAGATTCCCGCTTTCGTCATACCAACCCGCAAAGTTGTATCCGTTGATATCCCACGGATTCACGGAAACAGATTCTCCTGGATTTACAGTAAACGAGCTGGAATTGAGAACTTTACTCGAATCCTCTTCATCAACCGCATAGAAATACACCGTGTAAGTTGGATTATCCTCAAACACCAACTGCTCTCCAACGAACGCCTTTTTGATCTTCTGCTCTCCCACATAGAGGCCGGAGATATTTTCCGTTCCAAGCTTCAGCATGACCTACTCCTTTATGAGGTACAGGGTGGAGGGGGATTTAGCGGTACCGGGGAGAGCGGCATACTCGGCCTCTGTCATCACCTGGATAGCGGTCACGGCACCCGATGGTATCGCCCCCACATCCTGCGCGGTATACGTCGGCTTATTGGGCTGTTTCGCCCAGGTAGGTACGGTGGGGTCGGTCTCGGTGAAGGTCCCTCCCCCGCCCTCCGGCGGATCGATCCACTCCGTGTCATAGTCCGTGCCGCTCTTCTTGGCAAGCACCTGACCCGCCGCGCCTCCCGCGGGCACCCCCGGACCGGCAGGCCCCGCAGGACCTGTCGCCCCGGTCTCCCCCGGTTCACCCTGCGCACCACGGGGGCCGATAGGCCCCTGGATACCCTGGATGCCCTGCGCTCCCTGGGGCCCCGGAGGTCCCACCTGTTCATTTGCCACGCCCTGCTCCAGCTTGTTCATCCGGGCGGCGGAGATCAGGTCGCCGTCCTTCCATTCTGTCGGTGTGTAGGCCATTACGCGCCCCTCCTTCCGATCCTCGCGCTTCCGATGAGGCCCCGGCCTACGACGCCCAGTTTCCCGTCGTCCAGCGGTTCAAACACCGCCAGGAGCCGCCGGTCCCGGTCCACCGTGAAGCTGTATTCGATATCCCGGCTGACGGTCCGCCCGTCCTCCTGCCATTCGTCGAATTCGTTGTATGCGTCGTTGACGGCCTTCACCGTGGCCGTCTCGCCCTGGTAGAAGATGCCGCCGCCGGAGAAGTTCGCCCCCGCCGGGGCGGTCCCCACGGCTACCAGGTACGCCGGACAGATCTCCGGTTCCAGCCGGTACCCGTCCGCCGCGAGGCGTGTCGCCACATAGGCATATCCCCTGGTTACCCGGTTCAGGTCCACCCAGGTATAGGCCCCTTTGGGCCCGTCCATCAGCTCCTGATACTGGGCCGGGGTGCCCTGGAAGCGACCGGTGTAGCGGTCGAAGAGGGCCGCAAGGGCCTTTACCCGCTCCACGTCCGCCGCCGTCCGGTCCGTTATGAGAAAATCCCTGAATCTCTGCATCCGCTATACCTCCCCGCAGTCAAATTCACCGCTGACGATGCCCTCGGTCTCCCCCACGCGCCGCACGTCCACGCCCACGATCTCGCAGTCCGCCGCCGCGATGCCGCTCAGGACGATGCTCATGGAGGTGATGAAACCGTCCACGGTGGTATCCCAGGGCGTAGGTGCCGCCACATGGTCCCCGGGCTTCTCCTGGTCCATCACGATCCGTACCCGCTGGGTCTGCCGCTTGGTGTAATAGTCGTAGAGGTGCTGGGCCACAGCCGGGGCGTTCATGGGGCTCACCAGCGTGGCGTCCTTGACCTCCACCACGTTCTGCTTGTCGTTGGCCGTGACGTTGGGGTTGTTGATGGTGACGACGGACGTGCTGTGGTAGTGCGTCACGCCGTCCACCTCCACGGTGTCGCTCCCCTCGCCGGAGGTGCTGTAGCTGTGGGAGGTCACCTGCACCGCCGTCACAATGGCGGAGGTGTCCACGGTGCCGCCGCTGTACACCCGTCCCGCCGGGATGCGCCGGGGCAGGTCCTGCCGGTCCCGGTAGAAGCGTATCTTCTCCGTGCCGCTGGTGTCCACCATCGCCCGCAGGGCAAAGGCCACCTGCTGCATGGCCTCCCGCCGGGTGCAGGGGGGCATATACCCGGTGATGGGCATATTGGCGAGGACCGGGTCCAGCTCCAGCTCGAAGTGCCCGCCGATGATCTCCTCCAGCAGCGCCCCCGCCGGGTACTCGCTGTACATCCCCGCCGGGAATGGGTCCTCATCCAGGACGCCTATGGCGTCGATGCAGGACACGTCGTAGAGTCCCCGGGCCCGGTGGGTGGAATCGCTGATGTAGAAGACGCCGATCAACTGCTCCCCGTTGAACGCCGACACCGGCTGTTTGAACTGGAACATATACTCCACATCGGACTTGCTGTCCAGGGTGAAGTCCAGGGTGTTCACGGACACCTCCGAAGAGAGGATGCTGACCTCCTCCACCACGCGCACGTCCCTCAGCTCGTCCCTCTGGAACTGCCTGGACACGCCGAACGCCACGTGCCGGAGCTTGGCATAGCGGTATGGGTAGTTGGTGGCGTTCAGCCGCAGGACCACCTTGTCGAACGATTTCACGGTCTTTGGGCAGAAGTACTCCGGTGCGTCCGGCTCAAACTCCGCCGTGGCCAAAAGGGTGATGCCCCGGTACCAGGAGGCCGTCACGCTCCGGCAGTACTCCCCCACCTCCGGCGCGAAGGTCAGGAACAGCCCCGGCGCGGTGTAGCGCTCATCGAAGTCGAAGGTGATCTCCGGCGGCGTCTCAAACACGCCGTTGATGTCGCTCTGGGCCGTGGACCAAAAAGGTATAGGCTTGTCCTCCAGCACCTCCCGGGTGCCGTCCAGGAGCCAACTGAAGGGCTCCAGGACGGCTATCGGGGCCCCGCCGCCGCCGAAGGGCAGGAGCGACACGTCCGAAAACCCGGAGGCGTCCGGGGTGGTGACCGCCGCATCCTCGTCCGCGCCCGTGGCGATGTCCTGGTAGATGATGCGGACACTCATAAAACGCTCCTTTGCGGTTCCATTGCAATGAAATTGAAAGTCAGCTTGTCCCAGCGGTTGAGATCGTCAAACATATGGGTCAGCTCATCGTCGCCGTTGGTGACGTATGCCTGGAAGGTCAGCGTCGCCTGCCCGTAGGGCATGACGATGGTATGGCTGTCCTGCGGGGACGTGATGGCCTCATAGAGCGCGTCATATTCCGCCGTTTCCTTGAAATCGGACGTGACCACAGCGCTATAGTTGTAATACGTACCGATGATGTCCCGCTGCATTTTCCCATCCATCGTCCGGCCTGCGTTGGTACCGTCTACGACCTGAAAGGACCGTTTCAGGCTCATTACATGGACCGTGGGGAACTCTACGCCGTCTACAGAAAAGACTGATTTTTTCACGATTTCACCTCCGTAAGCCGCACGCCAACTCTCTGCGTCTCCTCATTGTTGAGCTGGTATACCACCCGGCCCAGCTCCCGCTTGTTCATCTCCATGATAACGGTGATATTCCGGTTCCCGCCTGCAAAGCCGGATGCCGCAATGGCACGGCTGACAGCGTTCTCGATATCAGACAGCGGGGCCTCGATGTTGGTCCCCGTGCGCTGGTCGCCCAGCACCGCCAAAAACTCCCGGTT
>CAJUOT010000072.1 GCA_910588135.1 uncultured Oscillospiraceae bacterium | reverse complement strand
CCTGGAGGGGGAGGTGTTCGCCATCCCCAACTGCATCTGGGTGAGCGCCGCCGCGCCGGACGGGCGGACGTACACGGCGATGCGCCGGGTGCCCCCCTCCACGCTGAACATCGAGGGCATCGAGCGCTTCAACGACCTGTCCCGCCGCCTGTGCGCCGATCCCCCCGGCGACCCGGGGGAGCTGCTCTCCCGCTGCCGCGCGGCGGAGGGGGAGCTGCGGCGCTACCCGTTTTGGGCGCGGCTGCTGGGGTACTTTGTAGGGGCGCTGTTTTTCTCGGTGTTCTTTGGCGGCGGCGGGGCGGAGGCCTGGGCGGCGGGGCTGTCCGGGCTGGCCTGCGGCGCGGTGCTGCTGGCGCTGGAGGGCCGGGGGGCCAACTCGTTCCTCACCACCCTGGCCTCGGCCTTTGTGCTGGGCGGGTCGGCCTGCGCCCTGCTGGCCCTGGGCGCGCCCATCAGCCTGGAGGTCACCCTGGCCGGGGGGATCATGGTGCTGGTGCCCGGGCTGGTGTTCACCAACTTCATGCGCGACCTGCTCACCGGGGATCTGGTGGCGGGGCTGGCCACCTTCACCCGGGCGGTGCTGTCCGCGGCGGCTATCGCCCTGGGCCTGGGCACCGCCATGGCGCTGTTCCGGGGGATGCTGCCCGTCCAGGCCGGGGGGAGCACCTCGGCCTGTCCTCCGGCGCTGGCCTGCTTTCTGGCCTTCGCGGCCTGCCTGGGTTTCTGCCTGCCCGCCAACGCCCAGGGGGTGGGCATGGTGCTGTGCGGCCTGGGGGGCGCGCTGGGCTGGGCCGCCTATCTGGCCTGCGCCGCCCTGGGGGCCAACATTTTCGCGGCCAACCTCATCGCGGCGGCGGTGGTGGCCGTCTGGTCGGAGCGGCTGGCCCGGGTGCGCCGGTGCCCCGCCACGTCCTATCTGGTCATCGGGGTGTTCCCGCTGGTGCCCGGCCTGACCATCTATCAGGCCATGGATTACGGCCTGCGGGGGGACACCGACCTGTTTTTGGACACCTTTTTTCGCACCATCGGCATCGCCGGGTGTCTGGCGCTGGGGTTGCTGCTGGTCAGTGCCGTGCTGGAGCTGTGGCTGCGCCGCCGGACCGGCTGACCCTCCCCCCTGTTACCGTTTGATACCAATCCGTAACCCCTTCGTTGCTTGACCTTCCCCCGGTCCCTGTGCTAACATGGTGCGGAAGTCGAAAAGAAGGAGTATGGATCGAAATGTACCGCAAGAAGCTGTCCCTTCCCCTCTGTGCCCTGGCGCTGGCCCTGCTGGCGGGCTGCGGGCAAACCTCGGGGCACTATGAGCCCGCCGCCTCCCCGTCCGCTCCCCCGGCCGCGGCCTCCGGCACGCCGGACCCCGCGCCCACGCCGGAACCCACGCCCACCCCGACGCCGGAACCCACGCCCCCGCCCTGGGAGCCCTACGAATTCGGCGTTCCCCTGGAGGAGGGCCAGCCCGTGGAGGACGACAGCTTTTTTGACACCGCCGTGTTCCTGGGCGACTCCCGCACCGAGGGCCTCCAGCTCTTCAGCGGGCTGAAGCACGGGGACTTTTACTGGGCCCGGGGCATGACGGTGTTCCGGGTGGACGACGAGGAGTTCCGCCCCTTCAAGGTGGGGGAGCGGGAATGCAATATGGTGGAAACCCTGGCGGCAAAGCAGTATGAGAGCGTATACGTCATGCTGGGGGTGAACGAGCTGGGCTTCCCCGCCGAGAGCTATGGGGAGGGGCTGGACAAGTTCATCGGCAAAATTGTGGAGCTCCAGCCGGACGCGGTGGTGTACCTCCAGGTCATGCCCCCGCTGAACGACGCCATGTGCCGCAAAAACAAGCTGGCGGACTACATCAACAGCGCCAACCTGTCCAAATTCAACGAGGCCGTCGTCCGGGTGGCGGCGGAGCGGAAGGTCGTGCTGCTCAACACATACGAGGCCTACGCCGGACCGGACGGGCAGCTCCCCGCGGAGCTGGCCAGCGACGGCTGCCACTTTGCCTACGGCGCGTACAAGCGCTGGGCGGACTACCTGCGCTGCCACACCATTGACCGGGAGCGGTATTTCGTCTGCCGCGAGGCGGCGCTGGCGGAATCTTAACACAAGGTAAGACGGCTGGCCGGGATGTCCCGGCCAGCCGCTTTTTCCGGGAATTTTCCGCAGGCCTGTGATAACCGGGCCCGCCCATTCGTTATATAAGCGTGATCACAAAGAAGCGCGGAGCCGCCGCGAGCAGCACGGATGGAGCGGAGCGAAGGGGAAAGTCCAGCCGCCGCGGAACGGCGGCGGGTTTCCCCTAAGTCGGAGCGAAGCCGCGCGTCGCGAGCAGGCAAGCGTGACAAAGAAGCAAGGCGCCGAGCAAAACAACGGCGAGGCGGCGAAAGGAGGTGCCGGCAATGGACACCGAACAGCTGACGGAGCTCTTCCGCCGCTACGGCGACGACGTGTTCCGGCTGGCCTGCAGCTATCTGGGCAGCCGCGCCGACGGGGAGGACGTGTGCCAGAGCGTGTTCCTCAAGCTGGCGGAGGGCAAAACCGCCCTCCTGCCGGGGCGGGAAAAGGCATGGCTGCTCACCTGCACCGCCAACCTGTGCAAAAGCCAGCTGCGGTCTTTCTGGCGCAGGAACGTGGGAGAGCTGGACGAATCCCTGCCCTTCCGGGACGGGTCCGACCAGGAGGTGTGGGACGCGGTGATGGCCCTGCCCCCCAAATACCGGGCGGTGATCCACCTGTACTACTGGGAGGGCTTTGACCAGGGGGAGATCGGGGACATTCTGCACATCTCCCGCACGGCGGTGCAGACGCGCATGGCGCGGGCCCGCGATATGCTGAGAAAGGAGCTGGGCGACGGTGAACAACTATTGGCGCATGATGGAGCAGGTCACGCTCAGTGACCAGAAAAAGGAGAAAATTATGGAAATGATCGAAAATAAGGGTACTCAGAAGGGCCGCAGGCCCTCCGTGAAGGTGATGGTGCTGGCGGCGGCGCTGGCGGTGGGGTGCGTGCTGTCCATCGCGGCGGGCCTGCCCGCCCAAGTGTACAATTTTATGAGCGGCGGTTCGATGATGAATATGCCCGGAAGCGACCGTGGGGAGTTTGTGGTGTCCTCGGACACCCCCGTCACCTTGGAGGATGGCCGCATTTGGCTCACCGCCAACGGGGAAAAGCTGGACATCACCGACAAGATGGACGACAACACTCCCTATATCGTGGAGCACACCGACAAGGAAAACGGGACCTCCGGCTATTTCGTCGCGGGCGGCACCCCTGAAAATTTTGGCTGGGTTGAGTTCCCCGTGATCGACGGTGTTATTACGGGGTCCTCGGGTGCCAACTATGAGGACCACTGGTACGAAATGCCCGACGGCACCAAGATTAACCTCAATGACCTCCCCATGGAGGAGCAGATGAAGCTCGCGGAGGAGAACGGCGGCGGCCTCACGTTCACCCCCGTCAAGCATCCTTGGCTCCAGACAGCACTGGACCAACTGGGCCTTACGTGGTAAATCAAAACAACAAACAAAGAACCCCGCCCGGAGCGACGCTCCGGGCGGGGTTCTTTTATTCTTCGGGTTTTTCAGGCGGTTCCGCATCCTCTCGGGGCTGCTCCCCCTCCGGGGCGGGTTTTTCCCCGTCCTCCCCGTCCGCCTCGGGCGCGGGCATGGGGATGGGCTCGTCCACAATGTGGATGTGCCTAGCGGGGGGTTCGATGTCCCCCGGCAGGGGCTTGGCGTGGGTGGACGCGTAGGCCCCCTCCACCAGCGCGGGGTCGCGCCCCTCCAGAATGGCCACCATCTCGCCGCCGGTGATGGTCTCCTTCTCCAGCAGGTAGGCCACCACCTTGTCCATATCCTCCCGGTTGGCCTCAATGACCTTCACCGCGTCCGCGTAGCACACGTCCAGCACTGCTTTGACCGCCTTGTCCATGACGGCGGCGGTATCCTGGGCGCAGTCCAGGCCGTAGCCCCCGTCCAGGTACTGGTTGCGGACAGAGCCCAGGGCCATCATGCCGAACTCCTCGCTCATGCCGTACATGGCCACCATGTTCCGGGCGATGTTGGTGGCCTCCTGGATGTCCTGGGAGGCGCCGTTGGTCATGGTGTTCATCACCACTTCCTCGGCCGCGCGGCCGCCCATGGACACGGTGATCTTGGCCATCAGCTCTTCCTTGGTGCGCAGATTGGTCTTGTCCTCCTCGGGCATCAGCAGAGTGTAGCCCAGGCTGCCCTCGGTGTGGGGGACGATGGTGATCTTCTGCACCGGCTCGGCGTTCTTCTGCTTGTAGGCCACCATGGCGTGGCCCACCTCATGATAGGCCACCAGCTTGCGCTCGAACTCGGTGAGGACAGAGTTTTTCTTCTCGCTGCCGGCGATGACGAACTCGAAGGAGGCCAGCAGGTCCTCCTGGGTCACCAGGCGGCGGCCCTTGCGCACCGCCCGCAGGGCGGCCTCGTTGACCAGGTTGGCCAAATCAGCGCCCACACAGCCCGCGGTGGCCAGGGCGATCTTGTTGAGGTCCACGTCCTCCGCCAGCTTGATCTTCCGGGTGTGGACCTGCAGCGTGGCAAGCCGTCCCGCCAGATTGGGCCGGTCGATGGTGATGCGCCGGTCGAACCGGCCGGGGCGCAGCAGGGCCTTGTCCAGCACCTCGGGCCGGTTGGTGGCCCCCAGCACAATCACGCCCTTGCCGGGGTCGAAGCCGTCCAGCTCGGCCAGCAGCTGGTTCAACGTCTGCTCCCGCTCGTCGTTGCCGCCCATGCGGTTGTCCCGGGATTTGCCGATGGTGTCGATCTCGTCGATGAAGATGATGCATGGGGCCATCTTGGACGCTTCCTTGAACAGGTCACGGACACGGCTGGCACCCACGCCCACGAACATCTCCACGAAGTCGGAGCCCGAGATGGAGAAGAAGGGCACGTTAGCCTCGCCGGCCACGGCCTTGGCAAGCAAAGTCTTGCCTGTGCCCGGCGGGCCCACCAGCAGCGCGCCCTTGGGCAGCTTGGCCCCGATCTCGGTGTACTTGCCCGGGTTGTGGAGAAAGTCGATGATCTCCTCCAGGCTCTCCTTGGCCTCGTCCTGGCCGGCCACGTCATGGAAGGTGACCCCGGTCTTCTTCTCCACATACACCTTGGCGTTGGCCTTGCCCACGCCGCCGATGCCGCCCAGGCCGCCGCCGGACCCCATCTTCTTGAACATATAGCGGTACACGAAAATCAGCGCCACCACCATGACCAGCATGGGCACCACGTAGCTGACAATGGCGGAGAGCATATACTGCTCCTGGGTCACCGGGTCAGTGTCAAAGTCCACGCCGTGGGCGACCAGCCGCTCCACCAGGTTCTCTTCATGCACCGGACCCACCTGGAACTTGACGGCGCTGCTGGCGGCGGACTCCAGCTCCTTGCGGTCCAGCTGGTTGAACAGCGTGCCCAGCGCGCCGATGCCGTCCTCCATCTGGTCCACCAGCTCTTTCAGCGGCGGCGCGTCCTCTTTCAGCGTAAAGGTGTACACGCTGGACTCCAGCTTGACCTGCGCCACATAGTCCGCCTCCACCCACTCATAAAATGTGGAATAGGGCACCGTGTGAACGGAAGCGTTCTTCACCGTACTGCGGCAGGTGTTCAGCAGGAACACCAGCATCACCGCCCATAATACAATGCTGAAAAAGCCCAGCGGGGCTCGTTTCTTGTCATCGCCGCCGCCGCTGGAACCGCCGCCGCGGTTGGGGTCGTTTGGCTTCATCGGGCCGGCCATAGGCTTGACCTCCTTCGTGCGGCCCGGGCCTTTCCCGGGCTGCCATTCATGTTCAGGGAATTCTGTTATGGCAGTATACCACATTCTCCCGGCAAAAAGCAAGGAATGTTCTTGAAGGGGGTGTAAACTTTCTATGACGAAAAATGGGGGACAAGAAAAGGCGGCTTCCCCCTTTTCCCCGGCGGAAGTTTATGGTATACTGTCTCATTATAGCCAAATGCAAAGGAGATTTTCCCATGCGAGACGATAAAAACCGCCGTCCCCGCCAGGATGCGGAGGCCGACGGCCTCATCGAAGGCCGCAACGCCGTCATCGAGGCCCTGCGCTCCGGCGCGGCCATTGATAAAATCTACATCGCCCGGGGCGAGACCGACGCCACCCTGGGCCACATCGCCTCCGCCGCGCGGGACAAAGGCATTGTGGTGGCGGAGGCCGACCGGCGCAAGCTGGACGGCATGAGCCGCACCAAGAGCCATCAGGGCGTGGTCGCCATTGCCGCCGTCCGGGAGTACGCCAGTGTGGACGACATCCTGAACGCCGCCCGGGAGAAGGGGGAGGCCCCGCTGGTCGTGGTGTGCGACGAGCTCAGCGACCCCCACAACCTGGGCGCGGTGATCCGCACCGCCGAGTGCGCCGGTGCCCACGGGGTCATCATCCCCAAGCGGCGCTCCGCGGGGCTCACCGCCGTCGTGGCCAAAACCAGCGCCGGGGCGGTGAGCTATCTCCCCGTGGCCCGGGTGCCCAACCTCACCGCCCTGCTCAAGCGGCTGAAGGAGGAGGGCCTGTGGGTGTTCGGCACCGCCACCGACGGCGGGACAAGCCTGTACGAGGCAGACTGGAAGGGCCCCGCCGCCATCGTCATCGGCAGCGAGGGGGAGGGCATGGGACGGCTGGTGCGGGAACAGTGCGACTTCCTGGTGTCCATCCCCATGAAGGGGCGGCTCAATTCCCTCAACGCCTCCGCCGCGGCGGCGGTGGTGCTCTACGAAGCCGTGAGGCAGCGGGGAAGCGGGTCGCCGTCGTGAGCAGCGTGTCAACAAGCTGATAAGGAGAATCTCCATGTCCGATGAGACGAAAAAAAACGGCAGGCCGGAGTACACCGTAGAAGAGATCCTGGCGGAGTACGGTTCCAAAGGCAGACAGGTCCAGGCACCTGAAAAGCCCAAAAAGGTTGTGGACTTCCCCACCGGGAAGCTCCCCCCCGTCCCCCCCTCTCCGCCGGGGGACGGCGCCGAGGAGCCCACCATCCGGCTGGTGAAAAAGCCCTCCCAGCAGGCGAAGGGGGACGGACCCATCCCGGAGATTGTGCCGGAGAACGCGGGCCGCGCCATTGGCGCCCGCCTGCACACCCTGCTGCGCCGCGCCGACCACTTCGCCGACCATATGTACGACCATGCCGAGCCGGACCCGGAGACATTGAAGGCCGAAAAATACACCCCCGGCGTGGACCGGGAAGAGCTTCCCGGCCGGGACGCCCCCGCGCCGCACCGGCCAAGGCTGAAGGTGCTGCGTCCCCGCCAGCTCCCCCCCGACACACCCCCGGCCAAGCTGGCGGCTCAGTACCAGAAGGGCCTGAAGGGCCAGGGGGTCCGGCTCAGGCTGGCCGCCCTGCTGGCCATTGCCGCCATTCTCTGCTCGGTGGAGCTGCCCTTCCTGTCCTGGGCCTCTCTGGCCGGGGCGCTGTCCGGACTGGGCCTGGGCGTGTTTCAGCTTCGCTGCTGGATTCTCTCCGCCCTCTTGCTTTTGACTGGGGCGCTGTGCTATGAGATCATCGCCGCCGGAGCCCGGCAGCTGTTCACCCTCCGTCCCCGCGCGGAATCCATTCTGCTGCTGGCCTGGGTTTTCACCCTGCTGGACGGGCTCACCGCCGCCGGAGTGGAGGGGCGGGAGGGCTTTCCGCCCTTCTCCGCAGTGGCCGCCCTGGGGCTGGTCTTCTCCCTGCGGGGGGAGCGGGAGCGCCGCCGGGGGAACCGTCTGTCCGCCAAGGCCGCCTCTCAGGCCCGCTCGCCCTACGTGGTCTCCCTGGCGGACGGCCTGTGGTCCAGCAAGCCCACTTACACAAAATGCTCCGGTTCCCCCCTGGGCTTTGGCAGCCAGCTCCAGATGGAGGACGGCGGCCACGCCGCCTACCGCGTCGCCGCCCCCCTGCTGCTGCTGGGGGCCGCGCTGTGCTCCCTCATGGCCTCGGTGGGCCAGGGCGAAGGAGGGCGGCTGGCCTGGGCGGCGTCCGCCTGCTTCACCGCCGTCTCCTCCTGGTCCGCCCTGCTGGCCTATGCCCTGCCCTACCGAAAGCTGGCGGAACGGCTCAACCGGGTAGGCGCGGCCCTGGCCGGGTGGCCCGGGGCCGCCCGGTGCAGCCAGGGGGGCGTTATCGTCAGCGACCTGGACCTGTTTCCCACCGGCTCGGTGACCGTGGCCCAGGTGAAGGTGTTCGGCGGCGCGGCCACGGAAAAGGTGGTGGGCTACACCGCCACCATGCTCCGGGTGATGGACTGCGGCCTCACCCGTCCCTTTCACGACCTGCTGCGCACCCACGGCGCCCTCTACCGGGAGGTGTCCGACCTGGAGTGGCACGAGGGCGGGGCATCCGGCGTCATCCGGGGCCAGGAGGTCTTGGTGGGCACCGCCGCCTATATGCACCTGATGGAAGTGCCCATCCCCCCGGGGCACAACATTAAAAACGCCGTGTTCTGCGCCATCAACGGCCAGCTCTCCGGCCTGTTCCTGCTGAACTACGCCATGGGCGCCGCCGTAAATCCCAGCCTGTCCGCCCTGCTGCGCGCCGGGGCGGCCCCCGTGCTGGCAACCCGGGACCCCAACCTGATCCCCTCCCTCCTGGAGCAGAAATTCAAGCTTCCGGTGGATAAGATGGAATTCCCCCCCGTGGACCGGCGGCTGGAGCTGTCCAGCCCCACCCCCGAAGAGGCGGGAGAGCTGGTGGCCCTGCTCAGCCGGGAGGGGCTTGGCCCCTACTGCGACGCGGTGGTGGGCGGCCGGCGGCTGAGGCAGGCCGCTTACGGCGGGCTGGCGTTTGCCCTGGCGGGGTCGGTGATCGGACTGTGCCTCACCTTCTACCTCACCTCGGTGGGGGCCTTCGCCTCGCTGACTGTGGTGAATTTTCTCGTCTTTATGGCCGCGTGGCTGGTGCCCCAGTGGCTCATCTCCAACTGGGTGAATCAATATTAAACCGTGCTCCGGCACGTAAATCCACCATGGAATTAGGAGCGGGACATGAAGGACAGGTATGAATTTGACGCCGTCATCCACGAGCTGAAGGACCGCGGCGGCGCGTATGTTAGAAGCTGTACCAATAGAGGGAAAAGTAGTATAATGAGGGAATGATACAGAAAAATGAGCGACGCAGCTATGCGAGCGATTTAAGCGACAGCCAATGGGCGATGATAGAGCCATTATTTCCACCAGCCGGGAACAGAAGCAAATGGGAAAAGCGGGAACTGGTGGATGCAGTGTTATACTTTGTAGATAACGGCTGCAAATGGCGAAATCTGCCCCACGATTTTCCACCGTATACAACAGTAGCAAATTTTTATTATGCTGCAATCCGAAGCGGACTATGGGAAAAAATCCGCGCAGCGTTGGTGGAACGAGTGCGGACAGACGCAGAGCGGAAGCCCGGCCCCAGCTATGCAATCATCGACTCGCAAAGCGTAAAAACGACCTCAGCCGCGGAAGAACGCGGAATAGATGGTGGAAAAAAACAAAAGGACGTAAACGGCACATCGTAGTGGACACCATGGGGAATCTGCTGGCGGTGGTAGTTCATGCTGCCAATATTCATGATACAAAGTCAGGTATTCTGGCTGCGAGGAAAGCCTTTGAGAAATATCCAACCATTCAACGGTTTTGCGCCGATGCAGGATATCGAAAGACTTTTGAACAAGATGTTTCCCAAGAACTCGGCCTTGGTGTTGATATTGTTGCACGCACGGAAGCTGGATGGCAGGTTTTACCTAAGCGGTGGATCGTGGAGCGTTCTTTGGCCTGGATCAACAATTCCCGCCGTCTTTCCAAAGACTATGAAGTGTCTGTCCGTTCTGCACAAGCTGTTTGCACCATTGCTGCTTTCAGCACTTTACTCAAGCGGTTTTAGCCTATTGGTACAGCTTCTCCCTTTGCTTAAAATGAAAGTGCGGTCAGCCAACTGCACAAAAGAAAGCAAAGGGAGGTCATTGCAATGAACGACGTAAACAGTTTAGCGCATACAAAATGGAATTGCAAGTATCACATAGTATTTGCACCAAAATACCGGAGGAAGGTATTTTATGGAGAAAAACGGCTGGAAATCGGAGAAATATTGAGGACACTATGTAATTGGAAAAAGATACGGATAGTCGAAGCAGAAGTATATCCAGATCATGTACATATGCTTGTGGAAATACCGCCGAAGTTTTCTGTATCCAGTTTTATGGGATACTTAAAAGGAAAAAGCAGTCTGATGATCTACGAGAAATATCCAGAGTTAAGGTACAAGTATAGAAATCGTGAATTCTGGTGCAGAGGCTACTATGTAGACACGGCAGGAAAAAATGCGAAAAAGATTGAAGAATATATCCGACATCAATTGGAGGAAGATAAAGCAGGCGAACAACTAACGATGGGAAATTTTTAAGCCCGTTTACGGGCGGCCAGTAACAAATTCTTCGCGGCTGGCAGATCGTACTTGCGCGACGAGACGCGCAAGCTAGTATTCCAGGGCTTTGCCCGTATATGCAAAACCCCCGGCTTTGCCGGGGGTTGTTTATTTGCCTTGTTTCACCGGCGTACCCGTAAACGGGTCCACAAACTCCTTGAGGCTGATTTGGTCACTTATAATATCTTCCTGTAGCTGGTTTCGAATGTATTCTTTGATTGCCCCTTCGTACTTTCCAACTGTGTCCACGTAATACCCTCTACACCAAAAATGTCGGTTGCCGTATTTGTA
>CAJUOT010000071.1 GCA_910588135.1 uncultured Oscillospiraceae bacterium | reverse complement strand
TGGTGACGTGGGTGTAGGTGTCCAGGGTGAATCCGGCGGAGTAGTGGCCCAGCATTCCGGAGACGGTCTTGATGTCTACCCCATTTTGCAATGCCAGGGTCGCAAACGTGTGTCTGAGATCGTGGAAGCGCACTTTCGGCAGTCCTGCCCGCTTCAGCACCCGGTGGAGCATATGGAGTACGCTGTCCGGCGAGATGGGGCCGCCTGTGGGGGACGGGAACACGTATTCGCTGCTGGTTTTTCTCTGCTGGTCTTTGAGGATTTGCACTGCGTCCTGCCCGATGGACACGCTCCGATAGGAGTTTTTCGTTTTGAGCGGGGCCTCCACCACCTCACCGTCGATCCGGGCAATCTGGCGGCGCACCTGGATCGTGCCGCTTTCCAGGTCGATATCCTCCCACTTGAGGCCCAGCAGCTCACCCCGGCGCAAGCCCGTGGCCAGCTCAATGTAGTACATCTCGTACACACCGCTCTCTTTCGCCTCGTGGAGGAAAGCCGCCAGCTGCTCCACCGGAATGGTTTTCATCTCCCGGTGTTCCAGCTTGGGCAGGGCGCAGCCGTTCGTGGGATTGACCGTGATCAGCTTTTGGTCGATAGCGAAATCCATGGCCGAGGAAATCACCTGGTTGATGTTGCGGACGGTTTTGGCGCTGAGACCCTTGGGCTTGTTTTTGGACTCAATTCGCTCCACTCTGCCGCCGCTCAGCAGCTTTTTGTAGAGCTTCTGTAAATCCAGAGAGGATAATTTGCTCAGCGGGATTTTCCCGATGCTGGGCTTGATGTGGTTGTCGATGTAGCCCCGGTAGGTCTTGTGGGAGGATGGCCGTACCTTGATTTTGGCGCAGTTCTCAAACCACACATCCATCCACTGGCCCACAGTGTACTGCTCCGCCCGGATGGCGTCCACCTTGGCGTTTTCCTCAATAGCCCGCTTCAACTTCTCCTTGCAGTCCTTCTGGGTTTTGGCGAGAACATTCTTGTAGATTACTTTGCCAGTGTCTGGGTCACGGCCTGCTGTGTAGCGCCCTTCCCAGCGTCCGTCGCTGCGTTTGCGGATGTTGCCCTCTCCGTTGGCTCTCCTTTTTGCCATCTGGCACCGCCTCCTTTCGCAACGACGTACCATACCACACCTTGCTGGGAATAGCCATCCTAAATCGCCATTGTTATCAATTCAGACACATATTTTTTCGTCTGCGCTGGCGGCTCTTTTCTTTGGAGACAGTGGTGCAATTCGCATCCTTCGCCCGTTGGCCTTTTTTGTTTTCAGCACCGCAAATTTTGCGTGAGACGAAACCCCTTTCTCAATGCTGATTTCTGTGGTAAAAACCGCCCTGGAACCACATTAGACTCCACCTCAAAGCGTTGGGGCAGTATGGCTCCGGGGAACGCTGACGCCAACTCGTATTTTCTCCCTCTGAAATGACCCCAAAAGCGGACACCCGCCAAATTCTCCAAACAGTTCCTGGAATCCCTGCCCCGACCTGTAAAAGCCCTGAAAGTGGCCCGCACTGCGGGCCGCTGTGACCTGCCGGGTGTCACTTGTGACGCCCGGCTTTTATCCTGCTTTTTCCCTTCGCCCTCAAATCCGCCATCTGGGTTGCCCTTGCCCTGAGTATTCGCCGGATACCTAGCATCCCCATCTACGCTACCCTTCACACTTCAGGGCAGAAACCGTCCTCTGCCACATTTGCTCACAAAGGCCCCGACATCGTGTTTCACTCCCTTGGAGGCGTACGGCCGCAGAAGGGGCCCAAAGGCCTCATAGGGGCTAACGCTGGGTTTTACGGTTTTGAGTGGTGACCTTGGACGAGGGTTGACAGTCATTGGTAGAAAATAGTCAGGCAAAAATTTCCGCTCGATTTCAGATTTTCTGAACTTTTTGGGTGTTCTCGGTCTACCGCAGATGACGTTCCCATGATTACGGCGTGGTAGATTTTCCCGACTCGTTTCCTGCCGGATTGAACTTTTCAGAAAATTTCATTTGCCAGGAAAGCCTTTTATTTGTTGTTATGCGTCTTGTTGATTTATTTCCTCCCCAAATCCTGGAGGGGGCTTCCTCCGCCATATGGTGAGTGGAAGCCCCCTCTCTGCCCCGGCCAGCGTAAAACATCTGTCAGTGGATCGGGGCATCCTAATGGACAGCCGTTGATTTTACACAGATTTTACATGATCTTGATAGCGGATTTTACACCCGGCCATTAAAATCAAGGGTGACAGCAATCGTGGAAAGGATTTGATGAGATGGATATCTTTGATGTGCTCACCATGATCGGTGGTCTGAGCCTTTTCCTATTTGGCATGAGCATCATGGGACAGGCCCTGGAGCGCCGGGCCGGAGGTCAGCTCCGCACCCTCCTGGAAAAGCTGACCTCCGGCAAGATCGCCGGTCTGCTGACGGGCCTGGGCGTCACGGCGGTGATCCAAAGCTCCTCGGCCACCACCGTCATGGTGGTGGGCTTTGTGAACTCCGGCCTCATGACGCTGAAACAGGCCATCAACATCATCATGGGCGCCAACATCGGCACCACCGTCACGGCCTGGATCTTGAGCCTCGCCGGGATTGACAGCGGGAACCTCTTTGTCAAACTTCTGAAGCCCTCCTCCTTCACCCCTGTGCTGGCGCTCATCGGCATCATTTTCTATATGTTCTGCAAGAGCGCAAAGAAAAAGGACACCGGCATGATTCTGCTGGGCTTTGCCACATTGATGTTCGGCATGGAAACTATGTCCGGTGCGGTGTCTGGCCTGCGGGACGTCCCGGCCTTCCAGCAGATGTTCGTCATGTTCAAAAATCCCATCCTGGGTGTGCTGGCTGGGGCGGTCCTCACCGCAATCATCCAGTCCAGTTCCGCCTCGGTGGGTATTTTGCAGGCGCTGGCTGTCACCGGGCAGGTGTCCTACGGCGCAGCCATCCCTATTATCATGGGCCAGAACATCGGCACCTGCGTCACCGCCATGCTTTCCTCCGTGGGGGCCAACAAGAACGCCAAGCGGGCCGCACTGGTTCACCTCTCCTTCAACATCATCGGGACGGCGGTGTGGCTGACGGCGTTCTGCCTGCTGAAAGCGCTCCTCCATCCCCTCCTTCTGGATGATCCGGCTTCCCGGCTGGGTATTGCCGTGGCCCACTCGGTTTTTAACGTGCTGTGCACCCTGCTCATGCTGCCCCTGTCCGACCTTTTGGAGCGGCTGGTCATCGCCCTTGTCCCCGATTCCAAACAACCGGAGGTGTTTGAGGAGCTGGACGAGCGCCTGTTCGCCACCCCATCCATCGCCCTGGAGCGGTGCCATGCGGTTGCCGCTGATATGGCGGAGACCGCCGTCGCTTCCCTGAAGGACGCGCTGGCTTCCCTGCGGAACTTCTCGCCGGAGCTGGCCGCCTCTATTCGGGAGAGGGAGGACAAGACCGACCGCTATGAGGATATGCTGGGCACCTACCTTGTCAATTTGAGCACAAGGCGGATCAGTGAAGCGGACAGCCGGGAGGCCGCAAAGTTGCTGAAAATGCTCAGTGATTTTGAGCGGATCGCCGATCACGCGGTCAACATCCTGGAATCGGCGGAGGAATTGCAAAACAAGGGTCTGCGGCTTACCGCCGCCGCAGAAACGGAGCTTGCCGCCATCTCCGCAGCGGTCAGCGATATTTTGGACCTGTCTCTCTCGGCGTTCCTCCAGGACGATCTGACCGCCGCCGCCAAGGTGGAGCCTTTGGAGCAGGTCATCGACCAGCTGAAAGAGCAGCTGCGGACGCGGCACATCCTCCGCCTGCAAAAGGGCGGCTGCACCATCGACGCGGGCTTCGCGTGGCTGGATCTGCTGACCAACCTGGAGCGGACGGCGGACCACTGCTCCAACATCGCCGGGTGCGTGATCGACGCCGCCCACGACAACCTGAACCTGCACCAGTCCCTCCGGGATGCCCGCAGCGGCAGCGAGGAATTTCAGGAGCGGTACGCGGAATATACGCGAAAGTATTCCATCTCCGTTGCGGATGGGGGAAATGGACAGCGTTGATTGACGGCGGCTCTTATGGTAGAATTGTTGAAAAAGGGGGGAGATTCTATGTGGCTTATTATGGCGGCGCTGTCCGCGCTCTTTGCCGGGCTGACGGCGATCCTGGCCAAGTGCGGCATCAAAAAGACGGATTCCGATGTGGCGACGGCGCTGCGGACCGTGGTGGTGCTGCTGTTTTCGTGGGTCATGGTATTTATCGTGGGCTCCGCCGGGACGGTCACGCAGATCAGCGGGAAATCCCTCGCCTTCCTGATACTGTCTGGGCTGGCTACCGGGGCCTCCTGGCTGTGCTATTTCAAGGCGCTGTCTGCGGGTGATGTGAATAAGGTCGTCCCCATCGACAAGTCCAGCACCATCCTCTCCGTCCTGCTGGCGATTTTCCTGCTGGGAGAGCGGGAGCATCTAACGGTCAAGCTGATTGGAACCGCCTTCCTCGCCCTGGGGATATTTCTGATGATCGAACGAAAGGAAGCAGGCGGGGCAAGAGCGGATGGGATATGGCTGCCCTATGCCTTCGCCTCGGCGGCCTTTGCCGCTCTCACCTCCATCCTCGCAAAAATCGGCATTACAGGTGTGGAATCCAACCTGGGCACGGCGATTCGGACGGGCGTTGTGCTGGCCATGGCGTGGCTGATCGTCTTTTTCAAAGGAAAACAGGGACAAGTCCGGGGGATCGACCGGAGGGAACTGCTTTTCATCGCCCTGTCCGGCCTTGCCACAGGCGCGTCCTGGCTGTGCTACTACTACGCCATCCAGAACGGCGTGGTCAGCGTGGTGGTGCCCATTGACAAGCTGAGCATCCTGGTAACGGTTGCCTTCTCCTACGCAGTGTTCCGGGAGAAGCTGACCCGGAAAGCAGCCGTTGGGCTGGCGCTCATGGTGCTTGGGACGCTGGCAATGGCAATATGGGTTTGAACTGAGAGGTGACTAATTCATGATTTACTGTGTAGAGGATGACGAGAGCATCCAGAGCCTGGAGCTTTACACGCTTGCTTCCGCCGGGTTTGAGGCCAGGGGTTTCGGGGACGGTGATTCGTTTCTGGAAGCGCTGCGGGTGGAGAGACCAGAGCTTGTGATCCTGGACGTAATGCTGCCGGGGATCAGCGGCGTGGAGCTGCTTAAGCAGATGAAAGCCTCCGATCCCACCTGTGATATCCCCATTATCATGGCGACTGCCAAGGGCGCGGAGTACGACAAAATTCAGAGCCTGGACTTGGGCGCGGACGATTATCTGGTCAAACCCTTCGGCATGATGGAGATGGTGTCCCGCGTCAAGGCGGTGCTGCGCCGGTGCCGGCCCAGGCAGAGCCGGGAGATTCTGGCGGCAGGCGATCTGGTGATCGATTTGGCAGAGCACACTGTTATGGCGGACGGGGAACGGCTCACCCTCACCTTCAAGGAGTTTGAACTGCTGCGCCTGTTCCTGTCCTCCCCCGGTGTGGCGTTCACAAGGGAAAAACTCCTGGCCAACGTCTGGGGCGGGGAATACTCCGGCGAGACGCGGACGGTGGATATGCACATCCGAACGCTCCGGCAAAAGCTGGGCCGTTATGGCACGATGATCGAGACTGTCCGCAGCGTAGGCTACCGATGGGAGGCAGAGCCATGAGCAAGAGGATTTTCCGTTCTACCCTGATGATAGCGGCGGGGGTGCTGCTGGCTGCTTTTGTCATCATATTGGGCTGTCTGTATGACTATTTTGGCACAGTACAGGCCAACCAGCTCAAAGATGAGCTCCGGCTGGCAGCCTATGCTGTGGAGGAGAGCGGACAGAGCTATCTGGAAAAGCTGACGGCCCGTGACTACCGCTACACTTGGACGCCGGAGTACCGATTGACCTGGGTGGCGTCGGATGGGACCGTTCTGTTCGATACTGTCGAGCCTGCGGAGAGCATGGAGAACCACGGGAGCCGCGCAGAGATCCGGGAGGCGTTTGCCGCAGGAGAGAGCAGCAGTGTCCGCTACTCCAATACGCTGACGGAGCGGACGCTGTACTATGCCAAGGCGCTGAACAACGGGACGGTACTGCGTATTTCCGTCAGTCAAGCAACCGAACTTACTTTGGTGCTGGTCATGCTCCAGCCGATCCTGCTGGTGGCGGTCATCGCCGTCATCCTCTCCGCCGTCCTGGCCCACCGGATGGCGAGGAGAATTGTCCAGCCCCTCAACTCCCTGGACTTGGATCATCCTCTGGAAAATGACGCTTACGAGGAACTGACCCCTCTGCTGCGGCGTATCCAGCAGCAGCGCGGCCAGATCAGCGCTCAGGTGCGGGTGCTGCGGGCCAAGACCGATGAATTTGAGCAGATCACCGGGAGCATGAACGAGGGGCTGGTGGTGCTTGACCAGAAGGGGGCGATTCTGAGCATCAACCCGGCGGCGCAAAGGCTGTTTGGCACGGACCGCTCTTGCGTCAGAAGGGACTTTTTGACGGTGGATCGCGGCCACGAATTGAGCCAAGCCATCCTGTCCGCTTTGGAGAACGGACATGGAGAAGTCAGGGCAGAAAAAAATGGTCGGGAAATTCAGTTTGACGCCAGCCGGATCGTATCAGACGGAGCTGTGGTGGGAACCGTACTGCTGGCCTTTGACGTGACAGAGCGGGCGTCCGCCGAGCGCAGCCGCCGGGAGTTCACCGCCAACGTATCCCACGAGTTGAAAACCCCGCTGCAATCCATCCTGGGCAGCGCGGAGCTGCTGAAAAACGGGATGGTCAAACAGGAGGACATCCCCCAATTTTCCGAAGTGATTTATAAAGAGGCCGCCCGGCTGGTGGCGCTGGTGGAGGATATCATCCATCTCTCCCAACTGGACGAGGGCGCGGAGATGGAGTGGGAGAGGGTAGACCTGCTGGAAATCGCGAAAAATGCGGTGCTTTTCTTCCAGGACAGCGCAGGGCAAAAAAATGTCAGGCTTTCCGTCTCCGGGGAAGCTGTCCAAATCAGCGCGGTGCGCGGCATTTTGCAGGAAATGTTCAATAATCTGTGCGATAACGCGATCAAGTACAATGTGGAAGACGGCAACGTGGAAATTGCCGTTTCCAATGGGGAACGGGGGCCAACTGTTTCCGTCAAGGACACTGGCATCGGCATACCGCCGGAGTATCAGGCCAGGGTGTTTGAGCGGTTTTTCCGGGTGGATAAGAGCCGTTCAAAGGCTTCCGGCGGCACCGGGCTGGGCCTTTCCATTGTGAAGCACGCCGCGCTGCTCCATCACGCGAAGGTTGAGGTAGATAGCGCGGTGGGGCGAGGGACGACAATAACGATTCGCTTTGGGCTGTGAAATCACGCTCGGCAGGTTTCGGTGCAACCCCGCTCTGACCCAGGTTTAGACCCAGAATGGGAACGGAGCGGATGGAGACCGTGGAGGGAACAGTACCGGAAAGCATCCCCCTCTGGAGCGAATATGTCCCGAAAGCGCTAAAAAGCCGCCGCCAGCATCGCTGACCGCAGCTCATAACCCGAAGGTCGTAGGTTCAAATCCTGCCCCCGCAACCAATTTCACCTAAGACGGATTTCAGTGTGCTTTGCATATTGAAGTCCGTCTTAGCTTCTTTTCGGGTCACGTCAATCCGCTCGATCAGTAGGTGAACCGCCTTTTCGTCTGCGCTGGCCTTGAGGGCGTCCAACCATGCTTTGATCTGTTCCACGGTGAAGTCGGTGGGCGGGGTGGTCTGCTGAAGCTGCGCGATTTCCGCTTTGATCGTCTGCATCTGCTCCCCGATATCGGCCACTACCTCGGAGGGCAATGCGCCGGTGGACAGGTTCTTCAAGAGTGCGTCATACTCCCCCTGCTTCTCTCTGATACGGCGCTGGAGGGCGCGGTTGAAGTCTGCTACCCTGTCCTGTTCCCCCGCCTGGTATTTACGCAGGACGGCGGCTATCTTGTCCTGATTCTCGGGGGAGAGCAGCTTGTGGAGGTACTCCACGGCGGCACGGTCAACTTCATCCATACGCACCACGGGCGCACCGCATTTCTTGGAGCAGTAATAATAAAAATATTCGTGCCCCTTCCTGGTGGACTTCATGCCATGCATTTTGGCCCCGCACTGACAGTACACAAGGCCGCTGCACAGATACCCGGCCTTCTTCCCTGTCTGCTTCCGTTCTGTCATGATTCTCTGCACCTCCATAAACTGCGCCCTGCTGACGATCTGCGGCAGGGCATTTTCTATCCTGATGGCGTTTGGCTTGCTGCGCCGGTTCTCCCGGTGTTCTTCTTCCTTGGGGCTGAACGTGTACACGCCGGTATACTTTTCATTTCGGAGCATTTCATAAATCTGCGTGTACTTGATGGGCTTCCCCCGCTTGCCCGTGATCCCGGCGTCGGCCAGCTCCTGAATGATGGCGGTGAATCCCTCCCGGTTGGCGGCGGCGTCAAAAATCTTTCTGACAAAGCCCGCTTCCAACTCGTTCACCACGTACTGCCTGTTGACCACATCGTACCCAAAGGGGGCATACCCGCCGTTGTGGAGGCCCTTCAAGGCCGTTTCCCGCTGACCCTTCCTGACCTCGGCGGACAGGTTGTCGATGTAGTATTCCGACAGCGACCACATGAGCGTCCGCATAATCTTCGCTTCGGCGCTGGTGCCGAAGTCCTGGGCCACGGCGATAAGCTCCACGTGCTTGTCCTTCAGACGCTTTTCCAGGTTGACGTGCTCCCCCAGGTTCCGGGCCACCCTGTCATATTTGTGGATCAGGATGGTGGTGAAGGTGCCACGGTCCACGTCCCGGAGCATACGCTGGTACGCCTTGCGGCTGGCCGTCTTGCCGCTGACCGCTTCGTCTGCGTAGACCTCTATCACGGTGAGGCCCTTCCCCTTGGCGTACTCCATGCAGGCACGTACCTGGGCGTCAATGCTGGCTTCGTCCTGTTTGTCCGAGCTGTACCGGGCATAGATTACCGCTGTGCCCATGCTGGCCTCCTTCCCCCGCATAGAAAAAGCGGGCAACCGAAGTTGCCCGCTTTCATAGTGGTGGCAGAAATAGGTGGGGCGACACTCCCACATCTCCAGCGAGGGCGACGGCTGCCCGTTCCGTCCTCTATCTCTAACCACATATCACTATATACTGCTCACAACTTCATTATACACAAATGCAAAGAAAATTCAAGCCCTTTTTAGCGTCCCCTTGGAAATAAAATTCTGTACCCGTGCACTGTTCAGTACATACATCGACCGGGCATAGAAGCGGTCTGTCTTTGCTAGCCGGACAGCTACCTTCACAAATTCTCCGTCAACCTGGAATTCCTTAACGTACTCTATGGAGCCATCTGTGGGGTTTTGTCCAACATAGTCTGGGTATGCCAAGATATTGATAAGTTCTGTGCCATACTTGGCAAAATCGGCCGGGTGTGAGGTCTGCATATGGGCGATATTGGTAGGTCCGAGATAGATTGTGCGGTCTGCGGGGACGGTGATTCCCAATAGCTTCTCGACGTGCTCTGTTATGTGACCTACTCGCTTCGTGTCCGTCCCCTCCTTTCTGCCCTGTCCCCCTTCGTGGGGATGGGGCTTTTATTTGCCCTCTGAGGCCGTTTCTGGCGCGTCCGGGGGCGGGGTGGTATCTCTACCCTCCGAGGGCGGCGGCGGGGCCTGTTGGGGCGCTGTGGGCTTGAAATATGGTTCAAAAACTAATAGTGTACTTAACTTTGGATTCCCAGCTATTGCATCTATGATTCTAATCACTTCATCAAGCCCATCATCGGTTAAACTCTCAATAATATACAAAATGTGATTTATTTTATCTTTCCGCTCATAATACTCTTTCACTATCTTTGCTTGTAGCGGTTCCAACTCTTTTCTATCTTCTTTGATTCTCAACACTCTAAGCCGGATTTCGTCTAATTCCTCTTGGCTTATATCAGGCGGCCCCCATATGTTGTCACCATAATCTTTTAGGCCCATCAATTCCCCAGGGTGGACAGCAAGAGCGGCAGCTATGCGCTGGAGGGTATCATATTTAGGGTTACGCAAATCATTTTCCCATTGAGCTATGCTTTGGAAAGAAAGCCCTAATTTTTCACCAAGCTCCTTCTGCGTCATTCCGGCCGCTTTCCTGGCTGCTTTTATGCGCTGTCCGGTAGTCATTCCACCACCTCCATATTTAGCATACCACATCAAAAGAAAAAAATCAATCAAAAGACAAAATAAATCGCTTGACATTTGCTTATGATAGAGTTAAAATGATTTTGCTCTATCAAATGACAGAAAAGAGGTGAAATCGAATGTCAGTACGCATCGACCGTGTAGCCATGATTGCAGAGATGGCCCGGAAGGACATCAACTGTAATCGGCTGGTGGAGCTGTCCGGCGTCAGCCGGGTAACAGTAACCGCCGTCAGGAACGGTAAGAGCTGTTCCAGAGAGACGGCGGACAAGCTGGCGGCGGGGCTGGGTGTACCCGTGGCGGACATCATCAAGGAGGTGTAACATGAGCGACATTTGCAAAATTCCCGTCACCGCCACATTCCGCATTGTGGACGGGGAGGCCGTCATGGTGGCGGCTGAGTATGCGGACATTCCGGCGGACGCCATCGCCCGTTACATAGTGGAGCGGCTGGGTGTGGATGCCATTTGTGGGGAGGCGGGAGCTTGAGCCAGACAGCATTTGACGCATTTCTGTTCTATCGCTCCTACCGTGAATCGCTGAACGGGATGACGCAGAAAGACCAGCTTGCGACACTGCTTGCTACAATGGTGACACCCTCAAAAACGGGGGAGATGACCGTCCTA
>CAJUOT010000070.1 GCA_910588135.1 uncultured Oscillospiraceae bacterium | reverse complement strand
GACCTGACCCAGATGACCTTCGGCTTCAGCCGCGACGACGCGGGCAAGTTCCTGGACGCCTACTACGACAAAAAGATTTACGAGAGCGACCCCTTCGCCAAGCTGGACCAGACCGGCGTGGGCCGCCTGATCCAGACCGCCGCGAAACTCGGCCGCGAGGCCAATCCCGACCTGCATCTGGGCATCTGCGGCGAACACGGCGGCGATCCTTCCTCCGTGGAATTCTGCCACAAGGTGGGCCTGGACTATGTGTCCTGCTCTCCCTTCCGGGTGCCCATCGCCCGGCTGGCCGCCGCCCAGGCTGCCATCAACAACGGCTGAGCGCGCCAGCCCGTCAGCCGCCTATAGCCCTGTACAGCAGCGGAGTGTGCCGCCTCCCCACCGGAGAGGCGGCTCGCTCCGCTGACCAAGCGTAGAACGGGATGTGTGATGCCTTGATCCATTCAGCTATTTTCATCAATCTCTTTTTTGTCCCCATGCTGTCCCTTTACCTCCATTATTCAAGGAACGGCAGGCCGCTTGAGCCCTCCCTGGCGCTCCTTTTCCAGTACGGCATCGCGGCCGGCTTCAATTATGCCCTGGCGCGGTTGATTCTGGCCCTTCCCCAGAAGCTGCTCGGCGCCTCCTACTCCGTGGACTCCGCGCACTATACCATGGCCGCGCTTTTTGCCGCGTGGCTGCTCTCCCAGCTTTACAAGGTTGCCAAAAGCGTCAGCGTGGAGCTGGAGTTCACCCGGCTCCAGGAGGGCGGCGGAAAAAGGAGCAGGCACAAGGGAAAAGCCAGCGAGGAGTCCCACAATGAAGAAACCAGCGAACAGTAAGTGTAAATGGCCGCTGCGCGCAGCGGAGCTCATCATCGCCTGCGTCCTGTTCACCGCGGCGCAGGTGCTGACCGGGGTCACCACCTGGGTCAACGACACCTTTGACCTGACCTTCCAGCAGATCCTGTATACGCTGGCCTCCCCGCTGGACGGCAGCGAGCTGGGCGTGGTGGCGGACGGCGTGATCGCCTGCATCCCCAACCTGCTGGCAATCGCCCTGTTTATCCTGGCGGGGACCGCCTGTCTGCTTCTCCAGCGGCGGTTCGCCCTCACCGCCTCCATCCGCGTATTCCGTCTGCGCCATGAGACCGACCTGTTGAGCCTCGCCCGGCACCTGATGACGCTTTGCGCCGTCTTTTCCCTGCTCAGCTCTCTCAAATTTGTGGACGACAGTTTGGAAATCCTGGACTACGTCAGGCTGCGGCAGGACGCCTCCACCCTCTATGAAGAGCACTACGTGGACCCGAAGGGGGTGCGCGTCACGGCCCCGGAGCAGAAAAAGAACCTGCTGTGCATCTACCTGGAGAGCATGGAGTCCACCTACGCCTCTCCGGAAGAGGGCGGGCGGCAGCCGGTCAACTTGATTCCAAACCTCACCCAGCTGGCCCGGGAAAACTGCTCCTTCTCCAACTCCACCCTGCTGGGCGGCGCCCATTCGGGCACCGGGACCAACTGGACCATGGCGGCCCTGCTGGCCTCCACCGCCGGCATTCCCTTCTCCTTCCCGGTGGAGGATAACGACATGGACCAGCAGGCCCATTTTGCCCCCGGCTGCACCAGCATGGGCGAGATTCTGGAGGACAACGGATACCGGAATATGTTCCTGTGCGGCTCCAACGGGGAGTTTGCCGGGCGGAAAAAGTATTTTGAGCAGCACGGCAGCTATGAGGTATACGATTACTACAGCGCCCGGGACGACGGCTATTTCCCTGAGGATTACACCGTGTGGTGGGGGTACGAAGACGAGATTCTCTACCGCATCGCCAAAGACAAGCTGCTGGAGCTGTCCGAATCCGGACAGCCCTTCAACCTCACCATGCTGACGGTGGACACCCACCACATCGGCGGATACCTCTGCGGCCTGTGCGGGGATGAGTACGAAGAACAGACCGCCAACGTGGTGGCCTGCGCCGACCGGCAGATCGCCGGGTTCCTGGAGTGGTGTTCCCAGCAGGATTTCTATGAGGACACCGTGATCGTTGTCCTGGGCGACCACCCCAGGATGGACAACAATCTGGTGGACGGTGTGGACTATTACGAGCGGACGGCATATAACTGCTTCCTGAACTGCGCCTGCCCGGTCCCCCCTGTGAACCGCCGTCAAAACCGGGAATTTTCCACGCTGGACTATTATCCCACCATGCTGGCCGCCCTGGGCTTTGAGATCGAGGGGGACCGCCTGGGCCTTGGCGTCAATCTTTTCTCCGGGGAAGACACCCTTTCCGAGGCCATGGGCTTCCAGGCTCTGGACGATGAAATCGCCCGGTATTCCCCCTATTATGTCAACCACTTCGCATAGGCCTGGGGTGTCCCAAGGGGAGGGTTTCATCTGTATACCCTCCCAGCGGACACCCCCGCGCGGGTCCTCTGTGTTGACATACCCCGCCGTTAGGAGTATAGTGGGGTATTGAAAAACCTCAACCATTGGGGGGAACCGATCCTATGCTCCAAAATCTGAAATCCTCCGCCGGCGGCAAGTGGCGCGCGCTCTGGACGGACAAGCGGGCTTTCCGGACCCGCCTTTTCCTGGCCGCCTCCTGCGCCTTGGGCTGCTCTTTCACGTTCATCTTTTTCGGCCCCTGTGAGCTGTACCTGCAAAATACCAGCGACATGACTTTCCCCTTTGCCCTGCTGGCGCCCACCGCGGCGCTGGCAGGGCTGGGGGTTTTTGCCGTTTTGCTGGCCGTACTGCTCCTGCTCCGGGGCAAGCCCTTCAATTACGCCGTGTCCCTGCTTTTCGCCGCCACTCTGGCGGGTTACCTCCAGGGCAATTTCTGGAACGTGGACCACGGCGCCCTGGACGGCAGCGCGGTGACCTGGCAGAACTACAAATGGGCCATGCTGAAAGACCTCGCCGCCTGGATGCTCGTCATCGCCGCCGTATTCCTTCTGCTGTATTTCAGCCGGAAGCTGTGGACGCGGGCGCTGGAATCTGTCTCCCTGCTGCTGGTAGCGGTACAGGTGGCCGCCCTCGTCAGCCTGGCCTATGCCACCAACCTCTCCGAGCACCAGGACCGTTATCTGTCCACGGACGGGATGTTTGAGCTCGCCCCCTCCCAGAACGTGGTGTTCTTCCTGTTGGACCGCTGTGACCGCGCTTACCTGGACGAGGTCATCGCCCGGCACCCGGAGTGGGCGGACGAGCTGAACGGCTTTACCAGCTACCAGGACTTTACCGGCAGCTTCAGCCGCACCTACGCCTCCGTCACCTATCTGCTCACCGGCGTCCGGGACGAGGACGCCGCCCCCTTTGAGGTGCGCAAACGGGACTACCTCAGCCGCGCCTGGGAGCGTTCCACTTTCCTGGACGGGCTGCACGGGGCGGGATATGAGGTGGGGCTCTACTCCCACATCGGGGACGTGGTGGGCAGCATGGACAACGTGGAAGGCAAAATCGACAACATCGGCCGGAGCACGGTAAATTACAGCCGGCGGGTCATGCTCACAAAAATGCTGGAGCTGTCCGCCTACCGCTACGCGCCGGAGGCCCTCAAGCCCTATTTCCAGCTCTACACCGGCGACCTGGACGCGGTCCAGACCTCGCCCAACCAGAACCTCTATCAGATCGACGACCCCGCTTTCTGGGAGCGCTATCGCGCCCAGGGTCTGAGCGTCAACGACAGCCTGACGGGGTGCTTCCGTTTCTACCACTTCCAGGGCGCCCATTTCCCCTTCAACATGGACGAGCAGGCCCAGCGCACGGACACCAGCTGGAGCGACCAGGCCCGCTATGCCCAGGTGTCCGGCAACCTGGAGATGATCTTTCAGTACCTGGATGCGCTGCGGGAGCTGGATCTCTATGACGACACCACCGTGGTCATCACCACCGACCACGCGGCGGACTATCCCGACTGGCCCACCACCGGCATCGGCTTGAGCCGTCTGGACAGTCCCCGGCTGCTCCCCCTGCTCATCAAGCCCGCCCACGCCGACACCAGCCGGCCCATGGAGCTGTCCCACAAGCAGATCTGTCAGGACAACCTGCGCTCCTCCATGGCCAGCTGGTTCGGGCTGGACACCGAGGGGGCGCGCACCATTGAGTCCATCGGCGAGGACGAGCAGATGAGGCGCACCTTCTGGATGCTGCTGTACGACGAGACGCTGGAGACCCGGGACGCATACATGGGAACCTATGAAATCACCGGGGACGGAAACGATTTCTCCAACTGGGAGCTGACCCAGCTCACCCCCTTGAGCACCCACGTCTGGTAAGATAGGAGGTCACTGCATGAATACACCGGTTCCGTTCACCTGCCTTTTGGCCTGCGGGCAGACGCTGTCCCAGATGGCGGTATCCGCCTATATCGACCCCTCCGCCATGACCTATATGATCCAGCTGGCGGCGGGCATCTTTATCGCGGCGGGGGCGGGGTTCGCCTTCTATTTCCGCAAGCTGAAGCGGAAGCTCTTCAAGGGCCGGCAGGACCGCCCGGCCAGTCAGGCCTATGCCGCGGCGGACGATGACGACGATACCGGCTACGGCGACTACGAGCTGGAGCCGGCCGCCCAGGCCCAGCCCTCCCCCGCCCCGGCGGCGGAGCGGGCACACGCGCCGGAGCCCGCCTCGGAGTCCATCAGCACCCCCGCCGACCCCTTTGACGAGACAGGGGGCGAGGGCGGGCTGGCCGCTGAAAACCGGGAGCTGCGCCGCCTGCTGGCGGAGGAGCGGCAAAAGGTGGAGCAGCTCAAGCGGGCGCTGCACATCTGCACCGCCCCCCGGAACTAAACGGGCCGCCCCCGCGGAAAGACGAGGTGCCGTCATAACATGGAATTTATCAACACAATCATAGGGACGCCCCTGGGCTGGCTGATGTACGGCTGCTACCGGCTGTTCCGGAACTATGGAATCGCCATTCTGGTTTTTACCCTGCTGACCAAGGTGGTCATGTTCCCCATCTCCCTGCTGGTGCAGAAAAATTCCATCAAGATGGTGAAGATGAAGCCCCAGCTGGATATGCTGCGCTACCAGTATGTGGACGACAGCGACGCCTTTCTGGACGCCCAGTCCGCCCTGTACAAAAAAGAACGCTACAACCCTATGGCAGGCACCATCCCTCTTCTGCTCCAGCTGCCCATCATCCTGGGCCTGCTGGACGTGGTGTACAAGCCCCTCAAGCACATCCTCCACCTCTCCCCAGAGCTTCAGCGTGCGTTTGTGGAGAAAACCGCCCAGCTGATGTCGGTGGCGGCGGACGCGCTGGGCTCCACCGCCCAGCTCTCGGCGGTGGAGCAGGTGCGGGCCATGCCGGACGCCTTTGCGTCCATCCCCGGCTCGGCGGACGCCATCGCCCAGATTCAGGCGCTGCGGATGACTTTCTTCGGCGTCAACCTGGCCGAGACTCCCAGCGTCCACACCCTGGACACCCTGTTTCTCATCCCCGTGCTGGCGGGGCTGTCCGCCTTCGTCATGTGCTGGGTGCAGAACAGGGTGAACGTGCTGCAAATCGAGCAGAACAAGCTCTCCCAGTGGGGCATGACGGCGTTCATGATCGCCTTCTCCACCTTCTTCGCCTTTATCGTCCCGGCGGGGGTTGGGCTGTACTGGGTCTTCGGCAACCTGTTCTCCATCGCCGTCATGTTCCTGTGCAACGCCGTCTACTCCCCCAGAAAGTATATCGACTATGCCCTGCTGGAGGAGATGAAGCGCTCCGCCGCCCAGGATAAGGAGCGGAAGAAGCGCAACGCCGCCCTGGCCAAAAAATATTATAAGGAATTCTTCTCCAAGGAGAACAAGGGGAACATGAAAATCATGTTCTACTCCGAGGGCAGCGGGTTCTACAAGTACTTCCGCGCCCTCATTGAGGCGCTGCTGCAGGACACCACCCTCACCATCCACTACGTCACCAGCGACCCGGAGGACGCCATTTTTCAGAAAAACGAGCCCCGCATCAGGCCCTATTATGTGGACGAGACCCGGCTCATCTCCCTGATGATGAAGCTGGAGGCGGACATGGTGGTGATGACCACCCCCGACCTGGAGAAGTACCACATCAAGCGCTCCCGTGTGCGGGAGGACGTGGAGTACGTCTTTATGGATCACGGGTGCAGCAGCGACAACCTGGCCTACCGCACCGGGGCGCTGGACGCCTACGATACCCTGCTGGTGGTCAGCCGGGAGCAGGCCATTGAGGCCCGGGCCATTGAAAAGCTGCGCCGCGTGAAGAAAAAGCGCATCATCGAGTGCGGCTACGGCCTCATCGACGACATGATCGCCGCCTATGACGCCATGGACAAGACGCCTAACGAAAAGCAGACCATCCTCATCGCCCCCTCCTGGCAGTACGACAACATCATGGACTCCTGTCTGGACGAGCTGGTGAGCGCCCTGTACGGCAGAGGGTATCGCATCGTCATCCGGCCCCATCCGCAATATGTGCGCCGCTTCCCCACCCGGATGGGCGAGATTATCCGGCGGTATCAGGACAAGGCGGGGGACGATTTCATCATTGAGACCGACTTTTCCTCCAACGTGACGGTGTACACCGCCGACCTGGTCATCACTGACTGGAGCGGCATCGCTTTCGAGTTCTCCTTCACCACCGACAAGCCCTCCCTGTTCATCAACACCCAGATGAAGGTGGTCAACGAGGACTGGCAGAAAATCCCCCTGGTTCCCTTCGACATCACCGCCCGCTCCAAGGTGGGCCGCCAGGTGGAGAAGAGCGAGGTCAAGGACATCGCCCCCGTGGTGGAAGAGCTGCTGGCCCACCAGGAGGACTACCGGGAGCGCATCGCCGAGCTGAAACAGCAGCACTTCTACAACCTGGGCCGCAGCGGGGAGGCGGGGGCGCAGTACATCGTCCACCGCCTGGAGCGCCGCTACCCCGGGCAGATCGCCGCCCGCACCCCGCCCCATGGGGAAACTGGGCGGTAACCGCCAGTCAGGCATAGGCCTCCGGCCGCCCCCACGGGACAGACCGGAGGCTTCTTTGAATGCCCTGTCCAGAACATCAGGAGAACAGCTTTATGAACACAAGAGCCCATGACAATCCATCCCCCCCGGCGGGCGTGCCCTGCCCCGGCCCGCTCACGCCTGAGGATCTGCGGGTGATCGGATCGGCCTTATGCGCCGCCCCCGGTGACATTACCGGCATATCCGCCCTGAAAAAGGGCATGACCAACCGCTCCTTTCTTTTCTCCTGCCGGGGGGAACAGTATATCATACGCGTCCCCGGGGAGGGCACCGGACAGCTTATCAGCCGCCCCGAGGAGGCGGCGGTCTACAGTATGATCCGGGGACGGGGCCTGTGTGAGGACGTGCTCTATATTGACCCGGACACAGGACGCAAGATCAGCCGGTTCATTGGGGGCGCCCGCACCTGTAACCCACTGGACGGGGCGGAGACCGCCGCCTGCATGGCAAAGCTCCGGGCCTTCCACCGGCTGGGCCTGCGGGTGGATCACGAATTTGACCTGTTTGGCCATATTGATTTCTACGAGTCTCTGCGGGGCGGGGCGCCCTCAGCCTATCCCGATTACCGGGAGACCCGGGAAAGCGTGTTCCGGCTCAGACCCTTTCTGAACGCCCACGCGGGGAAAAAGGTGCTCACCCACATCGACGCGGTGCCGGACAATTTCCTCTTCTTCCAAAACGCCCGGGGGGAGGAGGAAATCCGCCTTATCGACTGGGAATACGCCGCCATGCAGGACCCCCATGTGGACATCGCCATGTTCTGCATCTACGCTATGTACGGCCGGGCCCAGGTGGACAATCTCATCGACCAGTACTTCACCGGACGCTGCCCCGCCCTCACCCGGGTCAAGGTCTACGGCTATCTCGCTGTGTGCGGCCTGCTGTGGAGCAACTGGTGCGAGTACAAGCGCTCCCTGGGGGTGGAATTCGGGGACTACGCCCTGGCCCAATACCGCTACGCCCGGGATTACTGCCAGATTGTCCGGAAGGAGCTGGAGCAGCTGGGGGAGGAATTGCCGTGAACACCGTAAAGCGGGCCGTCATCCTGGCCGCCGGAGAGGGAAAACGGATGCGCCCCGTCACCCTGGGCACGCCCAAACCCCTGGTGCGGGTAAACGGTGTGCGGATGATCGACACGGCCATCCGGGGGCTCAAAGCAAACGGCATCCAGGAAATCTACGTTGTGGTGGGCTATCTCAAAGAGCAGTTCCAGGCGCTGGAACGGGAGTACAATGGCACAGTAGCGCTCATTGAAAACCCCTGGTACGATTCCTGCAACAACATCTCCTCCCTCTACGCCGCCCGGGAGCACCTGGAGGACGCCATCATCCTGGACGGCGACCAGATCATCCGGGACCCTCGGGCCCTGTCCCCCCAGTTTGAGCGCTCGGGTTACAACGCCGTGTGGACGGACGCACCCACGGACGAATGGCTGCTCACTGTGGAAGACGGGGTGGTCGTCTCATGCAGCCGCACCGGAGGCCGGCATGGCTGGCAGCTCTACAGCGTGTCCCGATGGAGCGCCCAGGACGGGCGGCGGCTCAGGCGGCACCTGGAGCTCGAGTTTGAGCAGAAGCGGAACCGGGAGCTCTATTGGGACGACGTGGCCCTGTTCTGCTACCCCGAGGAATATCAACTGGGCGTCTTTCCAATGAAGCCCGGGGATATCACGGAGGTGGACAGCCTGGAGGAGCTGGCGGCGCTGGATTCCAGCTATCGCAGGTATCTTCCCGAGGAGGATTGACATGGAGCGCAAGAAAATCGACTGGGCCATCACCCTGGCCCCCCTGGGGTGCATCCTGACGCTGAGCGCGCTGTTTGTCGCCTTTCCCGCGCGCTCCAACGAAGTGCTGGGCCAAATCCGGTTCCTGTTCGGAGACACCCTGGGCGTCTATTACCTCATCATCGGACTGGGGATTTTCCTGATGTCCCTGTTTGCCGCCCTCTCCAAATACGGGGATATCGTCCTGGGCGGGCCGGATGAAACTCCCAGGTACTCCTTTTTCACCTGGGGCTCCATGATGTTCACCGCGGGGCTGGCCGCCGACATCCTGTTCTACTCCTTCTCCGAGTGGATTC
Source organism: uncultured Oscillospiraceae bacterium (assembly GCA_910588135.1). Taxonomy (GTDB): domain Bacteria; phylum Bacillota; class Clostridia; order Oscillospirales; family Oscillospiraceae; genus Enterenecus. The sequence goes on along the minus strand of CAJUOT010000070.1, from coordinate 2,120 downwards.
TGTACGCCGTAGACCCCCACACCGCCGAACTGGGCTCCATCCAGGATTGGGCCGGCGTGTTCCCCATCTTCCACTGGAGCCTGATCCCCTGGGGCTTCTACCTCATGCTGGCGGCGGCCTTCGGGTTCATGCTCCACGTGAGAAAGCGGGAGCGGCAGCGGTATTCCGAGGCCTGCCGGCCCATCCTGGGAAAGCACACCGACGGCGTCCCCGGCCGGATCATCGACCTGCTGGCGGTGTTCGCCCTGCTGGCGGGGACGGCCACCACCTTCAGCCTCGCCACCCCCCTCATGGCCGACATCATCGGGGAGCTGTTCCACCTCCCTCTGGGCCGGAACGCCGTCATCGTCCTCATCCTGCTGGTCACCTGCGCGGTGTACACCTACTCCCTGCTCCACGGCTTCAAGGGCATCAGCCTGTTGGCCCGTGCCTGTGTCTGGCTGTTCTTCGGCCTGCTGGCCTATGTCCTCCTCCTGGGCGGCCAGACCCGGTACATCGTCGAGACCGGCTTCGAATCCCTGGGCCGGATGGCAGGGCGCTTCTTCGAGCTGGCCACCTTTGCCGATCCCCAGCGCACCACCTCCTTCCCCCAGAACTGGACCATCTTCTACTGGTCCTACTGGATGGTGTGGTGCGTGGCCGCTCCCTTCTTTATCGGCAGCATCTCCCGGGGGCGGACGGTGCGGCAGACCATCCTGGGGGGGTACGGCTTCGGGGTGGGCTCCACCATCGTCAGCTTCATCGTGCTGGGCAATTACTCCCTGGGCCGGCAGGTGTCCGGGGCGTCGGACTTCATCGCCCAGTACAACGAGACAGGCAACCTGTACGCCCTCATCATCTCCGTGATCCGCACCCTGCCCTGCCCCGCGCTGGTGCTTGTCCTGGTGCTGGCGGCCATGGCGGCATTTTACGCCACCTCCTTCGACTCCATCGCCCTCATCGCCTCCTGCTACAGCTACCGCAGGCTGGGGCAGGACGAGCAGCCCCACCGGGCGGTGCAGCTGATGTGGTGCCTGCTGCTCATCGCCCTGCCCATCGCCCTGGTGTTCTCCGACAGCTCTATGGCCAACCTCCAGTCGGTGAGCATTATCGCCGCCTTCCCCATCGGGGCGGTCATCGCCCTCATCACGGCCAGCTTTTTTAAAGACGCGAGGGCCTATCTGGAGGAGCGCGCCCGGGACCGGACCGCCTCCCATTGATTTTCCCCGCAAGTTGTGGTTTAATAGAGGAAATCGAACTTTGTAACAGCGAGGCATATCCATGGAAAATATGCAGAAATCCGAGCTCTTTGAACGCACGTCCATCCCCCGCGCAGTGCTCACCCTGTCCATCCCCACCGTGCTCAGCTCCCTGGTGATGGTGCTCTACAATCTGGCGGACACCTACTTTGTGGGGATACTCGACGACCCCATCCAGAATTCCGCCGTCACCCTGGCCGCGCCGGTGCTGCTGGCCTTCAACGCGGTGAACAACCTCTTCGGCGTGGGCTCCTCCAGCATGATGAGCCGCGCCCTGGGCGCCAAGGACTATGACACCGTGCGCCGCAGCTCCGCCTTCGGCTTCTACTGCGCCCTGCTCTGCGGCGCGCTGTTCTCCATTCTGGTCAGCGTTTTCCGTTCTCCCCTGCTGGTGGTGCTGGGGGCAGATGCGGACACCTCCGCCGCCACCGCCCAGTACCTGTTCTGGACCACCACCTGCGGGGCCGCCCCCGCCATCCTCAACGTGGTGCTGGCCTATCTGGTGCGCTCGGAGGGGGCCACCCTCCACGCCAGCATCGGCTCCATGAGCGGCTGCGCGCTGAACATCGTGCTGGACCCCGTCTTCATCCTCCCCTGGGGCTTCAATATGGGGGCGGCAGGGGCGGGTCTGGCCACCTTCCTGTCCAACTGCTTCGCCTGCCTGTACTTTTTCGTGCTGCTCTTTGTCCGGCGGGGCAAAACCTTTGTCTGCATCCATCCGGCCATGGCCCGGCCCCGTTGGGAGATTGCGAAGGGCGTGTTCGGCGTGGGCATACCCGCCTCCATCCAAAACCTGCTCAATGTCACCGGCATGACGGTGCTCAACAACTTCACCGCCGTCTTTGGCCCGGACGCCATCGCCGCCATGGGCATCGCCTATAA
>CAJUOT010000069.1 GCA_910588135.1 uncultured Oscillospiraceae bacterium | reverse complement strand
CCCGGGACAGGTCGTTGATGGGGGCGTTCAGGCCCAGCAGGATGGGGCCGTAGGCATCGAAATTGCCCATGCGCTGGGCGACCTTATAGCCGATGTTGCCCGCGGAGATGTCGGGGAAGATGAAGGTGTTGGCCCGGCCGGCCACGTTAGAATTGGGGGCCTTCAGGCGGGCCACGGTGGGAGAGACGGCGGCGTCGAACTGGAACTCGCCGTCCACGGGGAAATCCAGGTCCAGGGCCTGGAGCTTCTTGCAGGCGTTGCGCATCTTGTCCACTACGGGGCCCGCGCCGGACCCCATGGTGGAGTAGCTCAGCATGGCCACTCTGGGGTCCACACCAAACCGGCGGGCGCACATGGCCACCTCCTGGGTGATCTCCACCAGGTCGTCCTCGGTGGGGTCAATGTTGATGGCGCAGTCTCCCATGGCCAGCACCTGGTTGCCGCCGGTGGCGAAGGGGCGCACCAGGATGAAGCAGGAGGAGACGATCTTGTTGCCCGGTTTGGTCTTGATGAGCTGGAGGGCGGGGCGCACGGTGTCGGCGGTGGAGTAGGTGGCGCCGCCCAGCAGGCAGTCCGCCTCCTTCATGGCCACCAGCATGGTGCCGAAGTAATTGCCCTTCTGCAAGGCGGCGCGGCACTGCTCCTCGCTCATCTTGCCCCGGCGCAGCTCCACCATCCTGGCCACCATTTCGTCCATCTTGTCGTAGGTGTGGGGCTGGAGGACGGTGATGCCCCGGATATTCAGGCACTCGTCCTCCGCCACGGCGTGAATCCGCTCCGGGTCGCCGATGAGGATGGGGGTGAGGAAGGTGCCGGACAGCAGGCGGGCGGCGGCCTCCAGGATGCGCGGGTCCTCGCCCTCGGTAAACACAATCTTCTTCGGGTTCTTTTTCAGCTTCTGAATCATCAATCTGAACATGGGTTTTCCTCCGTTTCGGCGGGCATCCGGGCCCAACGTATAATTTTTGCACCACGCTGTCATTTAATTTATCACCATCCGCACTTTTTTTCAAGGGGGAATATGGGCAGAATGACAAAAAGGCAAAGAGATTTTTCAAGCAATCTTACGGCGGAAACTCTTTACAAAACGTATTCTCCCCGCTATACTATACCTGCTGTGTTGTCGGATCTGCCCCAGATGAAAGCGGGAGCCCGCCTGCATGGCGCATCCCGCAAAGCAACAATAGGAAAGGGGGAGATCAGGATGACAAACCCTGATTTCGCACGAACCCTCTCCCTGCTGCGGCAGGAAAAGGGTATCTCTCAGCGGCAGGCCGCCAAGACGCTGGGTATATCCCAGGCACTGCTTTCCCACTATGAGAACGGGGCGCGTGAGCCTGGCCTGATGTTTGTGGTCAAAGCCTGCGATTTTTATAATGTGTCCGCCGATTTTCTGCTGGGCCGGACCCTCAGCCGGGACGGCACCACCATTCTGGACGCGGACACCCTCTACGACGTGTCCGACGAGCGGGACAACGTGCTGCAGGGGTCGGTGCTGGCCACCCTGTCCAAGAAGCTGGTGGTCAACTCGGTGGGGTTGCTGTTCGACCTGCTCAGCCGGGTGGGCAGCAAGAAGGCCATCCGGGCGGCGGCCAACTACCTGTCCACCACCGTGTACATCCTCTTCCGCCACCTCCACCGGGCCAGCGGCAACGAGAACGACGATTTCTTCAATGTCCCCAGGGAGTGGTTCTCCGCCGGCCTGCCCCGGGCGGACATGATTATGAGCGAGGCGGAGTACGTGGAGGCGCTGGGCGGCATGGGCAAGGACGCCCAGTTCCCGCCCATGGACCACGACACCATGAAAGCGGCTTATCCGGGAACATACCAGTCCCTGCTCCAGATCGTCCACACCTGCGGCGAGCGGGTGAACGGCGAGATGGCCGGCCACCTGGACAACACCCGGTGAAAAGAAGCGCGGAGAAGCGGACAAAGAGGGAGCTTGGAGCGGAGCGAGGGGAAAAGCCCAGCCGCCGCGCAGCGGGGGCGGGTTTTGCCCGAGACGGAGCGAAAGCGAGCGAGGGGTTTGGCCGCTTCGCAGCGTGACAACGTCGGAGCAAAGTCCGCTCAACTGCGTTTCCGCCTGCGGCGAAAACTGCGCCCGCTCCCTTACCCCTCCTTTCCCCACAAAGCCAAAGGGCGGCTTTGCGGGGGCCCCAGTAGAAGCGCGGAGCCGTCGTGACAAAGAAGAGGAGCTGCCATGAACGTACAAAGCCATCTGTTTGTGCTGGCCTACCTGCCCGCGGTGCTCCTGCTCTGGCGGGTGCTGAACGCCCGGGCCGGAAACAGGGCGGCCCGGGCGTGCCTGCTGTGTGCGGGCGTGCTGTTCTGCGGCTGGGGTTCCCCCCTGTCCCTGCTGGTGCTGGCGGGGGAGGGGGCGGCCAGCTATGCGCTGGGCCGCCGCATCGCCCGGGACCCCGTCCATAAAAAAGCCCTGCTGTGGGCGGGGGCGGCGCTGCTGCTGGCCGTGCTGGTCTTTTTCAAGTACACGGGCTTCCTGCTGTCCCTGACGCCGCTGGAGGGATTATTCGCACCTCCGGCGTGGCTGGCCCCCTTGGGGCTGTCCTTTCTCACCTTTCAGCAGATCCTGTGGCTGCGGGACTGCTATGACGGGGCCGCGGGGGAGGGCGTCTCCCCCCTGGACTACGCCTGCTGCCTCACCTTTTTCGCCACCGCCACCTGCGGCCCCATCACCCGGGTGGGGGAACTGGCGCCCCAGCTGCGCCGGCCCGCCCCATTTTCCTGGGATGACCTCTCGGCGGGACTGTACTGCTTTGCCCTGGGGCTGGCCAAAAAGGTGATTCTGGCCGCCATGTTTGCCAACGGGGCCAATTACGGCTACGCCAACATTGAGACGCTGTCCCCGGTTGACACACTCGTGGTAATCCTGTGCTACACCCTGCAAATTTATTTCGACTTCTCCGGTTACTGCGACATGGCCTCCGGCATGGCCCGGATGATGGGCATATCCCTGCCGGTGAACTTCAATAGCCCGTATCAGGCGGTTTCGGTGAAGGATTTCTGGGGACGGTGGCATATCACCCTGTCCCGGTTCTTCCGCCAGTGCGTGTACATCCCCCTGGGGGGCAGCCGCCGGGGGACATTCGTTACGTGCCGGAACATCATGGTCATTTTTCTGCTGTCCGGCCTGTGGCACGGGGCGGGCTGGGGCTTTCTCATCTGGGGCGCCCTCCACGGCGCGGCCCAGGTCGCGGAGCGTATGCTCAAAGGGCGGGTCTCCCTGCCCAGGCCGCTGGCGTGGCTGCTCACGTTTGTATTTGTCAACATCGCCTGGGTGTTTTTCCGGGCGGACAGCGCGGGGCAGGCGCTGGCCCTGCTGGGCGGGCTGTTCCAGGCCAACTGGGGGCTGCCCGGGCCGGAGCTGGCCGCGGCCCTGCCGCCGGAGGTGCTGTCCGCCCCCCTGGGCTACCTCCAGGAGCTGTGGATGCCGGGCGGGCGGGCCCTGATCTACTGGGTCCCGCTGATGATCCTCCCGGCGGGGCTGGCGCTGCTGGCCTGCCCCGACCCGCTGGAGCAGGTGGAGCGGTTCCGCCCCACCTGGGGAAAGCTGGCGCTGACGGCGGCGTGCCTGACGGCGGGCGTGCTGATGCTCACCGGGGTGGACACGTTCATCTATGCCAATTTCTGAACCGCGTGACAGGGGGGAGAGGCCGTGAAAGCAAAAACCTTTTTCATCGGGGCGCTCTCCTGCGCCCTGCTGCTGCTGGGCGCAGCGGCGGCAGTGGTGGCCGCGGTGGACCCCCTGCTCACGGCGGGCAGGCTGGAAGAGGGGGAGACCGCCCTTTTTGTCAACGAGCGGTACGAGATGGCGGGGCTGATCCGCCGGCAGGACTATGACAATCTGGTGATGGGCACCTCTCTGGCGGCCAACTTCCGGGCGTCCTGGTTCACCGGCTGGCTGGGCAGCGAGACGCTGAAGGTCACCTTCCCGGACGGGAAGCTCAGTGAATTCGGGGTGGCGCTGGATCTGGCCTACCGGGCCCACGGGACGGTGGAGCGGGTATTTTTCGGGCTTGACCCCAATATCCTCATTCACGGGGACCAGCGCTCGGAGCTGCCGGAATATCTCTATAATGACAATGTGCTGGATGATATTCAGTTCTACCTGAACGCGGACAGCCTGGCCCTGGCCATCAAAACCCTGGTGCTGGGAGAAAAGGCCAAGACCACCCTGAACGAGGCCTATACCTGGGACCGGACCCATGTTTTTTCCCGGAAGGCCGCCCTGGCGGGCTATGTCAGGCCCCCGGCGGGCCGCCTCCAGCTGCCCGCGGACGCCTATCTGGATTCTGCCCGGGCCGGCATGGACGTGATCTGCGGCTGGGTGGAGCAGCACCCGGAGACCCAGTTTACGGTGTGGTTCCCCCCCTACAGCGTCCTGTACTGGGACCAATCCAACCGCCTGGGCAGGACGGAGGCCCTCCTTACCGCCATCGAATACGCCTGTGAGCGGCTGTTTGCCTATGACAATGTGGCGGTGGTCAGCTTTCTCAATGCCCAGGGGGTCATCACGGACCTGAACAACTATACCGACCACATCCACTGTTCCTCCAAGATCACCGCCTGGATGGCCCCCCGGATGATGACCAACCAGTGGCGGTACTGGCCCGGCGCGTACCGGGGGCAGATTGACGAGCTGCGCCAGTTTGTCGCCGCCTACGACTACGACGCGATTTTCGCGTAATGCGCCCCGCCTGACGGCGGGGCAGATTTCCCTGCGGAGGTTTCTCACATGACCGATCAATCTAAAATTCGGAATTTTTCCATTATAGCGCATATTGATCATGGGAAATCCGTTCCCCACAAAATCTGACGATTTTGCGGGAGCCCCTTATGATTTTAAATTCTCGGGCGAAGTGAATTCGCCCTGCGAAAATTTTCCGCCTGCGGCTCCGAATTTACGGCGCATTCGCGCCGCCCCACCTGTCGGCGGGGCCCCAGGGTGGATTTGCCTACGGAGGTTTCCCCAATGACTGACCAATCGAAAATTCGGAATTTTTCCATTATAGCGCATATTGATCATGGGAAATCCACCCTGTCCGACCGGATGATCGAGATCTGCGGCGCGGTGGAGCAGCGGCAGATGGAGTCCCAGCTACTGGACAACATGGAGCTGGAGAAGGAGCGGGGCATCACCATCAAGGCCCGTGCCGTCCGCATGGACTACAAGGCCCAGGACGGTCATACCTACTGCCTCAACCTCATCGACACCCCGGGCCATGTGGACTTCAACTACGAGGTGAGCCGCTCCCTGGCCGCCTGTGAGGGGGCGGTGCTGGTGGTGGACGCCGCCCAGGGGGTGGAAGCCCAGACGCTGGCCAACACCTATCTGGCCCTGGATCACGACCTGGAGATCCGCCCGGTGCTCAACAAGATTGACCTGCCCGCCGCCGACCCGCAGCGTGTGAAGCACGAGATTGAGGACATCATCGGCCTGCCCGCCCTGGACGCGCCGGAAATCTCCGCCAAGCAGGGCATCAACATCCCGGCGGTGCTGGAGGACATCGTGCACAGCATCCCCGCCCCCTCCGGCGACCCCAGCGCGCCGCTGAAGGCCCTGATTTTCGACAGCCAGTACGACCCCTACCTGGGAGTGATTGTCTACTTCCGGGTGATGGAGGGGACGATCAAGCCGGGGATGCAGGTGAAGCTCATGGCCTCCGGGGCCCAGTACACCGTGCTGGACTGCGGCTATCTCCGGCCTTTGGGCATGGAGAGCGCGAAAGAGCTGTCCGCCGGCGAGGTGGGCTGGTTCACCGCGTCCATCAAGACGGTGAAGGACACCCGGGTGGGCGACACCATCACCGGGGTGGAGCGGCCCACGGCGGACCCTCTCCCCGGCTACCGCCCCGCCCAGTCCATGGTGTACTGCGGCGTGTATACCGAGGACGGCTCCAAATACCCAGACCTGCGGGACGCCCTGGAAAAGCTCCAGCTCAACGACGCCTCCCTATCCTTCGAGCCCGAGTCGTCCATCGCCCTGGGCTTTGGATTCCGCTGCGGCTTTTTGGGCATGCTCCACATGGAGATCATTCAGGAGCGGCTGGAGCGGGAGTTTGACCTGGACCTTATCACCACATTACCCTCGGTAATTTATGAGGTGACCAAAACGGATGGTACTCTGGTGCGGGTGGACAATCCCCACAATTACCCCGATCCCGGCTCCATCAAGGAGGCCATGGAGCCCTATGCCAACGTGTCCATCATCTCCCCGCCGGACTACGTGGGGGCCATCATGCCCCTGTGCCAGGACAGGCGGGGAGAATACAAGGATATGCAGTACCTGGACACCAACCTGGTGGAAATCCGGTATTTGATGCCCCTCAACGAGATCATCTACGACTTCTTCGACACGCTGAAAGCCAAAACCCGGGGGTACGCCTCCCTGGACTACGAGCTGGACGAATACCGCCCCTCCGATCTGGTCAAAGTAGATTTGCTCCTCAACGGCGACCAGGTGGACGCCCTGTCCTTCATCGCCCACCGGGACAAGGCGTACAAGCGGGCGCGGCGCATCTGCGAGAAGCTGAAGGAGAACATCCCCCGTCAGATGTTCGAGGTACCCATCCAGGCGGCCATCGGCGGCAAGGTCATCGCCCGGGAGACGCTGAAGGCCCTGCGCAAGGACGTGCTGGCCAAGTGCTATGGCGGCGACATCACCCGGAAGAAGAAGCTGCTGGAGAAGCAGAAAGAGGGCAAGAAGAAGATGCGCAGCTTGGGTACGGTGCAGATGCCCACCGAGGCGTTCATGGCTGTATTGAAGTTAGACGACGAGGGGTAACGTATTGACGAGAGGAGGCTGACCCATGCGGGACGGCTTTATCAAGGTGGCGGCGGGCACGCCCAAAATCCGGGTGGCGGACTGCGATTACAACGCGGGGCAGATCATCGCCCTGATGAAGGAAGCGGCGGCGCAGGGAGTCAAGGTGCTGGCCCTGCCGGAGCTGTGCGTCACGGGCTACACCTGCGGCGACCTGTTTTCGCAATCCACCCTGCTGGACGGGGCGGAGCGGGCGCTGGGGCGCATCCTGGAGGAGACAAAAGAGCTGGATATGCTCACCGCCCTGGGTCTGCCGGTGCGCTATCAAAACAAACTGTATAATTGTGCCGTTGTGATACGCAATGGAGAAATCTTTGGGGCGGTTCCCAAGACCTATATCCCCAGCTATGGGGAGTTTTACGAATCCCGCTGGTTTACCTCTGGAGAATTGGGGACAGCACTGTTCCAGGCTAAAGGACTTGTCCTGTGTGATAACGACGTCCCCTTCCACACAAAACAGATATTCCGCTGTGAGGATGTCCCAAACTTCATCGTCGGTGTGGAGATCTGTGAGGATCTGTGGGCGGCGGAGCCTCCGTCCAACGCGCTGATTCAGGCGGGGGCCACCATCATTTTGAACCTGTCCGCCAGCGACGAGGTGGCGGGCAAGGCGGACTACCGCCGCCGGCTTGTCACCGGGCAGTCGGCGCGGCTCATGTGCGGCTATGTGTACGCCGACGCCGGGGAGGGCGAGTCCTCCACCGATTTAGTATTCTCCGGCCACAACATGATTGCGGAAAACGGCACTATGCTGGCAGAAAAGCGGTTTTCCACCGGGTTGACTGTTTCGGAGATCGATGTGGACCGATTGGCCTATGAGCGGCAGCGGGTGAACACCTTCCCCGCGGGGGACACCAGCCCTGTCAGCGAGTTCCACTGCTTCCGGTTTGACATGACCCCATCCCCCACCCCCCTCACCCGCCCCGTCTCCTCCTCACCCTTTATCCCGGCGGACGAATCCAGCCGGGGGGCGCGCTGTGAGGAGATCATGACCATCGCCGCTCTGGGCCTCAAGAAGCGGATGGAGCACACGGGCTCCCCCTGCGCGGTGCTGGGGCTGAGCGGCGGGCTGGACTCCACCCTGGCCCTGCTCATCACCGCCAAGGCGTTCGATCTGCTGGGCCGCGACCGCAAGGGCATCCTGGCCGTCACCATGCCCTGCTTCGGCACCACGCACCGCACCCGCTCGAATGCCGAGATTCTGGCTCGGGAGCTGGGGGCGGACTTTATGGAGGTCAACATCGGCGATGCGGTCAAACAGCACTTTGCCGACATCGGCCAGTCCATGGAGGATCACTCCGTTACCTTCGAGAACGCCCAGGCCCGGGAGCGCACCCAGGTGCTCATGGACCTGGCCAACCGGCGGGGGGGCTTAGTGATCGGCACCGGCGACCTCAGCGAGCTGGCCCTGGGCTGGGCCACCTACAACGGCGATCATATGTCCATGTACGCCGTGAACGCCTCCATCCCCAAGACGCTGGTGCGCCATCTGGTGGCCTGGGAGGCGGAGCGGCTGGGCGGCCGGACCGGGGAGGTGCTGCGGGACATCCTGGACACCCCCGTCTCCCCCGAGCTGCTGCCCCCCAGGGACGGAGAGATCGCCCAGATCACCGAGGACCTGGTGGGGCCTTACGAGCTCCACGACTTCTACCTGTACTACGCCGTCCGCTGGGGCTTCCCGCCCCGGAAGGTGCTCCGCCTTGCCAGCCGCGCCTTTGAGGGACGGTATGACCGGGAAACACTTCTGAAGTGGCTGAAAAACTTCTACCGCCGGTTCTTCTCCCAGCAGTTCAAGCGCTCCTGCCTGCCCGACGGGCCCAAGGTGGGCTCGGTGGCGCTGTCCCCCCGGGGGGACTGGCGGATGCCGTCGGATGCAGTGGTAAAATTGTGGTTAGATGAATTAGAAGAAGCCCAATAAAAATATACAGCGCCAGCCAGTCGCCCAATGGGGCCCCCGCAAAGCCGTCCTTTGGCTTTGTAGGGAGAGGAGGCACAGCGGAATGAGCGAGCTTTGGCCGCAGGCCGAAGCGAGGGATATGTAGCTTGTGCCGACGAGGCGGATGCCGTCGGATGCGGTGGCAAAATTGTGGCTGGATGAATTGGAAAATCTGTAGGGGACGCGCGTTGCGCGCCTGAATATGGAGGCTTCGTCCAAAACCGAGCGGGCGCACAATGTGCGCCCCTACATGACATTTTGAGGTGATCGTTCCACATGAACATTCTCATTGATCTCTTCCTCACCTTCGCCCGCGTCGGCGCGTGCACCTTCGGCGGCGGCTACGCCATGCTGCCCATCCTCCAGCGGGAACTGGTGGAGAACAAGAAGTGGGCCACCGAGGGCGAGCTGGCCGACTACTACGCCGTGGGCCAGTGCACCCCCGGCGTCATCGCGGTGAACACAGCCACCTTTGTGGGCCGTAACCGGGCGGGCATCGCCGGGGGCGTGTGCGCCACCCTCGGAGTGGTGTTTCCCTCCATCGTGATTATCATCGTCATCGCGGCTTTCCTGCAAAACTTCATGCACCTGGAATTTGTAGTGCACGCGTTCAACGGCGTGCGGGCCGGGGTGGTGGCGCTGATTTTGTCCAGCGTCATCAAGCTGTTCAAAAACGCCGTCATGGACTGGCCCACCCGGATCATCTACGCCGTGGTGCTGCTGCTGGCCGGCTATGGCGCCCTCTTTGCCCTGCCCCAGGGCACGTTGGGGGCGGTGCTGGGCTTCGTGATGTCCCCGGTGTTCCTGGTGATCGCCGCGGGCGCAGCGGGCCTGTGCGTGCGCTGGGCGAAGGGAGGGCTGAAAGGATGACGCTCATTCGACTGTTCCTGGAATTCTGCCGGGTGGGGCTGTTCTCCGTGGGGGGCGGCCTTGCCACCATCCCCTTTCTCACAGACCTGGGAGAGCGCACCGGATGGTTCAACCCCGGCGACCTGGCCAACATGATCGCCATCTCCGAGTCCACCCCAGGCCCCATGGGGGTGAACATGGCCACCTATGTGGGCTTCCATACCGCCGGCGTCCCGGGCGGCGTCATTGCCACCCTGGGGCTGATCTTCCCCTCCATTGTGATTATTCTCATCATCGCCGGCTTTTTGGAGAAATTCCGTCAGTCCAAGGCGGTGGACGGGGTGTTTTACGGCCTGCGGGCGGCATCGGTGGCGCTCATCACCGCGGCGCTGCTCCAGGTGGCCAAGATCGCCCTGCTCCGGCCCGCCCAGGGTCTGGAGAGCGCGTTTGCCTATTACCCCAACTGGATTGCTGTGATTCTGGCTGCGGCCGTCTTTGTGCTGGTGAAGTTTACTCCGCTGAAGAAGCTGCATCCCATCTGCTTCATCGGGCTGGCGGCGTTGGCCGGGGTCATTTTTCAAATGTAATGGGAACCCTCCGCCCGATGGGCGGAGGGTTCCTCGGTTCAAACGGCAGGCTTAAAAGCCCACCAACGGGGCCTCGCCGGTGTCCTCACCGGGCTCGATGGCCTGAATGACAATGTCGTAGCTGCAGCTGTCGTTGACGTGCACCGTGGCTCGGTCGCCCACCTTTTTGCCCAGCACCGCCCGCCCCACCGGGGACTCCTTGCTGACCAGCCCCTTCAGCGCATTCTGCCGCATGGTGGTGACGATCTGGCAGGTGACAGTTTCACCGTCCTCCTCCACTAGAAAGGTGACCCGGTCGTACAGCCCCACCGCACCCTCCTGGGAATGTCCAGAGATGACCACCGCTGTTTTGATCATGTTTTCCAGGTAACGGCAGCGGCTGTCGTTGCGGTTTTTGTCCCGCTTGGCGGCTTTGTACTCAAAATTCTCGCTCAGGTCGCCAAAGGCCCGGGCGGTCTGTACATCCTCTATGAGCTTTGGCCGCAGAACGGTGCGCCGGTAGTCCAGTTCCTGGCGCATCAGCTCGAGGTCCTTTTCCGTCAATTCGTTGTGCATATCAGCGCCTCCTTATGGCAACAGTTTGGCATAATTGTTCCCCGCCGTCAAGAGGCAGGGTTCGACAAAAAAAGAACCGGCCGGGCAGGGGATAGGGGGTTGACAGCGGCGGGAAATCGTGCTATTATGATTGAGCCTTGATAGGCCGGAGTGGCGGAATTGGCAGACGCCCGGGACTTAAAATCCCGTGGGAGCGATCCCGTGCCGGTTCGACCCCGGTCTCCGGCACCAAATTTTATATCGCGGGGTGGAGCAGTCTGGTAGCTCATCGGGCTCATAACCCGAAGGTCGTCGGTTCAAATCCGGCCCCCGCAACCACAACTCCCTCGATTTCCTTAGAAATCGAGGGAGTTTCTTTTGTTTTCTGTACTTTTTGGGGCGGTTTATTTTTCGCCTTTCTGCAAGACCCAGGTTCTGACCCATACGGGGAAATGTCCGGTTAGGTCTCAACAGTGCCGGAGAGGATATTCGCCATGGTATTCGCCGCCTGACGCTGGGCCTGGGTGGTGACGTGGGCGTAGGTGTCCAGCGTGAACCCGGCGCTGTAGTGCCCCAGCATCCCGCTCACCGTCTTGACATCCACGCCGTTTTGCAAGGCCACTGTGGCGAACGTATGTCTCATATCGTGAAATCTGATTCGGGGCAGCCCCGCCCGCTTCAGCACCCGGTGGAGCATATGGAGTACGCTGTCCGGCGAGATGGGGC
>CAJUOT010000068.1 GCA_910588135.1 uncultured Oscillospiraceae bacterium | reverse complement strand
AGGCGCCGCCGGAGGTCTGGTAAAACGGACAGCTGCCGTCGCACCAGCCGCAGGCGTGGCTGGCGCCGCAGTAGGTCACGCCGTCGTGCACATGGCGGCCGGCCAGGGTGCAGCCGTCCACTTCACACAGGGGAGCGCAGGAGCCGTCGCACAGGCCATGGCCGCTGCCGTGGGTATGGCCGCAGTACAGCGTCCGGCCGTGGTAGTGCCAGCCGGCGAGGGTGCAGTCCTCCACGGCGCAGGGCTGGGCGGCGCGGCGGGCGGAACGCCCGTGGCAGCCGCCGTGGGCAAAGGCGGCGGGAACCAGCAGGGAGAGGGCGCAGGCGGCGGCCAACGCGCAGGTGAAAAGCTTTTTCAAGGACATGATACGTCTACCTCCATCACAAAGCTGCGAAAAGATGATTCTGCGGCTGTTGCCATCGTAGCACACGGGGCGGGCAAATGCAACACCCCATTTCAAAAAATTTCCGGCGGGGCTCATGTCTCCGCACCAGGGCGGACGGAGATGGTGACATCGTTGATCCACTTGCCGCTGAGGAACCGGCGGGTGCTCAGCACCGCCTTCACCACGTTTTCACTCATCATGGACAGGTAGACCCAGAAGATGCCGATTTTGAACACCAGCCCGGACAGCGCGGCCAGGGGCAGGGCCACCGCCCACAGGGGGGTGAGGTCGATGAGGGTGGCCATGCGCACATCTCCGCCGCCCCGGAGCACCCCCACGATGTTGGTGCACTCAAAGGAGCGCAGGGGCATCATGACAAACACCACGGTGAGCATCATGGTGCAGATATCCTGGGCGGCGGCGGACATATCGTGGAACACCGGGTACAGGAAGGGGACGATGAGGAGGTGCAGCGCCCCCAGGAAGAGCAGCCCCGCCGCCCCGCCGAACAGGAAGGCCAGCAGGTTGAGCAGCGCCCCCAGCGACCACACCTGGTCGGCGTGGCCGGAGCCGATCTCCTGGCCGATGAGGATGGCGGCGGTGCCCGAGATGGCGAACACCCCCACGGTACACAGGTTGGTGATGTTGCCGGCGATGGCGTAGGCGGCCAGAATCTCCTTGGAGCCCTCCATATGGCCCATGATGGTGGGGAAGAGGGAGGTGCCCAGGCCCCAGAAGGTCTCGTTGCACATCACCGGGGTGGAGAAGCGGACAAAGCGCCGGGCCATCTCTCCGCCGGGGCGGAAGAGAAGGGCGGGGTCCAGCTTGAAGCGCTTGTCCCGGACGGCCCAGACCGCGGCGATGGCGCAGGACAGCGCCCGGGCCAGCAGGGTGGCCAGGGCCGCGCCCTGCTCGGCCAGCCGGGGAGCGCCCAGGTTGCCGAAGATGAACACCCAGTTGAGGAAGGTGTTGGCGGCCATGGACGCGCCCAGAATGACCAGCCCCCGGTTGGGGTTGCCCATGGCCCGGTGGACGCCGATGTAAACCTGGGTGAAGCTGTCGAAGAAATAGGACCAGCCCACAATCCGGGCGTACCGGGCGGCGGTGGCGATGACCTGGGCGTCGTTGCCAAACAGGGACATGAACTGGGTGGGGAGGAAGCCCATGACGAGGGCAAAGGCCAGCCCGATGGCCCCGGCGGCGTACATACCGATGCCCATCACCCGGTTGATGGCCCGCAGGTCCCCCTTGCCCCGGTACTGGCTGATGAGGACGGAGGAGCCGCTCTGGATGCCGAACATCATCAGCTGCACCACGAATACGGGGATGTTGGCCAGGGTGACGCCCGCCAGGGGGGCCTCCCCCATGGTGCCCACCATGAAGGTGTCCACCAGCCCCAGGGAGTTGGTGATGAGGTTTTGCAGCAGGATGGGCAGGGCCAGGGACAGCAGCTTGGGGTAGAAGCCCGGCTCCCGCCGGAATAGCTTGAACATGGGAAGGATGCTCCTTTGCTTCGCCGTCCGCTGGGCGGCGGTTATGATAAGGTGGGGAACAGGCTGTCCGCCGCGTCCCTGAGGGCGCGGACCAGCGCGTCCGCCTCCTCCGCGGCGGACTCCGGCGAGAAGGAAAGCCGCAGCGCCCCGTCCAGCCAGGGCTTGGGCAGGCCCATGGCGGCGAACACATGGCTGGGCTTCCCCTTGTGGCAGGCGGAGCCGGAGGAGACGCACACCCCCCGGTCCCCCAGCACCCGGACCACCACCTCACTCTTGTAGCCGGGGAGGGTGACCGCGCAGATATGGGGGGCGTCCCCGGCGGAGATGACTTCCAGCCTGGGCAGAGCGGCCTTCAGCTGGCGCAATGTGTACTCCTTGATGGCGGCGGTCCGCTCCAGGCGGTTTGGTTCCGCCGCGGCGGCCCGAACGGCGGCCCCGAAGCTGGCGATCTGCGCCGTGGCCTCGGTGCCGGAGCGCAGGCCGTCCTCCTGCCCGCCCCCGGTGAGCCACGGGCGCAGGCGCACCCCCTTTTTGACGTACAGCGCACCGATCCCCTTGGGCGCGCCCACCTTGTGGCCGCTGACGGCCACCAAATCGGCGCCCAATTTTGCCAACGGCTGGGGGACCTTCAAAAAACCCTGAACCGCGTCGCAGTGGAACAGAATGGCGGAGTCAAAGGCTTTCACGGCTTTCACGCAGTCCGCTACGGGCAGGACCACGCCCGTCTCGTTGTTCACCAGCATCATGGACACCAGGGCGGTGTCCGGCCGCAGGGCGGCGGCAAGCTGCCCCGCCGTGACCCGCCCCGCCCGGTCTGGCTTCAAATAGGTGACCTCGTACCCCTCCCGCTCCAAATCCTTGCAGGTCTCCAGCACCGCGGCGTGCTCGATGGCGGTGGTGACGATATGCCTGCCGCGCCTGCGGTTCAGTTCCGCCCCCCGGCGGAGGGCCCAGTTGTCGCTCTCCGTGCCGCAGGAGGTGAAATACAGCTCGGCGGGGGCGCAGCCGAAGGCCTGGGCGATGGCCGCCCGGTTTTCCTTCACCTGCTGGGCGGCCTGCCGGGCGTATTCGTAGCGGGAGGAGGGGTTGCCGAAGTGCCGGAGGGCGTCCGCCATGGCGTCCATGGCCTCCTGTTTGACGGGGGTGGTGGCGGCGTAGTCAAAGTAGATCAGGTCGTTCATGGCGGCGCTCCTCTCAAAAGCATTGGATGACAGTCCTTGTATTGTACTGTTTTCGGCGGGGAAAGTCAACGGGGAAATGCCGCCGTCTGCCGTTCGCGCCGCAGGAGGGCGCTTCCGGCAGCGCTCCAATCTGCATCTTGCGCCATGCCGGGGGATATGGTATAATTCGAAGCCGATAGCCGGGATTTATGGAGGCTTGCTTATGGAAAAGAAGATGACAAATGACAGAAACGAAATCATAGCGCTGCCAAGGGAAAAGTGGAAAGGCACGGTCATACCGATGGTGACGAGAAGCGACAGCTACTATGACTTGGAAATGCATCCGCTGGACAGCGGCGGATGTGTCGTTTCCCTGACCAGGAAACAGGCGGAAGAGGAGATCGTTCATACGCCTGAAGAGTATGATTTCCCGGATTCCCTATATCAGGATCATTGGGAGAAAGCGGAAGCCTTTGGCGTTGTCGGCGCGGATGGAGATTTGCTGGCCTGCGTTGAAGTGTGCCCGGAGGAATGGTCAAACAGGCTTATGGTCACAGAATTATGGGTGTCCGAGGAACTTCGCCATCAGGGAATCGGAAAGAGGCTGATGGATAAAGCAAAAGAAGCTGCCGTAAGTCAGAACCGGCGCGCCGTCATTCTGGAAACGCAATCCTGCAATACGAACGCGATTGGCTTCTATCTTCACGAGGGATTTGAGCTGATTGGGTTTGATACGTGCTGTTACACAAACAATGATATCGGCAGGCGGGAGGTAAGGATCAATCTGGGGTACTTTTTTCACAGGGACGCGCGGAGACGTTAAGCCCGGCAGCTAAATGATTCCATCAAATTCAGATAAAGGAGAGGTTTTTATGATCCCCACCCCTGAGCAGGCATGGGAACTGGTATGTGAATTCAACGAGGGCGATTTCCACCGCAAACACGCCCGCACCGTGGGCGACGTGATGCGCTGGTTCGCCCAGGAGCTGGGCTACGGCGGGGACGCCGATTTCTGGGAGGCCGTGGGCATCCTCCACGACCTGGACTTCGAGCGCTGGCCGGACGAGCACTGCGTCAGGAGCCAGGAGCTTATGCGGGAGCGGGACATCGACCAGTCCGTGATCCACGCCACCGCCAGCCACGGCTACGGGGAGTGCGTGGACATCGCGCCGGAGCACCAGATGGAGAAGGTGCTCTTCGCGGTGGACGAGCTCACCGGCCTCATCGGGGCGGCGGCCATGATGCGGCCCTCCAAGAGTGTGTCCGACCTGGAGGTCAAGTCGCTGAAGAAGAAGTTCAAGGATAAGAAGTTTGCCGCCGGGTGCTCCCGGGAGGTGATCCAGAAGGGCGCGGAAATGCTGGGCTGGGAACTGGACGACCTGATCGGCCGCACTATCCTGGCCATGCGCGCCAGCCCCAACGTGGACTGATGGAGCCGGTGGCATATATCCGTTCCGATTTCCCCGCCAAGTTCGGCGTACCCAGGCAGGCGGGGCTGGTAGAGGGACTGCGGGCCGCCGTGGTGCTTGAGCCGCCCTGCCGCGCCCCCGAGGCCCTGCGGGGGATCGACGGCTTCTCCCACCTGTGGCTGATCTGGGAGTTCTCTGAGAACAAGGGGAAGGGGTGGTCGCCCACGGTGCGCCCGCCCAGGCTGGGGGGCAATACGCGTATGGGGGTGTTCGCCACCCGCTCTCCCTTCCGGCCCAACCCCATCGGGCTGTCCTGCGTCCGCCTGGAGCGGGTGGAGTGGGACGCGCCGGAGGGCCCGGTGCTGGTGGTGTCCGGGGCCGACCTGGTGGACGGCACCCCCATCCTGGACATCAAGCCCTACGTCCCCTACGCCGACTGTCGCCCCGAGGCGGCGGGGGGCTTTGCCGGCAGCGCGCCGGAGGGGACGCTGGCGGTGGACTTTCCCCCGGAGCTGCTGGCCCGTGTCCCGGAGGACAGGCGGGCGGCGCTGATGGGCGTGCTGGCGCTGGACCCACGCCCCCCCTACCAGGATGACCCGGGGCGGGTATACGGCTTCGGCTTTGCGGGGCTGGAGGTGCGCTTCACCGTGGCGGACGGGGTTCTGACGGTGGAGGGGGTAACGCCCAGGGAAAATATGGGGGAATGACGGATTTTCTGTTTGACGGCTATGAGATCATGTGGTAATATACAAACGTAAAGATTTACTAAATCTTCCGAAAAAGGAACCCACAGCTGACATAAAAAAGGAGGAGCCGCATGAAAAGGATTGTAAAACGGTCCGGTGCCGTATTGCTGGCAATTTGCCTGGTCATGTCTGTCCCCATGGGCTTCGCTTCGGACGCGGAGCCTGAAAACGGAGGCTATACGATTGATACGCCGTATCAGTACCCCATCACCCCCGGAACGGATGAATGGAAGGCTATCCTTGACCATGGAAAAAAGATTGAGATGTGCCAGATCCCGGAGGACATCCTGCCCCTGATGACCACACAGGCCCTTGCCAAAACGGTGGTCGCGTACCCGTTCCTGGTGGATATGTATGCCTGGGATTCCACGAGTATAGGATATGGTGTAGTGTCCTTAACGTTCAACGGCTTACAGGAGCTGGAGCGCCGGCCGGACGGGTTGTCCGCGCTGGAAGCGCTCCGCCAGCAAGAGGCAGGGGCGTCTGATGAATTCCTCTTATCGCTCTATCTCAATACGATCATCGGGGAGATGAAGGCCAGAGAGGAGCCGAGCGGCGGTTCAGCCAGAGCGACGGAAGTTTATGCCCATACCCCTGGCAGCCCTATGGAAAGCTTGAAGGGCTATGAGCCGTTCAATTAGCCCGTGGTATGGATTGCGGCATTACGGACTGTGCCCGCAACCATAGAAGGGTTCACATCTAGCGAGCGCACACGATCGCGCCCCGGCTTTTTGGGCCGGGGCGCTGCAATTTTTACGCGTTGGGCGGTGCGGGAGTCCTATTTCTTCAGGTACTCCCCCAGCCGGCCCAGGGTTTTGGGGGCGCACAGGGCGGTGACCAGGATGGTGTCGCCGTACTCCACTTGTTCCACCTTGGCCTCCCGGTAGAGCGCGTCCAGAATGCCGCCCTTGTCGTAGGGAAGGGACAGTTCCACCCGGCGCACCCCGGCGTCCAGCCGCTTTTCAATGGCGGAGAGCAGCCCGGGCAGCCCCGCGCCGGTTTTGGCGGATATGCTCACCATGTCCTCCCCGTGGGGCAGGATATCCCCCACAAACTTGTCGCACTTGTTGAACACCTCCAGCCGGGGGGTCTCCCCGGCCCCCAGCTCCATGATGAGCCGGTCCACCACGTCCGCCTGCTCCCGCCAGCGGGGGTGGTCGGCGTCGATGACGTGGAGGAGCAGGTCGGCGAAGGTGAGCTCCTCCAGGGTGGCCTTGAAGGCGTCCACCAGCTGGTGGGGCAGCTTGGAGATGAAGCCCACCGTGTCCGAGATGAGCGCGGTGCAGGTGTCGGAGATCTCCAGGGTGCGGGTGGTGGTGTCCAGGGTGTCGAACAGCCGATCGTTGGCGGGGATATCGGCCCCCGTGAGGGCGTTGAGCAGGGTGGACTTGCCCGCGTTGGTGTAGCCCACGATGGCCACCACGGGCACCTCGTTTTTCTCCCGCCGCTCCCGCTGGGTGGCGCGCACCCGGCGCACATCCTTGAGCTCGTCCTCCAGCTTGGCGATTTTGCGGCGGATGTGCCGCCGGTCGGATTCCAGCTGGGTCTCGCCGGGGCCCCGGGTGCCGATGGCGCCCTCCTGGCGTTCCAGGTGCTTCCACATACCCGTCAGCCGGGGCAGCAGGTACTTGTACTGGGCCAGGGCCACCTGGAGCCGCCCTTCGCTGGTGCGGGCCCGCTTGGCGAAGATGTCCAGGATCAGGGCGGAGCGGTCCATCACCGTCACCCCCAGCTCCTCGGTGAGCACCCGCTGCTGGGAGGGGGAGAGGGGGTTGTCAAAAATCACGATATCCGCTCCCAGGCGCTCCACCAGCTCCTTGACCTCCGCCGCCTTGCCCTCGCCGATGAAGGTGCGGGGGTCGGGGGCGGATTTGTTTTGCAGGACCATCCCCAGGCAGGTTCCTCCCGCCGTGTCCAGCAGGGCGGCCAGCTCGTCCAGGGACTCGTCCGTGGCGTTCTCCTCCCGGCTGAGGCCGGGGGCGCTGAGGCCCACCAGAACGGCCCGGTTGATCTCTTTAATCTCGGTTTTTTCAAACATATGGGGTAAATTACCTCGTTTCTTTTGCCCTTTGGGCGCTATTTCAGCGGGTAAAGCCTTATCTTGGGTATTCGGCCCCTATATTTTTCCAGATCACGGGGGTCAAAGGGCTTTCCGTGGGCGGGGTAGATCAGCTTGGCCCGCTCCGCCAGCAGAACATCCCATGAGCGTTGAAACTCCGCCTTGTCCTCAATCCATATGGTGACCCGTTTGGAGCTTGGCACACCGTTCATGGCGGCGTCCCCGCAAAAAATGATATCGTCTACCTTTAAAGAAATAGAGTCTGCCGTGTGCCCCGGCGTGGTCAGAATTTTCCCTCCCAGCAGCTTCTCCAGATCCTCCTGGTTTTGCGGTGATATCTCAAGGAAGCGATCCAAATGCCGCCTGTCAATGGCAGGAAACAGGTGCTTTCCCCTGCCCAGCAGTCCCATAAACCTGCAGAAAGCAAAGGCACCGAATCCGCCGCACCCGCCGGAAAAAGAATTTTGTCCCCTCAGCAGCACGGGAATGGCTTTATCGCTGGCAATCACCCTGATCTGCGGGTATTTTGAGAGCAGCTCGTTCAGGAACCCCGCGTGGTCGTCGTGGGCGTGGGTCAAAAAAACGTAACTGACATCAGACAGCGCCACACCCTGTTTTTGTAACCTCCGCGCGACAGCGGCGAGGCTGCGCTCATACCCGGTGTCCACCATCACCCAGCCCGCCGGGGCACGGTAGACATAGGTATTCATCACCCTGCTTCCCGCGTTGTAAATCCTGACGCTGCTCACGCCTTCACCAGCGCCTCCACGATCTCCCCCCAGTACATGGTGTGGTAGTCGCCCTTGTACCACTTTTCCTTCACGTCTTCCGGCATGAGGGCGGGCTCCATGGGCACCGCCATCCGTTTGCGGCACACCAGCACCAGCTCGGCCTGCTCGAAATAGGGCGCGCCGCATTCCGCCGCGGCCACAGTGAAGCCGCACTCCTTCACCTTGTCCACGTCCCGGCCGCTTTTCGTGCCGCACAGGTTGAGCTGGGGGCGGTACTGCTGGCCAAAGAAGGACAGGGTGAAATACTCGTTCTCGTCCACGAACCCCTTGGTGTACCGCTGGGGGCGGATGTAGCAGGTGGCCATGGGCGCGCCCCACAGCACCCCCAGGCCGCCCCAGGAGGCGGTCATGGTGTTGCAGCGCTCCGGGGTTCCGGCGGTGATGAGCATCCACTGGTCGGCGATGGCGGAAAAGGGATTGAGGGTCAGGGCTTTGGGATCAACCTTCTGGAACATGGCGGGATACCTCCTGGTTTGATATGGTTATAGTATATGCGCCTGGGGACGGAAAAGAGAAAGACCCGCCGCAATTGCTTGCAACGGGTCTTTGAACTGACTGGTTTTAGCCCAGGCCGAACTTCTTGTTGAAGCGGCTGACACGTCCGCCGGTATCCACCATCTTCTGCTTGCCGGTGTAGAAGGGGTGACACTTGGAGCAGACTTCCACCTTGATGTCCTTCTTCGTCGAGCCAGTCTCGATCACGTTGCCGCAGGCGCACGTAATGGTGGTCTGCTGATATTTGGGATGGATGCCTTCCTTCATGGGGATTCACCTCTTTCTGTCGATGCCAAAAGTCCAGGAGCGCAAAGGCCCCTTATTAACGCAAACCGTATCTTATCACGGCTGGCGGGAAAATGCAAGGATTTTTTTCGATTTCCGAAATCTTTTTCTGCCCGTGCCGGTTACAGCGCCACTGCCTGTCCCACACTGAAGAACCACAGGCAGCGCCGCCTGACCTCCACGCCCGCCGCCCGGGACAGGGCGCGGCTGTATGCGTCCAGCTGGGGGCGGTATTCCTCCGCTCGCTCCGGGAGGCCGGCCTCCCCCACCCGGTCGGTTTTGAAGTCCACCACGGTGACCGTGCCGTCCTCCTCCACAAACCAGCAGTCCACCACCCCCTGGAGGAGAACCTGCTCCCCCTCCTCCGCCCCGGGGTAGTAGTCCGCCGCAGGTGCGAGCAGGGAGAATTTGAATTCCCGCTCCACCCGCGCCGACCGGCGCAGGCGCTGTCCCAGCTCCGAGCGGAAAAAGGCCAGGATATCCGCCGGGTTTACCGCGTTCCCCTGCTGGGGGGTGATATACCGTCCCTCCACCAGCCGGGTCACCTCGTCCGCGATCTCGCTGAAGGAGCCGGTGCGGCCGTAGTCCAGGTACTGCATCACCATGTGCAGGGCGGTGCCCCGCTGGGCGGGGGTGAGAGGCCGTTCCCCCTCGAACACGGGGCGGCGCAGGGCGGCGGCCTGGGGGGCGGCGGGGCGCAGCTCCGCCGCGTTTTCCGCGGCCTCGGCGTCTTTCTCCCGCCCCTTGAGCTGGGTGGCGGTGAGCTTGGAGGGGATGGCGGCGCATCCGCCGTGGGGGTAGCGCCAGCCCAGCCGCCGGGCCAGGCCGGCGGGCAGGGGGAGGCCGGCGGCCTGCGCCGCCCCGGTTCCCGCGCCCTGGGGCCGCTCGTAGTCCGCCCCGGGCAGCAGGCGGATGTCCCAGGGGTATCCCTCGTCCGCCGGGGGCCGGGGGCGGGGAACGTCCAGCCCCTCCCAGAGGGGGGCGCTGTCCCGGCGGCACAGCACGGGGGTGAGCACCCAGTCCGCCATGCGCTGGGCCTCCGCCATCTGGCGGGGCGGGGGGGGACACTGGGCCTGTCCGGCCAGGGAGGCCAGCTGCCCGCCCTGGCCGTTGACGCAGGCGAACAGGATGAGCTTGTGCTCCGCCCGGGTCATGGCCACGTACAAAAGCCGCATCTCCTCCGCCCTCAGCTGCCGCCGCAGGCGCAGGGCCACGGCGTCCCGGGCAATGGTGGTGTAGCGCAGGCCCCGCTCCCGGTCCACCCGCTTGGGGCCCAGCCCCAGCTCGGGGTGGAACAGGAGGGGCGCCTTGGCGTCCGTCTCGTTGAACCGCCGGTCCAGGCCGCACACCAGCACTACGGGGAATTCCAGCCCCTTGGACTTGTGGATGGACAGGATGCGAACCCCGCCCGAGCCCCGCCCCGGCATGGGGACGGCCACGCCGTTTTCCGCCATCCGGCTCAGGTGGAGCAGGAAGGCCATCAGTCCCCGGTGGCCGCCGCTTTCGAAGCGGCGGGCCTCGTCATGCAGCGCCATCAGGTTGTCCCGGCGGCGCTGGCCGTCGGGCATGGCGGCAAAGACCGCGGGGATGTCCAGCCGCCCATAGAGGCGCCACAGCAGGCGGTGGCTGCTCTCCTCCGCCGCCAGCTCCCGCAGCTCGTCCAGCAGGGCGAGGAAGCGGACGCAGTCCTCCTCCCCGCGCCCGGCCCCGGCGGCCAGGCAGTCGTATACCGACCCCTGGCATCCGGCGCGCAGGCGGGCCAGCCGGTCGGGGGTGAACTGGAACAGGGGGGAGCGCAGCGCCGCCAGCAGGGCCACGTCCTGCCGGGGATTGTCCAGCACCTGGAGCAGGGCGATGGCCACCGAGATTTCGGTGGTGCCGAAAAACTCCTGTCCCCCGTCGGCGGACCAGGGGATGGACAGCTCGTCCAGCGCGGCGGCGTAGTACCGCAGGACGGGGGCGGGCGAACGCAGGAGGATGACGATATCCTCCGCCCGGATGGGGCGGTCCCCGATGGGCAGCCCGCTGGCCAGCAGCTCCCGGATGCGGCGGGCGGCGGCCAGGGCGGCGGCCAGCTCCTTGTCCGTCTTCTCCCCGTCTTCGCCGCCGGCCAGGGAGGACAGGTCCACACAGTCCAGCTCCACGCAGTACCGCCCGTCCGGCGTCACCTCCGCCCGCCCGGGGCGGAGGGCCTCGCGGTCTGTGTAGTCCAGCTCCCCGGCGGCCCGGGTCATGACGTTTCGGAACATGAAGTTCACCCCGTCCAGCACCTCCGGGCGGGAGCGGAAGTTGTCCGACAGCAGGAGCTTGCGCCCCTGTCCCGGCGCCGCTTCCCCCGCCGGGGGAAAGCGGTCGTACTTGTCCAGGAAGATGCCCGGTTCCGCCAGCCGGAAGCGGTAGATGGACTGTTTCACGTCCCCCACCATAAAGAGGCTGCCCCCGCTGGACAGCGCCCCGAAAATGGCGTTTTGCACGGCGTTGGTGTCCTGGTACTCGTCCACCATGATCTCAACGAACTGCCGGCCCACGTCCCGGGCCAGATCGGAGGGCGTCCCGTCCGGCTGTGTGAGCATCCGCACCGCCAGATGCTCGCCGTCGGCGAAGTCGATGAGCCTCCGCCGGCGCTTGAGGCGGGTAAAGGCCCGGTCGAAGTCCGCGGCCACCTCCAGCAGCGCCGCCATGGCGGGGCCCACGGCCCGAAGGTCGTCCATGGCCTGGGCCGCCCCCACCTCGAACCGCGCTCCCAGGGCGGTGAGCTGGGCTTTGCACCGCTTGCGCAGGGCGGTCATGCGGGCCTTGAGGGCCTCGTCGCACTCCCCTTTCTTCGTCCCGGCCCGGGGGAAGGGGATGGGGAAGCAGGCGGCGGCGCTGTCCCAGCTCACCGTCAGGGCCGCGCGCAAGCCGTCCAGGGCGCGGATGGTCTCCCCCAGGGTGGGGCCGTAGTTTTTGCACAGCAGCTCGTCAAAATAGATTTCGTCCCGCAGGTCCTTCATGGCCCCCAGCCAGTAGTCCGCCAGCTCCAGCCCGTCCGCCAGCAGGGCGCGGCCCCAGGGGGTGTCCTCCGGGCCCGCGCCGCCGGGCAGGGTGAAATCCCGCCTGCGCGCCATGAGCCAGCCCTCCGGGTCCGCCTGGGCCTGCACCTGCTTGTGGATGTGCAGGACGGCGTCCTCCAGGGACTGGTCGTCCCGCTCCCCCGCCAGGGCGTCCACCAGGGCGGCGAAGGGGGCGTCGTCCGCGATCCGCGCGTAGCGGGCCTCCAGCACCTCCTCCAGGGCACGGCGGCGCAGCTCCTCCCCCTCCGCCTCGTCGCACAGGCGAAAGTCCGGGTCCAAATCCGCCAGATGCCCCCACTGGCGCAGAAGACCCTGGCAGAAGGCGTCGATGGTGCAGATGGGCGCTTTGTACACCAGGGTGGCGGCGCGGCGCAGGCGGCGGTCGCCGGGGC
>CAJUOT010000067.1 GCA_910588135.1 uncultured Oscillospiraceae bacterium | reverse complement strand
GCTCTTCCGATCTTCTCGTCGTTGAGCCCGCTTGGGTTGGCAAAAGAGCTGTTTTTCATCCCCAGCTCCGCCGCCCTCTGGTTCATCAGCGCCACAAACTCCGACTCGCTGCCCGCGGTATAACAGGCGATGGCCATAGCCGCGTCGTTTCCCGACTGGAGCAGCAGCCCGTACAGCAGCCCCCGCAGGGTGATCTCCTCCCCTGCTTTCAGGTAGATGGACGAGCCCTCGCAGCCCAGCCACTCCCCTTTGATGGTCACCAGCTCATCCAGGTCCTCAGCCTGCTCCACCGCCACCAGCGCCGTCAGCAGCTTGGTGGTGCTGGCGATAAGCCGGGGCTTGTGGGCGTCGTGCTCGTACAGCACCCGCCCGCTCCCGGCATCCATCAGAACGGCTCCGGCGGCCCGGTCTCCCGCCGCGTATCCCGGCTGGCACAGCAGCGCTACCGCCGCCAGCGCGCACAGCGTCCCAGTAAAGCTTTTCATAAAAGGTCACTCCCATCCGAATTCCATCAGATGGGAGTTAGTATGGCCTTTGCGGCCCGCCCTTATCCGGACGGGATTACAGGGTTTGCTCCCCGGCTCCTTCCGCGCTCTTTTTGTCAATATAGCCGGTAACCCGCTCAAACATCTCAGGCACCAGATCTACCACCCGGCTCACGGTGTCCCCCGGCGGGGGCGCCACGGGCAGCAGCCGCACGGAGCCATCCTTTACCACCAGGAACGCCACGGGGATCACGCTGACACCGGCTCCCGCGCCGCCGCCAAAGTTCTTGGCCACGTTCTGCGTCTTACCAAAGTCGGAGCCGCCGGTGGCAAAGCCGAAAGACAGCCGGGACACCGGAATCAAAGTCACTCCGTCCTGGGTGGTAATGGGCTGGCCCACCACAGTGTTGGCGTCCACCATCTCCCGGATCTTGTCCATCGTGGTGTGGAGCACTTCATTGATGGGATGATTGTTTTCACTCATGACTCAATGCCTCCTGTTTTTTTCTGGGGACCCTTCCGCTTCTGATCCAAGTAACCAGCGCTTTCACGCCGTAGTGAACACCCAACGTCACAATCTGGCCCACCGTCATGGTAATCGCCGCCCTGGCCTCTACGGCGGGTTCTGTCCGTCCATAATCCAGGCCAATTTCAAACGAGTGGCGCTTCACCTTGAAATTATGATCCAAAATGGGCCAAAGCATACCCAGCGCCGCATTGGCCTTTCCGTAACTCAAAGCCGCGGCGGCGGGGTCCGGGGCACCCCAGATCAGCTCCAACTCCAAATCATCAATGCGGATTTTCCGCTTCAGCGCCCCGCAGGCCTGCCCCACTACCGGCAGCAGCTTCATCAGCCGGGATAAGGTTCCGGGCTGGCCCTCCGGGCGCTCCTTTTGGTGCTTCTCCACTGTGGGAGGCTTGTCCCTTTTGGGCTTCTTCATCTTTTTTTCTCTTTTGTGCTTGGCGGGCAGCATTCTCATTTTGAGCGGCCCCACCAGCACGATAACGGACACTCCTGCCTGCCCGTAACCCACCCTGCCTCCAACGCGGATAAGGGAAACCAGCCACAGGGCAGCCAGGATGACCAGCAGGACCTTTAAAAAAGTCATGTCTCCTCCTCCCTGTCAGGCTCCTTCCCGGCGTCCTGCGCCGTTTCCGCCTCCTGAAGGCGGCGCAGGGCGGTTTCCATCTCCATGCTCAGCTGGGCGTCCTCCTGGGCGGCGGCGGACAGCTCCGGCAGATCGTCCAAAGCACTCAGACCAAAGGAACGCAGAAAATTTTTCGTCGTGCGGAACTGCATCGGCCGGCCCGGCACCGCCAGACGGCCTGCCTCCTGGATAAGCTCCCGTTCCAGCAGCAGCCCCACGGTGTAAGAGCTGTCCACCCCGCGAACCTGCTCGATATACGCCCGGGTTACCGGCTGGAAGTAGGCAATGATCGCCAGCACTTCCAGCGCCGGCTGGGACAGCTTGGCTGGTTTGCGGTTTTCCAGAACCTTGCGGATATACCCAGCCTGCTCCGGTGCGGAGCACATCTGCCAGCTGTTTTCCAGCTTCACCAGCCGGATGCCGCGGCGCTCATAGCTGTAATAATCCGCCATCCGTTGGCACACGCTGTCCACCGTATCCCGGTCCTGTCCCAGTGTGAGGCAGATCCGCTCCACGGGAACCGGGTCGCCGGCGGCGAAAAGGATGCCCTCAATGGCGCTCTCCAGCTCTTTTAATTCCATGTCCGGGTATCCTCCCCTTTCATTGCTGCCATGCTGCGCAGCGGCCAAGACGCCCGGCCGCCTTCCCTCCGGCTCAGGCAAAATACAAATATGCCCCAAAAATCTTGGTTCTTTGTTTTCGATCCGGTCCAAGCTTCATCGCTGGCCGCTTCCCCGCACTTCTCAATAGCTCTCCACTGTCACATCAAGCTCTTCCGCTTCGTCCACAGTGCTGGTGACAGTACAGTCCTCCGCCGTCCCGGCCAAGTGGATGCGGTTTGCTTTGCACAGCTCCAGAATAGCCAGGAAGGTGGCCACCACCTCGGAACGGCTCCGGCTGGCCTTGAACAGCGCTCTGAACCGCGCCACCCCGAACTGAATCAGCCGGTCCAGAATCGACCGGGCCTTGTCTGCCACCGGGTAAGGCTCCCGCCCCACAATGCCCTCAAAGGCCGCCACAGGGGGCGGCAGCTTATTGTCCGTCCGGGCCAATACTGAACGAATCGCTGTCAAGACATCTTCCTTGTCATGGACATATTGATAGGTGTTTTCCATCTTCACCGGCTCGGGCTGCTTGGGAAGGTAATCCCGCCCAAACTCATAGCGCCCATTCAGCTCCCCGGTAATATCCTTGATCTTTACATAGGTCTCCTGAGTTTTGTGCTCCTCCAGGGCGGCCATCAGTTCTTCCATCTCGCTCATGGCCGTCTCATCGTCAATGGACAGCAGCATCCGGGTCTTGATGTAAACCAGATGGGCAGCCATGGTGACAAATTCGCTGGCCACCTCCAGATTCAGCTCCTCCCGCTGGGCCATCCAGGCCAGGTACTGATCCAGCAGCTCAGAGATATTGATGTCACGGATTTCAATTTTATTCTTACCCAGCAGGCTGAGGATCAGGTCCAGAGGGCCGTCGAAATCCTCCATGTCCTCCTGCTTGGCCTTCACCACCTTGTCCAGATGGTAGACAGGGATTTCCATGGCTCCCCTCCCTTCCATAATAGGAGTATTATAGCAAATTTTTTCCTAGAAGACAAGGGCTGCCGAGAGAAACCATATGAATGCATTTCCAAACATCGCAGCTACACAGTGATAAACAGTCCAGTGATTAAATTTCAGGATTTTAACAGTCAGATTATCATTATGGCTCGCGGCTTCTTCCATGATATACGGAACCCAGCCCGCCCCTTTCCCAATACAGCTTGTGCGCAAAAGGACATACGGATACTTTTTTCTCACAAGAAAAGTCGCTTGATTGGACAATATCCCGCCCCAAATCATAGCAATTGTGATGTGGATAGGCAGTAATAAGATTGCGTGTCTATAAAATATTATCGTCAAAACACCAAGAAACCTTTGGACCCACAAACATATTTGCTGCTTTTGAAGCAAACCTCTCATCTGCTCTCGCAGCTCATCTTCATCCAAAAGGGCCCCTCCTTAGCTCAAATAAATCATCCGCGCTTCCCGCTTTTTATAAATTCTATCAGCTTCTCCACATCGTCGAAACCATCATAGTCCCCATATATCCCTTCCCGGTGGTAGACGATTCCCCGCTTCTCATTTTCCTCTAAGCAGTCCAGCAGCCTGTTCACCCCATACCGTTTGGCGAACAGGGTGAAGCCATAAGGCTTCAGCTTGCTCAGCAGCCCCTTTTTGCAGTCCTGTTCGCAGGCATAACAGTGAAGCAACCCCTTTTCTATGGAACATTTCCTGTTTTCGCACCAGCCGCTGTCAGGACAGCCCTCCGAATCACAGCCAGAGCACGTCTCATGTTCCGTGCACAGGCAGCACGCCAGCCCGCACCGGGCGATTCCCAGTTCCCGTCTCATCCGATTCCCTCACCTGTCCTCATCCACGTATTGCGGCGTTACCATCCGAATATCGAACACCGCCCCACAATCTTTACACCCCTTCGCCGTCAATACCGAATAATTTTTCGAAAAAGGGATTTTTTGCTGGGATTTCTCTGTGGTAAACACCAGACCGCCCAATCCCGTTGACAGTTTTCCCTCAATTATGTTATCAGAACCACACTTTTCACACTTCATTTTTACCCTCCTTTATTCAGCTATGCAGCTTCTCCAGCGCCGCCTTGGCCGCCATCTGCTCGGCCTCTTTTTTCGTCCGGCCCTCCCCCGCGCCGATGACCTTCCCGTCCACCGACGCCTCCATCTCGAAACTGCGGCAGTGGTCGGGGCCGCTCTCCCGCAGAAGCTTATAGCTCACCGCCGCCCCCGGTGTGCGCTGTACATACTCCTGGAGGGCGGTCTTGTAGTCCCGGCCGGCAGCCTTCTCCTGCTCTTTGTCCAGGATCAGCGCCCGAATGATGGGCCGCACCGCCTCCGCCCCTCCGTCCAGATAGACGGCGGCCAGCATGGCCTCGGTGGCGTCGGCCAGAATGGAGGGCCGCTTCCGGCCGCCTCCGGCGTCCTCTCCTTTTCCCAGGCGGAGGTACCGTCCCAGGTTCAAACCCTTGGCTGCCTCATGCAGGCTGCCTTCACACACCAGGGCGGCCCGGGTACGGGTCAGCTCCCCCTCGGGCATATCCGGGTGCTCATGAAACAAATAGTCCGCCACTACCACTCCCAGTACTGAATCGCCCAGGAACTCCAGACGTTCATTGCTGGTCAGTCCCGCGCCCCGGTGTTCGTTAGCGTAAGAGCTGTGAGTCATGGCGTGCTCCAGCAGCCCCCGGTCATGGAAATGATAACCCAGTTTTTCTTCCAGTTCGTTCATAAATATCCTCCACCACGGAAAAAGCCCCGCCTCGGCGGGGCCCTTTCGGCGCAAATCGTAAGCTATATCTTAGATATCCAGATGCTCCTGCATATATTTGTACAGGTCTCCCACGGTCACGATGGACTCAATGGAATCGCTGTCCATCTCCTCCATACCAAATTCATCTTCCAACGCCATGGACAGGTCCATCAGATCCACAGAGTCTGCGCCCAAGTCATCCACAAAGGCGGTATCGGGAGCAATGGTTTCAGGGTCTACGCCGAATTGCTCGGCGATCAGCTTACACAGTTTATCAAACATCTTAGAGCAGCTCCTTTTATGTTGCTTTAGTCAACACCATAATAGGGACTTTGCCTCCCGCTGTCAATAGTATTTTGACAAATTTTTTCTGGTGTCACTTCCGGTCCCCGTCTGCGCCGGCAGGCCGCACCGGCAGTCGCATATATTCCACATTTTCCGCTATGTCCTCAATGATACCAGAGCGGCTGAATTCCACCGCCTGCCGGATGGCGTTTTTCATGGCGCGGCCATTGGATGAGCCGTGGGCCTTCACCACCGGCCTGGAGATGCCGATGAGCGCCGTCCCTCCCACTTCGCTGGAATCCAGCAGCTTTTTGAATTCCCGCAGGCCATCTTTCATCAGCAGGGCGGCAAGCTTGGTCTTGAGGCTCTTCATAAACATTTTCTTCATTTCGCGGCTGAGGAACAGCCCCGCGCCCTCCACCGCCTTGAGGAAAATATTGCCCGAGTAGCCGTCCGCCACGATCACGTCCACAGCGCCCTCCACTGCCTCCCGGGCCTCCACATTTCCCGCAAAGTTGATGCGGCCTTCCTCCCCCGCCTTTTTCAGCAGGGCATAGGCTTCCCGCTGGAGGTCAGTGCCTTTGGAGGGCTCTGTACCAATATTCAGCAGACCCACTTTCGGCTCAGGCCGGCCCAGCACCCGCTCCGCGTAGTAGCTGCCCATAAAGGCAAACTGAAGCAGGAACTCCGGCGTACCCTCGGCGGTGGCTCCGCAGTCCACCAGCACGGCCCCGCCGCCCCCGGTGGGAATCACCGGGGCCATAGCCGCCCGCCGGATCCCCTTGATCCGTTTCACCAGCAGAGTGGCTCCCGAGAGCAGCGCCCCGGTGGAGCCGGCGGACACAAAGGCGTCTCCCTCCCCGCTCTTGACCATGTTCAGCCCCACCGTGAGGGAGGAGTCTTTCTTCTCTTTGAACGCGGTGGCGGGGTTGTCGCACATCTCCACCACCTGGTCGGCGTGGGTGATGGACAGGCCCTGGGGCAGTTCCGCTACCCCCTCTGCCTTGAGGGCCTCCAGGATGTCTTCCCCGCGGCCCACCAGCACAACCTCCACCTCATCTTCCTTGATCGCCTGCAAAGCCCCCTGCACCGGAGCCAGGGGGGCGTAATCCCCTCCCATTGCGTCTACAATGATGCGCATACCGTCGGCCTCCCTTTACAATCTCTCTTTGATTCCATCCACCAACTCCAGCGAACGCCGGGACAGCTCGGCATTTTTGTTCCGCTTCCCTTTGACCTTGTGGTCCAGGGGCGGCATGATGCCAAAGTTGATATTCATGGGCTGAAAATCAGCGACGCTCTCATTGCTCACATACTGGGCCAGCGCCCCAATGGCCGTCTCCCTGGGAAAATCTATGGGCGGCTGGCCCAGCATCCGCCGGGACAGCTCCACCCCCGCCAAAAACCCGGAGGCTGTGGACTCCACATAACCCTCTACCCCCGTAATCTGTCCGGCAAAAGTGATGCGCCCGTTTTCCCGCACCCGGTAATACCGGTCCAGCAGCTTGGGGGAATTCAGATACGTATTGCGGTGCATCACCCCATAACGTACGTATTCCGCGTGTGCCAGCGCCGGGATCATGGAAAACACCCGCTTTTGCTCCCCCCATTTAAGATGGGTCTGGAACCCCACCAGATTGTACAGGGTCCCGGAAGCGTTGTCCCGGCGCAGCTGCACTACGGCGTAGGGCTCCCGCCCGGTTTTCGGGTCGGGCAGACCTTTTGGCTTCAACGGTCCGAAAGCCAGCGTCTGCACCCCGCGGCGGGCCATGACCTCCACCGGCATACAGCCCTCAAACACGTTTTTGTCCTCAAAGCCGTGTACCTCCGCCTCCTGGGCGGCACACAGCTCTTTCCAGAAGGCCAGATACTCCTCCTCGGACAGTGCGCAGTTGATGTAGTCCGCCGTTCCCTTGTCGTAGCGGGAGGCAAACCAGGCGCGTTCCATGTCGATGCTGTCGAAGGTGACGATGGGGGCTGCCGCGTCGAAAAAGTTCAGGTAGCTGTGTTCCGGAAAAATCCCGGCAATGGATTGGGACAGTGCGTCCGAGGTCAGCGGGCCGGAGGCCACCACCACCTCTCCCTCTGGGATGGTGGTGGCCTCCTCCTCCGCCACGGTGATCTTGGGATGGTTTCGAACCGCCTGAGTAACAGCGGCGGAGAATCCCTCCCGGTCCACCGCCAGCGCGCCGCCTGCCTCCACGCGGTTCTCATCCGCGCAGCTCAGAATCAGGGAGCCGCACCGGCGCAGCTCCTCCTTGAGCAGGCCTGCCGCGTTTTCCAGCTGGTCGGAGCGCAGGGAGTTGGAACATACGAGCTCAGCAAAGCCGGGGCTGTGGTGGGCGGGGGTCATTTTGCGGGGCTTCATCTCATACAGGGTGACGGATATGCCCCGCTGGGCCAGCTGCCAGGCGGCCTCGCACCCGGCCAGACCCGCGCCGATGACGGTGACATTCATGGGTATCGTCCTCTTCTATGTTTCACACAAAATATTCGTTCTATTTCCGGGGCGCTGGCGCAGTCCGCCAGGTAGTCGATGGGCGCGCCGCATTCCGTGCCTGATTACAGGCCGCCATGGGGCCGAACCGCAGAGTTACTCCGCCGCCTTTTTTGCCGCCGCGGTCTTTTTAGTGGTGGTTTTCTTCGCCGCCGTGGCTTTTTTCGCCGCAGTCTTCTTGGCCGTTGTGCTTGTTTTTGCCGCGGCCGCAGTTTTCTTCGCGGCGGCCTTTTTCGCTGTGGTTTTCTTTGGGGCGGGCTTCTTCTCCGCCGCCTGGGCGCCCTCCCCTTCGGCAGCGCCATCCGCCTTCTTTTTATATCCGCCCCGCTGATCCTCCGGCAGGAAATTGGAACACTCCGGGTTGGCGCAGAAGGGCCGCTTGAATCCTCTTCCGGACAGCTTGAACATGGTCTGGCCGCAGACAGGGCAGTTGTCCTTCACCGGCACGTCCCAAGTCATGAATTCGCAACGCTTGGCCTCCACCTTGCTGTTCAGGTGTTCGCAGCAGTAATAAGTATACTGCTTGTTGGTCTTTTTGCTCACGCCGGTACGTTTGACCAGACGGCCTCCGCATTTAGGGCACCGCCCGGGCATCTCCACCACCAGCGGCTTGGTGAAGGTGCACTCCGGCCATCCGGGGCAGGCCAAAAACCGCCCGAACCGGCCCATTTTGATCACCATTTTCCGACCGCACAGGTCGCACACCTCGTCGGATTCCTCGTCAGGCACCTTGATGCGCTCCCCGTCCAGGTCGTGTTCCGCCTTTTTCAGCTCCGCGTCAAAGCCGCTGTAAAATTCACCCAGCACCTGCTTCCACGCCGCCTCGCCCGCCTCCACCTTATCCAGCCTGCTCTCCATCTGCGCGGTGAAGTCGGTGTCCACGATATCGGGGAATTTCTCCTTCATCAGCCCTGTGACCACCTCGCCCAGCGGTGTGGGACGGAGGTACTTGCCCTCCTTCACCACGTACTGCCGGTCTGTGATGGTTGAAATAGTAGGCGCGTAGGTGGAGGGACGGCCCACCCCCTTCTCCTCCAACGCCTTGATCAGCGTGGCCTCGGTGAACCGGGCCGGGGGCTGCGTGAAATGCTGGCCGGGAGAGAGGGCATTGAGCTTCAGCGGCTCCCCCTCCCGCAGATCGGGCAGCGGGGACTGGGGCGCCTCATCCTCCCCGTCCCGGCCTTCCTCGTAAACCGCTGTAAAGCCATTAAACTTCACAGAAGAATGGCTGGCCCGGAACCGGTAGCCCGCCGCCTCTGTCTCGATGGTGACGCTGTCATACACTGCCGCCGCCATCTGGCAAGCCAGGAACCTGCTCCAAATCAGCTTGTACAGGCGGTATTGGTCGGAGGTGAGGCTCTTCTTCAGATCCTCCGGGGTAAGGTTCACATCCGAAGGCCGTATGGCCTCGTGGGCATCCTGAGCGCTGCCCTTGGACTTAAAGCGCCGGGTTTGCTCCGGATAGTACTGCTTGCCGTAGCGGCTCTGGATAAACGTCCTGGCCGCCGAGAGTGCCTCCTCCGACAGCCGCAGGGAGTCGGTACGCATATAGGTGATGAGGCCTATGGTGCCCACACCCTGGATATCAATCCCCTCATAGAGCTGCTGGGCAATGGACATGGTGCGCCGGGGAATCATGTTCAGCTTCCGGGACGCCTCCTGCTGGAGGGTGGAGGTAGTGAACGGAGGCGCCGGGGAGCGGCTCTTGTCCTGCCGCTTCACGCTTTTTACCGTGAATGGGGCGTCTTTCACAGCACCTATGATCTCCTGAACCTGCTCCTCGCAGGTCAGTTCCATCCGCTTTTCCCTGCCGTAGAAGTCGGCTTTGAATCCGCCCAGATTGGGGGCAATTCTGGAAAGGTCAGCCGTGATGGACCAATATTCCTCCGGGGCGAACGCGCGGATCTCCTCCTCCCGCTCCACCGCCAGCCGGGTGGCCACCGACTGTACCCGCCCTGCGGACAGACCCCGGCGGATTTTCTTCCACAACAGGGGCGAGAGCTGGTAGCCCACCAGGCGGTCCAGTACCCGCCGGGCCTGCTGGGCGTCCACCAGGTCCTGGTCGATCTCCCTGGGATTGGCGATGGACTCTTTGACCACCTTCTGGGTAATCTCATTGAAGGTGACCCGGCAGGTTTTCTCCTTCGGTACGCCCAGCACCGACTGGAGATGCCAGGAGATAGCCTCCCCCTCCCGGTCAGGGTCGGTGGCCAGATAGACCCTGTCGCTGGCCTTGGCAGACTTGCGCAGGTCTCGGATCACGTCCGCCTTGTCTTTGATGTTCAGGTATTCCGGCTCAAAAGTAGATACATCCACCCCCAGGGTGCTCTTGGGCAGATCCCGGATGTGGCCCATGGACGCTTTTACCTCATAGCCGGGGCCAAGGTACTTCCCAATGGTTTTCGCCTTGGCGGGCGACTCCACAATGACCAAATTTGTTTTTGCCATGCTCTCCATTACTCCATTTTCAGTTTGACGGCAGCCCGGAAGCGCTTTCCGCTCTCCTCGAACACATAGCCCTGGATCTGCAGCAGCGTCAAGGCGGACAGCACCCGCCGCGCAGGAATCTGGGTGCGCTCCACCAGGTCGTCAGCCTGAACCACGCCCCCATCCAGCGCCAGCAGCAGCTCCCGCTGGTCGTCGGTCAGCTTATCTTTACACTCCGCCCAGCGCAGATATACCACGTCATCCTCCGCTTTTCTGGACGGCTTTTCTTTGGCGGGACGGGGCTCCCGGCGATCCGGCACGACAGCCGTCCCCTCCAGGCGCTGTGCCTGGGCCTCCGGCGGCAGTTCCCGCGCGGACCGCAGCTTACTGGGGAACCGCTCCGAAAACTCGCACAGCACATCGTCCGCCCCCAAAATGAGTTTGGCCGCCCCCTCCTGAATCAGGCGGTTTGTGCCCTCGCTCTCCGGCGCATCCAAGGGACCAGGAACCGCAAACACTTCCCGGTTCTGATCCAGGGCGTGTCCTACCGTCAGAAGGGTTCCGCCGGAGCGGCCGCTTTCCACGGCCACCACTCCTACCGACAGGCCGCTGATGATGCGGTTGCGAATGGGGAAATTCGCGCCTTTCGGCTCTGTCCCCGGCGGATACTCGGAAACCAGAGCCCCTACCGCCGCCACATCCTCATACAGATCCTTGTGGTACCAGGGGTAGACCCGGTCAATGCCACCCCCCAGCACAGATACCACCGGTCCACCCATTTTCAGCGCGCCCCGCACCGCAGAGGCGTCAATCCCCTCCGCCATGCCCGTGATAATCAGCGCGCCCTGGCCGGTCAGTTCGGCGGACAGCATAGACGCCGCCCGCACCCCATATGGCGTCGCCTTTCGGGTTCCCACCACGGCGATGGCCAGCTCCTCGTCAAAAGCAAACTGCCGCCCTTTCCAGTACAGCACCATAGGCGGCTGGTGTATGGCTTTCAAACGCTCCGGGTAAGTGGCGTCCTGGAGCGTCAGAAGGCGAACCCCCAGCCGGTCGCAGTCCCCCAGAATCTCGTCGGCCAGATCCAGCGACTTGTTCATCAGGGACCGAATTGCTCCATCAGGCAGTCCGCCCATCAGCCGGTATGCCTCCTCATCGGCGGCGTGGACCAGCTCCGGGGAGCCAAAATGCTCCAGCACCCGGACCGCGTTCTGCCCCGCCAGCCCTTTTCGCTGGGTCAGCCAAATCCAATGCTTCAGGTTAGACATAACAGTCCCTCCCCGTTCTGCTTATATCCGATTGTCCCGCGCCATCTCCCACAGCACCACCGCCGCCGCCACCGCCGCGTTCAGCGATTCACACCTGGAGGACATCGGAATTTTCACCGTCTTTTCACAAAGCGCCAGAACTTCTCGGGATACCCCGCGGCCTTCACTTCCGATAACTACAGCGCATTTCTTCAGATCCATCCCGCGCACATCTGCAGTATCGTCCCGCAACGCCGCTGCGTACAGCGGAATTTTCGCCGCTTGAAGCCGGGCGGACAGCTCCCCCAGGGTACATTGGCGGATACTTCTGCGAAAGTGAACCCCCATCCCAGCCCGAATTGTCTTTGGGCCGTACAGGTCGGCGCAGCCGGGGAGCAGAAACACCCCGCCGCAGTCAAAAGCGTCCGCTGTGCGCAGAATTGTGCCCACGTTTCCCGGGTCCTGCACACCGTCCAGCACCAGATAAGGCCCCGGTCCCAGTTTTTCCGGCAGTTGGAATTCGCCGGGGGTCCACCGACAGGAGAACACCACCCCCTGAGGCGTTTTCATAGGGCTGACGGATTCCATAACGCGCTCCGTCACCCGCACCTTTCGGACAGTCCTACCATCTCCGCCGTCCTCAAAGAGACCCAGGTCAGCCCCTTCTGTATAGAGAATAGCGCATATTTCCCCGTCCCACAGCTCCGCCTCCCGGAGCAGCTTGGGACTGTCGCACAAAAACTCCCCCGTCTCCTCCCGGTATGCCCGGGATGAGGCCAGCTTTCGGAAATGAACGCATAAGGGATTGTGCCGGCTGGTGACGACTTCCTGCTCCACAGCGGTCTCCCTCTCTTTTCAACGCGCAAAAGCATACCGGCAGCCGAGCCGGTATGCTTTTGGGGCAGATTCTTAATCCAGCGGCTTCATGGTCGGGAAGAGCAAAACCTCCCGGATGGAGTCGTTGTTGGTGAGCAGCATGACACAGCGGTCGATCCCGATACCCATACCGCCAGTAGGTGGCAGTCCGTATTCCAGGGCGGTAATATAGTCCTCGTCCATCATGCCTGCCTCGTCGTCTCCCTTCGCCCGCAGCTCCACCTGCTTCTGGAAGCGCTGGCGCTGGTCGATGGGATCATTCAGCTCAGAGAAAGCGTTGCCCATCTCGCTGCGGCAGATG
>CAJUOT010000066.1 GCA_910588135.1 uncultured Oscillospiraceae bacterium | reverse complement strand
GCGGGCGGCGTAGGCGGCGGAGCGGTCCACCTTGGTGGGGTCCTTGCCGGAGAAGGCGCCGCCGCCGTGGGGAGCGGAGCCGCCGTAGGTGTCCACGATGATCTTCCGCCCGGTGAGGCCGGAGTCGCCCTGGGGGCCGCCCACCACGAAGCGGCCGGTGGGGTTGACCAGAATGCGGGTGTTTTCATCCAGCAGGGCGGCGGGGATAGTGGGCTTGACCACCAGCTCAATCATGTCGGCGCGAATCTGCTCCAGGGAGGCCTCGGGGGCGTGCTGGGTGGACAGCACCACCGTATCCACCCGGACGGGTTTGCCGTCCGCGCCATACTCCACGGTGACCTGGCTCTTGCCGTCGGGCCGGAGGTAATCCACCAGACCCGTCTTGCGCACCTGGGTGAGGCGCTGGGCCAGCTTGTGGGACAGGGAGATGGCCAGGGGCATCAGCTCCTCGGTCTCGGTGCAGGCGTAGCCGAACATCATGCCCTGGTCGCCCGCGCCGTTGTCCAAGCCGTCGTCCAGTTGGCCCTCCTTGGCCTCCAGGGCCTTGTCCACGCCCAGAGCGATATCAGGGGACTGCTCGTCGATATTGGTGATGACGGCGCAGGAGCCGCCGTCGAAGCCGCCCTGGCCGTCCACGTAGCCGATGTCCTTGACCACCTGCCGGGCGATCTTGGGGATATCCACATAGCAGGAGGTGGTGATCTCCCCCATGATATGGATCAGGCCGGTGGATACGGCGGTCTCGCAGGCCACCCGGGCGCCGGGGTCCTGGTCGATGATGGCATCCAGGATGGCGTCGGAGATCTGGTCGCACACCTTGTCGGGGTGGCCCTCGGTGACGGATTCAGAGGTGAATAAACGTTTTGCCATGATTTTTTCTCCTTTCTTCTGGTAGGGGAAACGGGGCTGAAAAAAGCCCCCGCCGGATTCGGCGGGGGCTGGAGGTTCCAGGGACTTTCCTCATCTCGCGTTTCCGCCGGACTTGGCACCTTGCAAAGCAGGTTGCCGTGGCTTCATCGGGCCGGTCCCTCCGCCACTCTTGATAAGGGATATTCACTTGTACACCCCTATTATATCATGCCGCGGGGCAATGTCAATGGGCAGTTATGGCGAAATTGTAAAACCCCGCGTCAATGTTCCGCCTGGGCCCGCAGGGGCAGGATATCCTGCCGGTATACCCGGCGCATGAAGATGGCGCACAGGGTGCAGGAAAACAGCTCCGCGATGGGAAAGGCCAGCCACACCACGTCCAGGTTCCCGAACAGGCGGGCCAGGAGGAAAGCCACGGGCAGCAGGACGATGAGCTGGCGCACCAGCGAAGTGGTCAGGCTGAGCACTCCGTGGTCCAAGGCCTGGAATACCGACCCGGACACAATGCCGAAGCCCGCCAGCAGCCAGCTGTAGGAGATAATGCGCAGGGCGGGTATGCCAATGGTCAGAAGGCCGCCCGCCGCATCCTCCTCCGAGCGGAATATGTCCAGCAGGGGGCCGGGGAACAGCTGGAACACGGCGAAGCCGATGACCATGAGGATGGTGGCGTACATCACGCTGAGCTTGATGGTCTTGATGATGCGGTCTGGCTTGCGGGCCCCGAAGTTGTAAGCCACGATGGGCACCATGCCGTTGTTCAGGCCAAACACGGGCATGAAGAAAAAGGACTGGAGCTTGAAATACACCCCGAACACCGCCGTGGCGGTGTCGGTGAAGGCGATGAGAATCTGATTCATGCCGAACACCATCACGGAGCCGATGGACTGCATCACGATGGAGGGCAGTCCCACGGAGTAGATCTCCCGGATGGTGGAGCCGTGAGGGCGGAAGCCCCGGAAGGACATTTTGATGTCCGGGTTGCGGGTGGCGTTGAAAAAGATGGAAACGCAGCAGCCTAAAATCTGGCCGATGACGGTGGCCAGGGCGGCGCCCGCCACCTCCATCCTTGGGAAGGGGCCCAGGCCGAAAATAAGGATTGGGTCCAGGATGATGTTGGTCAGGGCCCCCGCCGCCTGGGCGATCATGGTATAAAAGGTGCGTCCCGTGGCCTGAAGCAGCCGTTCCATGGTCACCGCGCCGAACAGGCCCATGCTCACTCCGCACACAATGGTGAGATAGTCCTCGCCATAGTCAATGATGCCGGGGATATCGGTCTGAATGGTGTAGAACAGCCGGGAGCAGGTGAGCCCCAGCGCCATGAACACCAGGCAGCTCATCGCCGCCAGAAAAATGCCGTTCACCGCCGAGCGGTTGACCTTTTCCCGGTCACCCTGGCCCAGGCTCCGGGCCAGCAGGGCGTTGACGCCCACCCCGGTGCCCACGCTGACGGCGATCATCAGGTTCTGCACCGGAAAGGCCAGGGACACCGCGTTCAGCGCGTCCTGGCTGACCTTGGAGACGAAGTAGCTGTCCACCACGTTGTAAAGGGCCTGTACCAGCATGGAGATCATGATAGGGATGGCCATATTCAGCAGCAGCCGGTTGACCGGCATGACGCCCATTTTGTTTTCGCCTTCGGGCCGTTCCACAGGAAACCCCTCCTTTTCCCAATTAAACTTTATTCAAAAAACAATCACAACAGCACATAATTATAGAGGAAACAGGTTTTTTTGTCAATGGGAGGGGAAAAGTTTCATCTGAATGCCCGAAAGAAAAAACTTTGGGCGGGCCGGCCTTGACAAACTCGATATTCGAGGATATAATGAGGTCAGAATACTCGATATTCGAGAAAGGGGGGTGCGGCGCATGCCCAGGGCGAAATTTCAGACGCTGACGGAGCAGATGTTCTACATCCTTTTGTGCCTGAGGGAGGAATGCTGCGGCATGGACATTCTGGACCGGGTGCCCGCCATGACCGGGGGGCGGGTGGGTGTGGGCTCGGGCACGCTGTACAATCTGCTGGAGCAGTTTGCGCAGGCGGGGATGATCCGGGAGACCCGGGTGGAGGGGCGCAGGCGCAGCTACCTGCTGACAGAGTTCGGCCGGGAGACGCTGCGCCGGGAATACGCGCGTATCTGCGCCCAGGCGGAGGACTACCGCCAGGCGTTCGAAGGGGGTAAGTAGAAATGAAGGACAGAAAACGCCGACTGGAGCAGTTCCCATTTTACAACTGCGCCGGCATTGAGCGCCGCCTGGAGAAGATGGCGGCGCAAGGGTGGATGCTGGATGAAATCGGGCCATTTTTCTGGAGCTACCGCCGGATTGAACCACAAAAGCTGACGTTCAGCGTGTGCTGCTTTCTCGAGGCGTCTGAGTACGACCCGGAGCCTTCGGAGGGGCAAAAGACCTTCTATGATTTCTGTGCCCACACCGGCTGGACGCTGGCGGCCTCGTCGGCCCAGATGCAGGTGTTTTACAATGAACAGAAGAACCCTGTCCCCATTGAGACCGACCCGGTGGTGTCGGTGGACTCCATCCACCGCATGGCGAAAAGCCGCTTCCTGCCCTATAATTTGACGGTGATGGCGGTGCTTCTGATGTACGGCTGGCTGCTGGCCGAACTGTGGAGCAGCGATCCGGTGAACGTCCTGGCCGATGGCAGCCTGTTCTGGGGGGGCATAGCGCTGCTGGGGCTCTTTGCGGTGTGTGCGCTGGACGTGGGCCGCTATGAGCTTTGGCATATCCGGGCAAAGAAAGCGGCGGAGTGGGGGGAACTGCTGCCCACCCCCAGCTGCGCTCGGGTGGAGTGGATCATCCGCCTGTGGATTGTGGCCTCTCTGACAGCGAGCCTTCTGTCCGTCCCCGGGCTCACCGCCGCCGTCATAGGGGTGCGCGCCGTGGGCATCTGTGCCATCGCGTTCCTGATTTACAGCGGTAGGCAGCTGTTCAAGCGCCGGAAAAAGCCCGCCAAGACCAGCCGGACCATCTCCCACGCGGCCTGCTTTACGTTATCCTTTGTGGTTATGACGGCGGCGGTCTGCCTGGAGCAGGAGGGCAGAAACCGCAACTGGTTTGGGGACGGCTGCGGGACCTATGAGCACGATGGGCAGAGTTATGTGTTCCACCAGGATGCGCTGCCCCTGACGGTGGAGGACCTGGTGGATTCCGACTATGGGCTTTACTGCCGGGAGCGGCAGGAGAAAAGCTCCCCTCTGGCGGTGAGGACGGTGGGCCGCCAGGGCCCGCGGTTTGATGAGGAGGACTATGACCAGATTCCCAGCCTAGTCTATATCGTTGTCCGGCCCAGGCTCCCATTCCTGTCCGGCCTGTGCTGGGAGGGGCAGTACCGCCGGTGGGACGACCAGCGGCGGGTGGACGATTCCCACCGGAAACTGTATGAACCCATGGACCCCGCCCCCTGGGGGGCGGAGGAGGCGTACAGGCAGCTGTACCGGGACGGCGGGCGGTCCAACCGCTATCTGCTGCGGTACGAGGGGAGGGTGGTGGAGCTGGTCTTCAACTTCGGGGAGGATGGCCCCACCCCCGCCCAGATGGCGGTGGTGGGGGAG
Source organism: uncultured Oscillospiraceae bacterium (assembly GCA_910588135.1). GTDB lineage: Bacteria > Bacillota > Clostridia > Oscillospirales > Oscillospiraceae > Enterenecus. The sequence goes on along the minus strand of CAJUOT010000066.1, from coordinate 8,279 downwards.
AGGCTGGGAAGCTGAACGCGGATTGCGGCGGGCGGGGGATTCTCCCGCCCGCCGCAAATGGAAAGGCCCCGTTTTGAAAAAAAGGGTTGACAACCCCGGGGGAAAGGGATATACTTGGCAACGCTGTAAATTATTTTGAAAGGAGGCGCGCAACATGGCGAACATCGTATGGAAGGGAACCAAGGGAACGAATATTGGATTGTTGGGATATTTGCGCGCCTGGGGGATGGAGTAGTCAAACTTCCAGTCCTGCCATGATGTTGGTATGCGGCGTCCCTTCTATCCGGAAGGGGCGCTTTTTGCGTCCATGAGGGAAAGGAGAACTGTATGGAAACACAGACCAAGCTGTCCCGGCGGGAAAAGACAGACATGATCCTGCGCCACCTGCGGGGGTGCTGGGGGTTTTTCGCCGGGGCGGTGCTGCTGGCCTGGATGAACACCATCTGCAATGCCCTGGTGCCCCAGATCATCAGCTTTACCGTGGACTCGGTGCTGGGGGGAAAAGCCCCCGACCTGCCCGGGCTTCTTCGCCCGCTGATCCCGCTGGACCAGCTCCGGACCGATCCGCGGCCCTTCCTGTGGCTGGCGGCGGGGGCGGTTGTGCTGGCGGCGGCGGTGCGGGGCGTGTGCATCTACGGGATGCGCGTCAACCTGTCCAAGGGCTCCGAGGGTTTTGTAAAGGGCCTCCGGGACAACCTGTACAGCCACATCCAGCGCCTGAGCTTTGAGTGGCACACCGCCCACGCCACCGGCGACATCATCCAGCGGTGCACCTCCGACGTGGAGGTCATCCGCACCTTCGTCTGCAACCAGCTGATGGAGGTGGTGCGCACGGTGTTTCTCATCGTGCTGTACTCCGCCATCATGCTGGCCATGAACTGGCGGCTGGCCCTGGTGTCGCTGGCGTTCATCCCCGTTACGGGCATTGCCTCCGGGGTGTTCTACGGCAAAATCTCCTCCCGGTTCAAGGTGGCCGACGAGGCGGAGGGGGAGCTGACCACCTGCGCCCAGGAAAATCTCACCGGCGTGCGGGTGGTGCGTGCCTTCGGCCGGGAGCGGTTTGAGATCGACCGCTTCGGAGAGAAAAACGACCGCTTTTCCGCGCTGTGGGTAAAGCTGGGCCATGTGCTCAGCGTCTACTGGGCCTCCGGCAGCCTGCTCACCGCCCTCCAGGTGATGGCGGTCATTGTGGCCGGGACGGTGGCGGCGGTGGACGGCTCCCTCTCCCTGGGAGACTTTCAGGCTTTCGTGATCTACAACAGCGCCCTGACCTGGCCGGTGCGCTCCCTGGGCCGGGTGCTGTCCGACATGAGCAAGGCGGGGGTGTCCATGGACCGGGTGGGCTATATCCTCAACTCTTCCGAGGAGAAGGACGGCCCGGAGGCGAAGCGCGTGAAGCTGGGCGGCGATATCGTGTTCGACCATGTGAGCTTCGGCTACGAGGGTCAGAAGGTGCTGGAGGACGTGTCCTTCACCATCCCGTGGGGGAGTACCTTTGCCATCCTGGGGGGGACCGGCTCGGGCAAGTCCACCCTGGTGCATCTGCTGGACCGGCTGTATGACCTGGGAGAGGGTCAGGGGACCATCACCATCGGCGGAGTGGACATCCGGGACATCTCCCGGGAGGAGCTGCGCCGCCAGGTCGGCCTGGTGCTCCAGGAGCCCTTCCTGTTCTCCCAGACGATCCGGGAGAACATCGCCGCCACCCGCCCCGACGCCCCGGAGGAGGAGCTGCGCGCCGCCGCCCGGATTGCCTGCGTGGACGAGGCCATCACGGAGCTGGCCGACGGGTACGGCACGGTGGTGGGCGAGCGGGGCGTCACCCTGTCCGGCGGGCAGAAGCAGCGGGTGGCCATCGCCCGGATGCTGCTGCAAAACGCGCCGGTGATGGTGTTTGACGACTCGCTGTCCGCCGTGGACGCCGAGACGGACGCCAGAATCCGCGCCGCGCTGAAAGAGCGCATGGCCCAGGCCACGGTGGTTCTCATCTCCCACCGGGTGACCACCCTGATGCAGGCTGACCGCATTCTGGTGCTGGATGGGGGAAGGGTGGCGGATGTGGGCACCCATGGAGAGCTGATTTCCAGGCCGGGTATTTATAAGGAGATTTACGATATTCAGATGAGCAGCGACGACCGTGCGCTCGTTGCGGAAGGGGGGGAGGCATAATGGCGGCCTTTGACGAGAAGGAATACACCAAGGATTTCGACTGGGCCATCTGGAAGCGGCTGCTGCCCATTCTGGGCCGGTTCAGGGGGCGCTATTTCCGCCTGTTTGGGTTTACCTGCGTGGCGGACCTGCTGGCCTCGGCCATGCCCCTGTTCCAGATGTACGCCATCGGCCATTTCATCACAGGGGGGACGCTGGAGGGGCTGGCGCCGTTTGCGGCATGTTACGCGCTGGTCATTGTGGCGCTGAGCCTCCTGGTGGTGGTGAGCACCCGGCAGACCATGTATATTGAGATGTACCTGGGGAGGGACCTGCGCCGCGAGCTGTTCGAGCACCTGCAAACGCTGTCCCTGTCCTTCTACAACGTGACGCCGGTGGGCTACCTGCTCACCCGGGTGACCAACGACACCAACCGCATTGCCGGCAATCTGGCCTGGGGTCTGAACGATCTGGTGGATATGCTGATTTATGTGGTCAGCTCCTTTGCCATTATGCTCACCCTCAACTGGCGGCTGGCCCTGGTGGTCATCCTCATCGTGCCGGTGGTGGCCGCGCTGACGGGCTGGTTCCAGCCCCGCATCCTCCACTGGAACCGCAAGGTGCGCAAGCTCAATTCCAAAATCACCGGCGCCTTCAACGAGGGCATCACGGGGGCAAAGACCTCCAAGACCCTGGTCATCGAGGAGCAGAGCATCCGCGGCTTCCGGGAGCTCACCGACACCATGCGGGGCTTTGGCGTGCGGGCCTCCCGGCTCAACGCGGTGTATATCCCTGTGACCCTGTTTTTTTCCACCCTGGCAGTGGCCATTGTGCTGCTGCGGGGGGGATACCTGGCGGCAGACCAGGCGCTGGACATCGCCACGCTCGCGGCCTTTATCTCCTACGCCATGGGCATTTTTGAGCCCGTCCAGGGTATCGCGGGCAATCTGGCGGAGTTCATCGCCCTCCAGGCGTCGATCGAGCGGGTCACCGATCTGCTCAATGAAAAGCCCCAGATCACCGACACCCCAGAGGTCATTGAGAAATACGGCGACGCGTTCCACCCCAGGCGGGAGAACTGGGAGCCCCTCAGGGGTGAGATCGAATTCAAGGACGTGACCTTCCGCTATCCGGACGGCGGGGACAACGTGCTGGAGCATTTTTCCCTTCACATCCCGGCGGGCACCACCGTGGCCATCGTGGGGGAGACGGGGGCGGGCAAATCCACCCTGGTGAATCTGGCCTGCCGGTTCTTTGAGCCCACCGAGGGGCAGATCTTGATTGACGGCCGGGACTACCGGGAGCGCAGCCAGCTCTGGCTCCACTCCAACATCGGCTATGTGCTGCAAAGCCCCCACCTGTTCTCCGGCTCTGTCCGGGACAATATCCGCTACGGGCGGCTGGACGCCACAGATGCGGAAATTGAGGCGGCGGCCAGGGCCGTGTCGGCGGATCAGGTGGTGGCCAAGCTGGAGCAGGGCTGGGACAGCAACGTGGGCGAGGAGGGCGACCGCCTTTCCACCGGTGAGAAGCAGCTGATTTCCTTTGCCCGGGCGGTGCTGGCCGACCCGCGCATTTTCGTGCTGGACGAGGCCACCTCCTCCATCGACACCCAGACTGAGCAGTATATCCAAAACGCCATCGACCATCTGCTCCAGGACCGCACCTCATTCCTCATTGCGCACCGCCTGTCCACCATCCGCAAGGCGGACCTGATCCTGGTGGTGCGGGACGGAAAAATTGTGGAGCAGGGGACCCATGAGTCCCTGCTGCGCGCCCGGGGCTACTACCACGACCTGTACAGCAGGCAGTTCGCCGAGGAGAACGCAGCGAGGGTGCTGGGGGCCTGACAAGGCCGAGGCGGCCCGCTTGCAGAAGCCGGCAGGACGCGGAAAAGGGTTCAAAGACTGAATCGGGAGGGGAGACATATGGAATTGTGGGACGCGTATAACGCGGATTTTCAGAAAATCGGGGAGAAAACCCTGGTCAGGGGGGAGCCGGTTCCCGAGGGGCTGTGCCACCTGGTGTGCGACATTTTGGTCAGGCACGCCGACGGAACCTATCTGCTGATGAAACGGGATCTGCGAAAGGTCTACGGCGGGCTGTGGGAGGCCACGGCGGGCGGCTCCGCCCTGGCGGGAGAGACGCCGCTGGAGTGCGCCCTGCGGGAGCTGCGGGAGGAGACGGGCATTGCCGCCGCGTCCCTGACCGAGGTGGGCCGGGTGAGCGCGCCGGACGAGCGCGCCGTCTATGTGGAATTCCTGTGCGAGACCGACTGGGACAAGGGCGCGGTCACCCTCCAGGAGGGGGAGACCGTGGACTTCCAATGGGTGAGCCGGGGCGAACTGCTCGACATGAAGCGGGATAAGCTGGTGACCGAGCGGATGCAGCAATTCATCGGGGAACTGAAAGGATAAAAAAAGAGAGTCTGCCGCACTGCGGCAGGCTCTCTTTCTGTGATAAATTACGCCTGTACGTTTACCTGGGGAGCTTCGATGGGCGCGTCCACATCCGCGGCGGCCAGCTGTGCGCCGGCGGAATAGCCCTGCATGGCGGCGTCGATGGACTTCTGTGCCGCCGCGCCCAGCTGTTCCGCCTGGGCCCGCAGCTCCATCCTGGTGGCGGACAGCTGCTCGGCCTGACGGTTGGCTATGTCCGCCTCCCGGAACCAGCCGGATTCCCGCACGGCCCGCATGGACTGGGCCCGGCGCAGCTGCTGGCGGATGCGCTGTTCCTCCCGGTGCCTGTTCTCCCGCGCCATCCGTTTCTGGCGGGCCAGGGCGAGCTGCTCCCGGGTCAGGGCGCGCTTCTTCTGGCTGGCCCGGCTCACCGCCTTCTTCAGCTGGCCGATGGCGGCCTTGATCTGGTCGGCGTGGTCGGGGTCGGAGCGCTGGGCGGCCTCCAGCTGGGCGATGCGCCGGCTGGCGTACCCCGCGGCGGAACCCACCTGGGACTGGGTGCGGGCCCGGCTCAGCCGGGCGTAGGCCTCCAGCGGGGCGTCCCCATACCGGGGGGTGACCTTGGCCAGCTTGAACTTTTCCCGCTGGGCGTCCGCCTTTTCCCTGGCGTCCCGGATCATGTCGGCGAGGGTGGCGCGGCCCTCCTCCTGCTTTTTCAGCGACTGGGCCAGCAGCTCGTTATATCTGCCCTCGGCCTGATCCGCCGCGGACGGTTCCTCCCGGCCCACTGCGGAAATAGGCTGCACGGCCATGGGACCACCCCCTCTCTGCTCTGTTCACCTTATATATCGGCTCAAAGCCGGGGGAAGGAAAGAGGGAGGAGGATAATTTTTCCGCAGGAAGGGTGGGGCGGCGGGGGGAAATATTAAAAATATGTAAAATTATGCTTGCAATTTGCCGGGTTATCCTTTAATATCAAAAGTGGAAACATAAATGCGGCAGGCCATGGGGTGTTGGCGCACCCCACGGCCCTGCGCGAGTGAGGCAGCACTCAACACAGCGATATTGCATCGTACCACGGGCTTATTATACCCGTTTTTCCCCGGAATGGCAAGGAGGGAAAACGGGGGGATAGGTCTTGTGTTCGCGTTGATTTCTTCAAAGCGGTGTTGGGTTTTTTGAAACTCGACGCCGCTTTTATGTTTCCGGCAGGGGCGCGGGGCGGGGGTGCTCCCCCGCCCGCCGCCTGTTGGAAATCATAAAAATAGGAGGAACGCGAGATGAAAAAAAGACTTTTGGCCGCTTTGCTGGCGCTGTGCATGGCGCTGGCACTGCTGCCCGCGGCGGCGTTCGCGGAGGACGGCGCGGGGACGCAACTGCCCGAGGTGGAGGTTGAGGTACACAGCGCCGGGATCACAATCAAAAACGAGAATGGAACGCTCACGATCTCGGCCAACGGCCCTCTGATTCCGGGGCACTATGGAGAAACGATGTTCGGCTTCACGTTTGTGGCTCCGGAAGGATACACGCTGATGTTCAAGGAGTGGGGGGACGACATGGAGCCCCTCAGCCCGCTGACGAAAGGTGTGAAGGCGGGATCGACGGAGGATATTACGATCCTGATTTATCAGAACGGAGAAAAAGTGGGGGAAAAGACGTACAAGCTGGAATGGGAAAATTGGGATCAGGTGACCTACAAAACGGGATATTGGCTTGATTTTGGATTGGGCGATGACAGCGGCAGGGGATACGCCTATTTTTGCGAAGGCGGCACGGTTTCCAATTGGCCGGAAGATCCTGTTTTGGAGGAATACGAGTTCGCCGGCTGGTTCCGAACGGATGAGGACGGAGTCCCTGCCGGGGAGGCGGTGACCAAGGAGAACATCGGCACGCTCAAAGAGGATGTGTACCTGACCGCGATATGGAACTGGGTCGGCGGGGAAGACGACCTTACATTGAGCAGGTCGCTGGCGCTTTTGAACCTCCACGATTCCAGCGGCGCGCTGGCGGACAGTGCCATCTGCGCAAACTACCGGATGGATGAGAACAACAAAATCTATGGCTCCAATCTGCGCAGGCACCAGCTCAAAGCGGATGAACCGAATACCATGGGCTATTGGGTGGGGGTTATGGCGACGATCCAGTTCACCAAGGCATATCAGGAGAAATACGCCCCCAAGGCGGTCAAATGGACGGACGGCAGCGGGACTTATTCCATCGAAGTGAAGGACGGCAAGGTGCTGGTGCCGATGTGGGTGGATGTGAGCAAGACGGGCAGGAATTTCTCGGTTCAGCTTACCCTGGAAAGTGCCAAAACCGACCTCACGGAGGCGGAGCAGAAAGAACTGGCGCCATTCCATGTGATTTATTTTGATCTGTCCGGCGTGACGCTCTACCAGGAGAACACGGGCGGCACCGGGAACACCGGCAATACGGGAAACACCGGCGGGACGTGGAACACAGGCAGTACTGGCAGTACGGGAAACGCGGGCAGTACCGGCAGTACGGGAAACACCGGCAGCACCGGGAACCAGCCTGCCGTTCCGGAGCAGCCCGAGGAGCCGGAGGTATCCTTTACCGACGTGCCCTCGTGGTGCGCCAAGGAGGCCCAGTGGGCGGTGGATGAGAAGATTACCAACGGCTATAACGGCAATTCCACCTTTGCCCCCTATGTGGACTGCTCCCATGAGCAGATTCTGACCTTCCTCTGGCGGGCGGAAAACGAGCCAGAGGCCAAAGAGAAGGCCCCCTTTACCGTGGCCTCCTGGTATCAGGGCGCGGTGGATTGGGCCTACAGCCAGGGTTTCCTGGACGCCTGGTTTGACCCCGCCGCTCCTTGCAGCCGCTCCCAGGCGGTGTCCTACATCTGGCAGGTGCAGGGCAGGCCGGGGGCTGGACAGTCCAGCAGCTTCTCTGACGTGGATGCGGGCGCGCCCTATGCCGCGGCGGTATCCTGGGCGGTGGAGAACAAGGTCACCAACGGCTACAACGGCAACACTACCTTTGAACCCTACCAGGTGTGCAGCCGGGGTGAAATCGTGACCTTCCTTCACCGGGCGTACAATTGAAGGGTTGACAAGAAGCCGCCCCCGCTGTTCCGGCAACAGCGGGGGCGGCTTTATGGTTTTTCCCGATGGGCCCCAGGCGGGGGTCAACGCTTTTCGGTGTGGGATTGCAGCGGCGTGCCCTCGGCGTCCATCTGCCGGAACAGGCGCAGCAGGATGACCGCCGCGGCCGCGGCCAGCACCACCTCGGCCAAGGGCTGGGCGCAGGCCAGGCCGTACAGGGGGATGAAGTAGTTCAGGACATACAGCGCGGGGATTTCCAGCACAATTTTGCGCAGGATGGCGAACAGCAGGGAGTACCGCCCCAGGCCGCAGGCCTGGAACACGCCCACCGCCAGGAAGTCCAGGCATTGGAAGGGCTGGGCGATACACATACACCGCAGGAACCAGGAGCCGTAGGCCACCACGGCCTCAGTTTTCATAAACAGGCCGATCAGCGTGCCGGAGGCAAAGAAGTAGCCCACCGATACCACGGCCATAAACCCCAGGGTGATCTTTTCCGTGAACAGGACGGTTTTTTTCAGCCGGGGGACGTTGCCGCTGCCGTAATTATAGCTCACCATGGGCATGAGCCCCTGGGACATCCCCAGGGCGATGTACATGGGGATCATGTTGATCTTATAGGCGATGCCCATGGCGGCGATGGCGTCCGGGCCAAAGACGGCGG